>NZ_JSVA01000044.1:0-262 GCF_001267955.1 Roseivirga seohaensis subsp. aquiponti
TTGTACTGGCTGTATTGTTATAATCGATACCACTAGTGGCTGTTCCTGAGTAAGCTAGTGTTACCGTTACGTCTTGGCTCGATACGGCTGATAAAGTAGCGGTGATCGTTGAGGTTCCCGCTGCTTCTGCTATTGTAGTGTTGCTTACTGATAAGGTTACCGTTGGGAAGGCTTCAACTACCAAGGCTTTATTGTTACCTAATGAGTTGGCTGCTCCCGGGGCGGCTAAGGTTAAGGTGGCGTCATTGCCGGCTGCATCTTT
>NZ_JSVA01000045.1:0-255 GCF_001267955.1 Roseivirga seohaensis subsp. aquiponti
GCCGTGTCGATAGCATAATTGCCTGAATCCGTAGTGCCTGTCCCTGCATTACCTGCCGCATCGCTTACTCCCGTGTTGTCCAAGGTAATCACGTTGGTGGCGTCTGTTACTCCGGCTGTTGGGGTAAATGTGGCTGTCCACGTAATTCCACCATCGGCTGAGCTTACTGCGCTCAGTGTTCCGTTTGCTATCGTTAGATCAGCGTTCGCAAAGCCTGTTACCGCTTCACTAAAAGTAATGGTTACTGTCGCAGTT
>NZ_JSVA01000046.1:0-1225 GCF_001267955.1 Roseivirga seohaensis subsp. aquiponti
CTTTCTTCATTGTATATATAGACAGACTGGTCGATAAGTTTCTGCATGAGCTTTAGATCACTCGTTGTAATGCCCAATATAAATTCATGTTTCAATATTCCATTGATTCTTTCAGCAACTGCGTTTTGATAAGGATCATAACTTTCAGTCATACTGCAAGCTACTTGGTGTTTACTGAGCAGCTCCTGATAGGCGTCACAGCAATATTGCAAACCTCTGTCGGAATGGTGAATAAGCCTCTGCTCAGGGTATATGCGCTTTTCAAGTGCTTGTTCCATTGCAGGCACAACTCCTGATGCGTCTAGACTCTTTGATACATTGAAGCCCATTATTGTTTTTGAATAAGCATCAGTGACCAACGACAAGTACATTGGGTTGACTCTGGTGCCGATATAGGTAATATCAGATACCCAAACCTGTTCAGGCCTATTGATCTCTAATGATTCGATCAGGTTTTTATGTTTCCTGAAACGATGGTGAGAGTCTGTTGTAATGTGGTATTGTCTTTTAGGAGTAATTTGAAGGTTATTGGCCTTCATGATAGCAAATAATCTGTCCCTACCCACCCCAAGAGGACTTAGCCTTTCCTCTAGAAGGTGATATAGCTTCCTTGTGCCCAAACGAGGCATTCTCATCCGGACTTGCTCGACCATAGCCACCACTTCAGTGGCTATTTGCTGCCTATTTCTTTCTCTATTTATACTTCGGTAATAAACCTGTCTATTGACCCCGAACAACCTACAGGTGGCCGTTAAGCCTTCTTTTTGCTCGACTTTGAAGCGATCAACTGTTCGGGTAAAGACTTTTTTCTGATAGGGATTTTAAACTCCTCTTCAGCGATATCTATCATCATATCAAAGAAAATCACCTTCTTGTCTGATGTTTCGACTCGCTTTTCAAGTTCCTTTTTCTGCTTTTCAAGTAAAAGCACTTTCTGCTCTAGTTCTAAAAGTCGTTGATCCTTTGATTTAGGCATCTGCATTGTTGATTTGTTCACCCAATCAAAGCTACCAAATTTTCTCAGCCAATTGGTTACAGTCGAATGGGACTGAATACCGTACTTCCTTGCTGCGGCTTTTATTCCTAATTCTCCGTTTTCAATCTCTTTTACTACACTCAATTTAAAAGCGTAACTGTAGTCTCGCTGTGTACGCTTAACATACTCTCTTTCATTGTCTTCTTTCATAACATTACTTTTTGTGTAACGCTATTTCAGGACGGGACA
>NZ_JSVA01000047.1:0-732 GCF_001267955.1 Roseivirga seohaensis subsp. aquiponti
GATAACTGATAACTGATAACTGATTAACAACCATGAAACTAAAAGTCTGCGGCATGCGAGAAAGCACCAATATCAGTGAGCTGTTAAAGCTACAGCCTGACTATATGGGCTTTATTTTCTACGGAAAATCAAAACGTGATGTCGCGGATGGTTTGGATGCTCAGTTGTTAAATGCTTTTCCTTCCAGTACAGAAAAGGTAGGTGTGTTTGTTAATGCGGACTTGGGTTTTGTGAAAGAGAAAGTAGCTCAGTTTGGGTTAGGTTTAATACAGCTACACGGTGACGAATCACCAAAATACTGTTCTGACCTAAAAACGAGTGGAGTTAAGGTGATGAAGGTGTTTTCTGTAGGGGAAAGCTTTGATTTCGGTGTATTGGAGCCATATAAGCCTCACGTTGATTTCTTTCTTTTCGATACCAAAGGAAAAGAAAGAGGAGGGAATGGAGAGCTGTTTAACTGGGGATTATTGAATGAATACGATGGTGCAATTCCCTACTTTTTAAGTGGAGGAATTGACCTAGAAAACATTGAATCGTTAAGCGATTTGAAAGTTCAACCTTATGCCATTGATGTCAACTCAAAGTTTGAGATTGGGCCTGGGCTGAAAGATGTGGAGAGATTGAAGGAGCTAAAGAATTTAATTTAGAATCGTCATTGTGCCTTCGCTGAAGCAATAGCGCAAGCGTTGCGAGAAGGCTTTCTTGCGATAGCAAAGAAAGGTGACGAAGCAA
>NZ_JSVA01000048.1:0-941 GCF_001267955.1 Roseivirga seohaensis subsp. aquiponti
TGTAAGCTCCCCCAAAACTAGTACAGTTTAAAAGTAGAATTTCTAATTTTAATAACTGTAATATGAGAAAGAGCAAATTCACCCCGACCCAAATAGCCAAGGTTTTAAAGGAGTTTGATTTAGGCAAAGATGTAGAGACGCTATCGCGAGAATATGGAGTATCCAAGGCCACGTTTTACAAGTGGCGGCAGCGCTACGGAGGCATGGAGGCTAGCGAGCTGAAGAAGGTAAAAAAGCTTGAAGAAGAAAACGCGAAGTTAAAGCGGATGTACGCAGATCTGGCTCTAGAGCTGGACATGGCTAAATACATTATTGAAAAAAAGCTTTAAGGCCTTGCCAAAAACGAGCGATTGTAGTCGAGCTAAAAGAAAACTACCCCCACGGCAGAAGCAAGGCATGCCGTATTTTAAAGACCAGTAGAAGCAGTCTGGACTATCGTTCAGTTAAAGATGATTCAACACTAATAGAAGCGTTGAGCGAGCTAAGCGTATCACACCCCAGAGAAGGTTTTTGGAAGTGCTACCATCGCTTGCGTAACAAATCTATAATAGTAAACCACAAGCGTTTGCACAGGGTATATAAGCAGATGGGTCTGCCTTTGCGCAGAAAATATAAGAAACGGCTTCCTGCACGAGTTAAGGAGGTTATTGTAGTACCCGAGGTGTTCAATCACACCTGGAGCATAGATTTTGTACATGATGTGCTAAGCAACGGTCGTAAGTTTAGAACCTTTAATGTAATAGACGATTACAACCGCGAAGTACTGTTTATAGAAACCGATTACTCACTAAAGAGCAGCAGAGTTGTTTGGGTGCTCAATCACCTGATCAATAAGCACGGTAAGCCTGAGCGCATACGCATGGATAATGGTCCTGAATTTATAGCAAAGCTCTCTAAAGAGTGGAGTAAAATAAATGGGATAGAGTTTAAGTTCATCCAGC
>NZ_JSVA01000049.1:0-2293 GCF_001267955.1 Roseivirga seohaensis subsp. aquiponti
TGCGTTTCCGCTAGCATTCAGCGACACTGAAATATTCTGGGTGATTACAGCAGGAGCAGTATTGTCAACCACAGTCACTGTAGCGGTAAACGAAGCAGTGTTTCCGCTCGCATCGGTTCCAGTCAAGGTAACAGTCTGCGCACCAACTTTAGAGCAATCAAATGAAGTTTTATCAATAGATAAAGTGAGGTTACAGTTGTCAGAAGAACCATTGTCAATATCGGCAGCGGTGATATTTGCATTTCCGTTGGCATCAAGCGCAACAGTAATGTTTTTTGCAAGAACAGTAGGGGCAGTATTGTCTTCTACATCCACAGTTATACTAAAGGTAGTTGTGTTACTTCCGTCAGTAGCTGTCCATGTAATTACTGTTTGTCCCACATTGAGGCTTACTCCAGATAAGTCAGTTCCCGCACCAGTGGTAGCACCAGTTAAGGCATAAGTTAGTGTAACATCTGCACAACCGTTATCAGTTACCGCAGGAGTAAACTCAGAACCTTGTACTTCATAAGTACAATCATCTGCATTTCTAACTACTGTACTACCTTCTTCGATCTCTGTAGTTGTTCCACTAGTGATTGTTCCACTGAAACCGAACATGTGGTTTTCACCAGATAGTTGTGTAAATGATTTACCAATTACCTGACCAGATATGTTGTTATGACTTGTCTTATTAATGAAAGCAAAAGGAGCGAATACAGTACCTATAATAGAGCCGTTTCCTTGAATTTTAACAGTTGTACTATTGTAGAAGTTGTAAAGGATGTATGGTGAAACGTGCTCTCCAATTCCTCCAGTATTATATACGTTCCAGTTGAAAGTACCAGGGTTGTTAACATTAACAATCAATATTTTGCTTTGGCTTGGCTGGTTATTAAAAGTGAAGACTGACACATTGTTAAGGTCTGCCCCAGTTACGTTCAATACGTTTAAACCATCTTGTAAATTGATTTTTACTTGATTTGGCAAGTTAGTATTGCTTATTGGCTGTCCGTTAGGGTTAGTCAAGTTAGCATTGTTAACCAACTGGCTCATTGATAACGCACTCGCTTCAAATTGAGCGAAAGCAGCGTCAAAGTCAATCACGTTAGATTGGAAAATCGGATTGTTAGAAGCGCTCACTCCAAGTTGCTGAGCATTAGCTTGCAAGTGAAGTCTTGGGCTGCTATTGTAGTTGTTATCCTTAGTAATACGAATAGGAGAGTTAGCACCATTCTGATCTTGGTACCATACTTTAGACCCGTTGGCATTACCAATTTTAACATATCCATTTTGGTTTACCTGAAGGGAGTTTCCATTGTTGTAGTTTACTTTTCCACCTACAACAAGTGTTACAGGTACATTACCTACTTTGAAGCTACCTTTACTATTGGTAGAAACCTGATAACTACCGTTAATTGACAGATCGCCTCCCAGTGCAACAGCGCCTTCTGTTTCATTATTTTTGAATGAGACATTATTTCTAACAAAGACATTAAAGTCCATTGCTGGAGCTGTTGGGTTTTGACTAATTACTGAGCCTGAAGTTGGATTAGTAAATACAGGGGCAGAAGAGTCTACCACAGTTACGTTTACTGTTTCGGTGGTTACATTTCCACTAGCATCTGTAGCTGTTACAGTAATAGTGTTTGTACCTAAGTCAGCGCAGTCAAAGCTAGTTTTAGAAATAGTAATGTTCACGCTTCCGCAGTTGTCATTTCCAACAGAAGTCACAACTTGACTTTGTGTAATTGTGGCGTTTCCATTGTCGTTTAATTCAACAGTAATACTGTTATTAACAGTGATTACTGGAGCGGTATTGTCGATAATAGTTACGGTTGCTGTGGCAGAGGCAGTGTTTCCACTGGCGTCTGTTCCAGTCAATATTACAGTTTGCGTACCGATATCATTACAGCTAAATGAAGCCTTGTCAACAGTTAATGTAAGATTGCAATTATCAGAAGAACCGTTGTCTATTTGAGCGGCTGTAATGTTAACGATTCCATTAGCATCAAGCGCTACAGTGATGTTTTTCGCAAGAACAGTAGGGGCGATGTCGTCAACAATGGTCACAGTAGCCGTTTTAGTGCTAGTATTTCCGTTGTTATCAGTTACCGTTAAGGTTACAGTGTTATCACCAAGGTTAGAACAGTCGAAGCTTGTTTTGTTTAACGTCATACTTGCAATTCCACAGTTATCAGAAGAACCGTTGTTGATCTGAGTAGCAGAGATGATTGCGTTTCCGCTAGCATTCAGCGATACAGAAATATTCTGAGTAATTACAACAGGGGCAGTATTGTCAACCACTGTCACT
>NZ_JSVA01000005.1:0-119971 GCF_001267955.1 Roseivirga seohaensis subsp. aquiponti
TGTTTGAAAAATACGTCATCGGTAGCGATTTGCTTTTTATGCAAGAGCGAAAGAGTCCGTTTGATTAAACTATCTATAATTTAGTGCTTCCCCTCTTTAAAAGTGAGAAATCTGAATGCATCTGGGTAATAAAATCTACAACCTACTAAACTAAAAACTGCTCTGAAATGCTTTAAACACATTGGAGCACTAATTGCCAATTAGTTTTCATTACCAAATCAAAGAAAAATGAAAACCATAGGAATCATATTACTCGTAGGCGGAATTTTAATGACAATTTTCACTGGAGTCAACTTAGTTACCAAAGAGGAGGTAGTTGATTTAGGCGTTGTTGAAATCAATAAGAAAGAAAACAACCCTATTTATTGGTCGCCAATTACTGGTGGCGTATTGGCCGTAATTGGTGCGATTGTGCTAGTGGCTGGTAAAAAGAAAGGGTAAACAATATTTAACTCTTGGAGGGTTTGTTAGTGGGCTTTATTGTAATACGAATATACAATTTGCATTCATCGGCTTTAACCCTCCAAGAGGTTTCAAAAAAAAGAGCCTCACCATACGGTGAGACTCCCATCAGAAAATCAATTGCTTGAATTCCCTTGTCAAAGACCAAGTTCATTTAGAATTTAACAGCAACAGATAATCTGGCTTGAAAGGGTGTGCCTGGTGTAAAGTGTATTTCACTAACAGACTGGGCTTCATTTCGCAATCTCGACTCTGTATCGAATTGCGCTTCTCTCCATTCGGTGTTTAAAACGTTTTCTACAGCAATTCCAAAGTCGAATGCGCCAACTTCATAGTTCAAAACAGCATCCATAAGGAAATACCCTTTGGCAACTACGCTATTGTCTTCATTGGCTGCCCTGTCATCTAAATAGCGGTAGCGTAAACTTCCTCTAAACCCTTTTTTTCCTTCATAATTCAACCCACCAATGCTGGTGAAAGTAGGGGCTAATGGAATATAATCTTGCCCTTCCGCTTCATCTACCGATTTCGGGTCTGTATAATTCAAATCCATATTGGCATATAAAGAAGGCGTAAGCTGATAACGAACAGTTAAGTCTACTCCCTGTCGCTGAGTTTTACCTCCAGCTTCAACTACACCTTCATCTCCTACATACACAAACTCTTGAGCCAAATCTAGTCGCCATAAGGCTACGTTCACCAAAAGGTTTTCGGTAGGTTTCCAAAGTGTACCCAAGTCAACGCCATAGGCTTTTGGAAGAATATCACTTCCATTTTGAGCAACCACTACGCGTGTATCATTGGAGTGGTAGCCAATTCCAGATTTTACGTAAATGTTTAGATTGTTGCCAGCCTCATAGCTCAACTTAAATTTTGGAGTTAGTATTCCTTTGTTTTCTACTTGCCTGTTATAAGTAGGGGTAAGCGCATCTACGTAGTCAAAAGTGAAATAATCGTATCTTAAACCTGCGGTTAAAGAAAGTCTTTTTGTTAGATCCAATTGCTCTTCGGCATAGAAGTAAACGCTTGATTCCCTAATGTCTCCTCGGGCCAAATCCGATAATATTTCTCTTCTGTTCAATGTTCTTGAAAGGCGAATATCATTCACCTGATCGTACCTAAAACCTGTTCCGAATTCGGTGGAGGCTTTTAATCCAAACAAACTCCAGTTGTTCCAGTAGCTATTGTTACTGCCATAAATCTGGCGGTCTTCGCTTTGGGTTATTTGATCACCATTGATTGGGTCGTTTAAGAAGAATGTGAAATTAGAAACCAGTTTGAAGTCATACTTCGACATAAAAACCTGATTTTCAATAATTCCCCCATCCGATAAATCGGTTGTGAGTTTGGCATTCAAATTCACGCGACTGGTATTTCCTCCTTCAGTATCGTCAATAGCTCCAAACCTTGAAATCTGTCCGCTCTCAATTGCTCTTATAGGTATTTGTCCCGAAGCATCCCAACTGCTGGTAAAAGCAGAAGTTGATAGCTCTAAAGTTTTATTGTCTGAAAGTCGTTGGTGATATTTTAAAAGGGTATTGAATCGATTAAAATTCTGTGAGCTTTCAAAATAACCATTGGTACGAAAGTATTCCGTAGCCAAATAGAGGCTTGGGTCTTTGGTAGTTTTTGGTTCTAGTAAGTTGAAAAGACCAACCGTTCTGAAAGTACCGAACTGACCGCCTTCAACTTTGAATAAATTAGACTCCAATCGTTTTTTAGTGCTGAAGGCAGCAAAGCCCGCAGTATTAAAATCTCCTTTGTTGGCATAATATGGTCCTTTATCAAAGGCAACACGCTCTATGGTTTCTGGAATTACAAAGTGCAAATCAGAATAGCCTTGACCATGGGCATGCGAGACCATATTCACGGGCATTCCATCTACGGAAAGGGCAATGTCGGTTCCGTGGTCGATGTCGAAGCCGCGTAGAAAAATTTGCTCAGCTTTACCTCCTCCGGCATGCTGGGCAATAAAAAGGCCTGGTACAATTTTCAGTACATCTTGCGAAGTACTAATGGGCCTAAGTTCAATGTCCAATGCTGAAATAGTTGAGGCATTTTGGGCTAAGTTTTGAGTTACTTGAACATCGCCAAGAGAAAGGGCAGAAGGTTTAAGTGAGAGCTCAACTTGAGTTGAACTACCTTCTGTTACCATTACTTTTTTGCTGAGTTTTTCAAAGCCAACAAAACTGATTTCCAATTCATACTCACCAGTTTTAAGGTTTTGAATAGAAAATTTTCCGTAACTATTTGCGGCCGCTCCTATACTTGTTTGTGCTATGGCAACGCTGGCACCTACTAAAGGTTCGCCAGAATCTTGATCTATAATTGTGCCCTTGATTTCTCCTGTTTGGGCAGCCAGACTGCTGGTAATTAGACACAGCAATACTATGATGAATTTAAATTTCATGTTGTTAATGTTAAAGCCTCATGAGCGACAGATTGATGTTATTAGACATTCGTATCCTGTTCAGGACATGAAAGTTCTGTGCTCAATTAATGATTTGATTTAGTAGCCAACAGATGAGTTGGCTTTTCGAGGAATTAACAAATGGTTGGAGGCGGAGGAGTAACCGGTTCTGTGTCTAAACTTTTGTAAAGGCTTAAATAATGATGCTCTGTTTCTGAAAGCTTGAAGTTAATAGCAAGATGCTCAGTTGAATTACTGGACTGTGTATAAACGAAAATGAAAAGAGGATTTAAAGTTTCGGTTGGTGAAACATCTTGATCCTGACTATTCAGTTTGTTAAAACCCAAAGTGTGATCTTCAATGTTGTGCTTATTGTTATTGGCTTGGGTTTCAATATGATCGTGATTACTGTCTACTGCATGATGATTTTCATTTTCAGCAACAGTGTCGTGTTCATGATGATGACTTTCGTCTTTTTCCTCCTCATGTCCATGGTCTTGCTCGTGTTTATGAGCATGACCATGGCTATGAAATGGATTTTCAATTGCATGTAAAAAACTATGGCTTGCTGTCGCTGCCCCATACCCAAAGAGTATGATCACGTAGGTGATTAGAAGTCCGGTGGCGACAAGCTTGGTCATTTAGCTTTTTAGTGCTTTTTCGATTTTTGCAGTAGTTAAAGGGCCTAGCTCAAAAGTGCTTTCTAAGGCTTCTTTTAAGTAAGTGTTACCTTTTTTCGCAAAATTGTTCATTTTGAAGATTACTCCCAAGTGATAAAGTACTTCAGGGTGAGAAGTCTTATTTTCAATATGAGCAGTAGCCAGTTCTAAGGCTTTTTTATGGTCGCCTTTTTGAAAATAAGACCAGGCAAGCAAGTCATACATTTCAGGCGTTGGCCTCTTTTCTTGTTCGGCAGTTGCCCTTGTTAAGGCCGCATCTTGCATTCTTAAATCTTCAGCCTCTAAAAGAATAAGGTACTTGTTATACATACCTAAATATTCGGGAGATGAAGCTTGTGCGTAGTATGCTTTTTTCAATTCTGTAGAAAGTGCTTCATTGTTTTCGTATTCGGCAATTTCGGCCAGTATAAAATTGATCTGAGGATCATTTACATGCGCTTTCACCTTGTTTAAAATTCTTTTGGCTTCACTCGTATTTTTATCATGGGCAAAGTTAATCCAAGCAATGCCCTGTAATGAATGCCAGTGTTCCGGATTCTTGTTCAATACTTCTAGGTAGGCATTGTAAGAGTCTTGAATTCTTCCAGCATGGCCATACATGTCGCCAAGGTTTGATTTTGCCCAACTGAAAAGTGCATTATCTGCCTTTACTCTTTCAAACGCTTGTTCCATAAGTACGATGGCCTGATCTAAATCTCCGTTGTGATCGGCCAATTTTGAGGCACGTACTAGGTAATCGAAAGATGATTTGTTTTCCTGCATGTTCAAGATTCCCGTTGCTCTTTGGTACTCTCCCAATTCCATGAGGGCATCAAAGAGTAAATAATAGCTGCTTGTTTTTTTATCGCCTTCGGCCAAAGCCATTTCAGCGTATTTTTTTGCCTCGACAAACTCATGTTTGGTAATGGAGTTTCCGCTCAGCGCTTGATATAAGCCCGCGTTGCTAAAGGGATTTAATTCAATAGCTTTTTTGTAAAGACTGTCTGAAATGTGGATATTTTCCACTGAACCATCGAGCCTAAACTGTCGGCTTTTTAAGCCTGCTAGCTTATTGATGTAAGTAACATTTTTGGGAGAACTAGAAAGTTTATTTTCCCAGAAGTTAATTTCTTCATTCAAAGTTTCTAAAGATTGCTGTGATGGTTGCGCTTGTAGAAACTGATCGTAATCTGCCGAATCGGCAATTTTTTGTTCTGACACTTTGCTTTGACAAGAAAGAACAGTGAAGCTAAGGAATAGCCAAATTAGATTTTTCATGATTATAGCTTTTGAGGTGAGAAAAAGAGCAGTCTTGAAATTCGATACAGTCACCCTGTCTCGACAATTCGGGATGTCTCAGGGTCTGTTGGCTATACTGAAATTAAAGACTGCTACTATTTATTTATTGCTTACCAAGGTGTGGCCAAGTAAGGGAAAGTAGACAAGAATGCTTTGTCGTTTGAGCTTACATTGTCATCTGTTAATCCTGGGTTGTCAGTCGCATTCGGACCACCAAAGATCAGAATTAACTCTACTGTAATTACGTCATCGGCCAAAGCCCTACCAGTTAACACGTTTGTTCCATCGTAGAAAGTGGTTGTTCCATCTAATGATACACTCAAAACATCTGTTGCTAAAGCACCTGTAAAAGTAGCTGCATCAAAGGTTAATAAGTTGGTAGTGTAATTCGGGTTTAAAGCCAAAAGTTTAGCTTGAAATGCCGACTGGAATGCAGCGCCTTGCATAGAAGGAATGGTAGTATTGAATTCGTCCTTCTTATCAGCCGATACAAATACTGTATTGATGGCAGGTCTACCCATTTGATCTTCTTGTACATATGTAGTTGAAGTTTCTGGAGTCATTTCTCCGTCATCGTCACCACATGATAAAGTTCCTAGGGCAAGTGTGCAAACTGCGGCTACTGCCCAAAATTTGTTTAAATATGTCTTTTTCATCTTAGTATCTTTTTCTGGTTAAAAATTATTGCTTTCTGTTACTGGTTACCCAAGTATTGATGGTGCCTGATCCACCTACAGCAGACTTTGGAACTTCAACTACAACAGACATTACATTGGTACCTGCAAAAGTATCTGCTCCTGGATTGTTGAAACTTGTTGCGTTTCCTGCGATAATTTCACCATACTGAGCAAAGTCCATAAAGAATGGATCATCTCTTGGGCCAGCGAAAACTTTCATTCCACCAGCTGTTCCAACTGTAGCATTTGAGCCATAGGCCGTAATGTTTGCTGATGCTGTCGGTGTCATGGAAGAAACAATTGTAGAAGTTAAGCCTGTTCTTGTTGGCGCCATTGGGCCATACACATAAACTTTACCGTCTTTGAAAGTACACTGAATAACAAGGTCTTCAACAGCATCGCCAGTATTGTCTATATTGAATTCAACCATTACGTTCTCGTCAAAATTTGCCGATGCAGAAGCTGATGGAGATAATAGACCTTGAAGGTTGGCTACAAACACTACGTTCGAGCTGGTTTCAGGGCTTTGGAATGCGTAAAAGTCTGTGATATCCGAAGATGTACTTGCAACGCCAGGGGCATCAATATGATCCGCTGCGAAAAGGTAGACTGTGGCAATTAGTGCCAAACTACCGAGGGTGATTACTGCTTTTCTTTTCATAATGTTATTAATTTTTGACAATAAGAATCCCGGATTGATATTTTATCAATCTGATTTTTAAATAGTTATGTTAAATTTGATGGTTTACTTAGGAAGTACGACCGAGTCGATTACATGGATAACTCCATTGGACTGATACACATCGTACAGGGAAATGTTAGATGAGTTTCCTTTCTCATCAGTTAATGTAATGTTCTTTTCACCGTTCATTTTGGCCACTAATACGCCTCCGCTCACAGTTTTTAATTCTGCCATGCCATTGCCTTTTTTAATGGCTTTCATAATGGCCTTTGAGTCCATTTTACCTGCCACTACATGGTAAGTAAGTACTTGAGTCAGCATTTGCTTGTTTTCAGGTTTCAATAGCGTTGCTACCGTTCCTTCTGGTAATTTGTTAAATGCTGCATTGGTGGGTGCAAAAACCGTAAATGGTCCTGCGCTTTGCAAGGTCTCTACCAAACCCGCTGCTTTTACTGCGGCAACTAGGGTGGTGTGATCTTTAGAATTGACTGCGTTTTCAATAATGTTCTTCATAGGGTACATCTTTTCTCCCCCCACCATTACGGTGCTTTGGGCTTGAATTGAATTTGCTCCTATGGCGAAAAACGCGATCATCAGTAATTGTATGATTTTCTTTTTCATTAGATAATTGTTTTTGATTTCGGTCATACATACGGAGCCCTATGCACGACTGGATTTAGGAGGAGAAAAAAAATCAGAATTACTTTTTTATTGATGACCCTATGCGGAAGCCAATTTCTAAAGTATAAGCCTTAAATGGTGTTACCTTATTGATAAACAGGGGGTTTTTGAAATATTGATTTTTTAGTGAGACTCAAAAGAGAAAATCAATTTTTCTTTTAAAAGCTCATTACCTCCCTAAACTTGATGCTTTGCCTGCGAGAAACTTCAATTTCTTCCCCATCCTTTAAATAGACTTTTAGGGTACCGCTAAACCAAGGTTCAATACGCTGAATGTATTTTAGATTGATAATTTGTTGGCGATTGGCCCGAAAGAATACTTCAGGGTCTAAGCGTGATTCCATATAATTGAGCGACCGCGGAATCATGGGTTTTTGGTCTTTGAAGAAAATGCGGGTGTAACTTCCCATAATTTCTAAGATTCGAATTTCTGCTAAATCTACAAACCAGCAGGTTTCGCCATCTTTCACAAAAACCTGGCTATTCAATCCCAATACATTTTTGTCTTTTGCATCTGAGGCACGCTTTCTAATTTTTGCGGCTGCTTTTTCTAGCGCTAAAGCCAAACGATCGTCTTTAATAGGTTTCTGAAGGTAATCGAGCGCATTATGATCAAAAGCCTTCATGGCATAATGGTCGAAGGCTGTGGTGAAAATAACTTCTGGGGCATCTTCCAATTCCTGAAGTAATTCAAAGCCATCTTTGCCCGGCATCTGAATATCAAGGAAAAGCAGTTCGGGCTTTAGGTCGAGAATTTTTTCTATTGCTTCGTCAGCGTTTTCGGCTTCGCCAATTACTTGAACATCATCTCTGTTTTTTAGCAAGTGCTTAAGTTCTTGCCTTGCCAAATTTGAATCGTCTATAATTAGGGCTTTCATGACAATGGAATTTTGAGCGATGCGGTTACGGTATTTTCAGATGAGTTTTCAACTTTGAGTTCAGCAAAATGGCCAAACAGAATTTTTAAACGTTCGATCAGGTTTTTTAGCCCAATTCCCTCGCGTTTACTTTTTTCCTTGAGTTGGCCGTTATTGCAAACTTCAATGCGCAAGTGGTCATTTTCAAGTACCGACCTGATCAAAATATTCCCCCCGGTTGTTATTTGAGAAACCCCATGTTTAATGGCATTTTCAACCAAAAGTTGAATGGCCATTGGAGGAATTTTGATGTCTAAACTGCTGTCATCGATTTCAAAGGCATAGGTCAATCGGTCGTTAAACTGAATGGACTCCAATTGCAAATAATCTTTTACAATAGCCACTTCCTGCCCCAGTGTTACTTTTTCGGCTGCGTTAAATTGGATGGAATAACGCAAGAGTTCCGAAATGTGGGTAACCATAGAGCGCGCCTTTTCAGGGTCGGAAAGAATAAGTGATCTGATGTTGTTTAGCGCATTAAACAGAAAATGAGGGTTGATCTGATTTTTTAAAATGGCCAATTCTGCTTCTTGCAAGGCTGTAGTAAGTTCAAGTTTTTCAATCTCACTTCTTCGGTTGCGTTGAATAAAGTGGTAAGCAAAATAGAGGGTGGCCCAACTGGCCATTACGATGGTAACACTTCCTACATACCCAACAAAATTCACCCAACTGAAAGCAGCAATATTATTTAGAGGGAGTAAGTAATAAATAAGTAAATGGATGAATGATTGGGCTAAAAAAGCCACTACAATAACACCTAAAATCAGTTTTGGGATTAAGGATTTCAGTGCTAGTCGTGTCCAATCATTCTTTTTTATAAACGTTCGGAATAAGTGAGAGAAAGAGATCAAACAAACTCCAATAATGAGCTGTAGCTTTAATGTGTCGGGGGTTATGCTCTCTGTTCCGCCAAAAACATACATCATGCCTACAGAAAACAAAGAGTAAATGGCCCAGCCAAAAATTTGGCAGATCCAGTAGAGTGTTGATTGCTTCATCGTTATCGAAATTGAAGGAAATAGCGTTCAATTCATCAATTAGAACGCTATTTCATTTGGCTAATTTATAAGAACTTTTTCAACCAATTCTGAAAGAATTCAGGATCATCCCACATGATAAAGTGGTTGCCAATGTCGGTCATGTCTACTTGAACTCCTTTTAAGTTGGCATATTGATCTGTATAAAGTTTTAAAGTGCTTTCTCGGGTCGAACCCATCGGTTGATACGCTACCCATGCCCCTAATACTAAGGTTGGTACTTTTATTTTGCCAAGCTCGCCTCTAATGTCTGTCGTATACATTTCGTACATCGACTCGCCTACAGTTTCCTGATCGCTGTCAATTGCCCATTGTGTAGCAATTTCAATTTGCGCAGGATCATTAATCATACTTGTGAGCATTTGGCGCTGGTAGGCTTTTCTTCCTTCAAGTGGTTGACTGGCAGAAGCCACTACTTGCGTTTTCATTGATTTGGCCATAGGCTTGGCCTCTTCTGCTGTCATGCCGGGCATCATTACACCTGTCATAAATGGTAGCGCATCTACAATTACTAGTTTTGAAGGAAGATCTGGGTTCTGAATACCAATGTTCAATGCTAAAAATCCGCCCAAGCTATGACCAATAATGATGGGCTTTTTTAACTTTTCTTTCTGGATGTATTTTACTACTTCATCTTTCATTTTGGCCAAGTACTTTCCTTCATGATCGGCAAGGGGTGCATTTCCAGCAAAGCCCGGCAGGGTGATGATGTGGTACTCGAAGTTTGCATCTAGGGCTTCGATGGTAGAATCCCATACTTCGCCAGAGCAAGTAAGCCCTGGGATAAGCACGACAGGCTGACCTTTACCTACTACGCGAATGTTTAAACCGGGATCTTGTGATTTCAGATGAAAACTGATGATACTTAATAAAGTGACCAGAATTGTTGTTTTGAATTTTCTCATGTCTTGTAAATTTTGTTGTACCCAAAAGTACGTGGGCTACATACCCTTTTTGAAGACATTTAAGGGAGCGGAAGAAAACCCTCGGGAGTGGAATGGCTAAATACTACCGTGATTCTGAGTTTGAAGCTTGAAAAAAGAAACCGAGAGAGTTTGTTAATTTGAAGGAGAAGGAGTTAGATAACAGACGGATTCTTTCTTCCTCGTACCTCGTCATCAGAATGACGCCAAACAGACCGTCACTCTGAGCGTCTTACCCTGAAAGGGAAGACCGAAAGAGTCTGTTGGTTTTATGAGTCATATCTAGTGGTTTCTAGATCCTTCCTTCGTCAGGATGAAAAGGTAATGTGCATTCCATTTGATTCTGTGAATGATGAATAAGCGGATCTTTATTCCGATGGATGACATAACTGCTAGAAGCAGCGCGAAGTACTTTCGTACGAATTGAACTTGAAACAATAAGCTCTAAACGTCAACCTGGCAACTCTTCCAACCTCTTAGGCCCTCTCACAAAAACACCTTCGCCATGAGCAACGAGTTTTCCTTCTTGATTATAGATTTCAGAACTACTGATAATTTCCTTTTGGTTAACTGAAATCACTTTTCCAATGGCCTTTAAACGATCTTCAAAAACAGGACGTCTGAAGTGGATAGTGTAAGATTTTGTAAGTAAGAAGAAGGTTTTCTCTACAGAAGCCGAAGCAAAATAAGCGGAGTCGTCTAGCAGTTTGAAGTAGATGGCGCCATGCATGGCATTGGCCGCATGAAAATATTGGCTCCCAATGGCGAGCTCCAAAGTTGCTTCACGGTCACTCACCTTCAATTCAGAACCAGCGAAAATTCCTTGGTTCAAGGGGGCAGAATCAAATAGTCGCTCTAATCGTTTGTAGTGTTCGAGATCATTCATAATCTGGAATAAGCTCAAACTGAATAAGATGATGTTTGATGTGTTTTTTATGGCAGAACAACCATTCTTGAGCCGTTAAAGGGCCGCCATAAGGATGATTGGCGATAAACTCGGGCTGGGCTTCACAAAACTTCAAGAAGATTTCTGTTTCCTCATAGAACTTCTGTTTGGCCTCTTCAAGGTCAGCGAATCTTAATGGCTGAAGCTCGCTTTTACCGTTGGGCGCTGGCACATTTCTGCGCATGGGGCTGTCCTTCATTAAGTATTCTTTCAACTTTGGCCAATCTTCTTCTTTAGAAACCACAGGCACGCTAAACCTACCCATTGATAGTTTGTATACCACAATCAGATGTTCAACCATATGTTGCGGAGTCATTTTTCCCCAAAGAGGTTTTTGTTCTGGTGTAAGTTGAGCCAAAAGTTCAGCTACGGTGGTGCTTAAGTAATTTTCTACTTCTTTTCTATTGTGTTCCATAAGGTGGTTTTACTCTTTAGTTTTTGTTTGATTTTCAACCGCCTGACTAATTCTATTTTTCACATTCTCCCATTTCGTATTATTCAATATCACAGGATTTGGTTCTTCTTCAGCATCTTTAAAATAGGTTATGGACTTGAGTACATAGAAGTAATTTTCTTCGCTATACTTTTGGCCATAAAAAGCGAGTAATTGGGGGAGTGAGTAATGATTCAATAACTCAATCAAGTCAAAAAAATCTTTTTTACTTCCCCGCTGTGCTACTGCGGAAAGCTTCATGGCTGCAATATCTTGAGTACTCAGAACGAACATCTTCAATGAGTTCAGGTGGTTGTAATAAGGAATATTGATGAGAAAGAACATCGACCTTGACCCCTTGAACGGACAGACTTAAGGAGTTTCTGCTCATGTTTAAAACAGATAGATCTTTAAATTTATGGCGGATGGCTGAAATTACTTCTTCTGTATCGAAAGGCTGTGTGGTAAATAAATCAAGGTCGACAGAAATTCTGTGACCAAATTTTAATGCCAAGGCTGTGTCACCACCTAATAAAAAGCCTTGAAATGAATTAATCCCCTGCA
The DNA here is from genome assembly GCF_001267955.1 of Roseivirga seohaensis subsp. aquiponti. NCBI lineage: Bacteria > Pseudomonadati > Bacteroidota > Cytophagia > Cytophagales > Roseivirgaceae > Roseivirga > Roseivirga seohaensis. The sequence continues at coordinate 11,691 of NZ_JSVA01000005.1, forward strand.
GGTCAATTAGTAATTCCAGTGTTGCGGTGTCAACTGTTTTTCTTTGAAGCATCTGAATTGCTCTTGGTCTAGATTAAAATAAACACAGCAGAAGGAAAGGGTTTTGTTATCGAGGTATCGTGTATTGACAAGTTGTTCTTGGCAAACTTCTTTTCCATAATAAGTAACTACAGCCCAAAAATCATCCATTGTGCCCTTCATAAATACCCGAGGAATAATAAATGATTTGTGCTGGTCGTATGAAACCGTTTTCCGATCTACATCCCAAAACAAGTGACTGCTTAATTCCATTTTTAAAGCTGTTATCAAGTTAAGCTCTACCGTTTAATTCGTTCAACTCTCAATTTATTAACTAATTTCTTTTCAAATGGTATTTATTAAAAATCAGAGAGAATATTTCTGTCGTACCCATATTGCAAATCATAAACCTTAAAACTAAAAAGGCCTCACTAGAGGCCTTTTTAGATAGTTATTTAAGAATTACTCTCCCAAGAACGGGTATCTGTAATCGGTTGGCGTTACAAAAGTTTCTTTGATCAAACGCGGAGAAACCCAGCGCAATAAGTTGATCATTGAACCTGCTTTGTCGTTTGTGCCAGAACCTCTAGCTCCACCAAATGGCTGCTGTCCTACAACGGCACCGGTTGGCTTATCATTAATGTAGAAGTTACCTGCAGAGTTTTCCAGGGCTTTAATTCCTACCTCAAGCGCGTACCTATCAGCAGAGAAAAGCGCACCCGTTAATGCATAAGGCGAAGTGTTGTCTACCAATTCTAAAGTAGCTTCGTAATCTTTTGGCTCGTAAACATAAATTGTAATTACCGGGCCGAAGATCTCTTCGCACATGGTTGTGTACTTAGGGTCTGTTGTTAACAGTACAGTTGGCTCAATAAAGTAACCTTTCGATTTGTCGTAACCACCACCCGCAATTACTTCTACTTTATCGCTTGCCTTGGCATCGTCAATGTATTTGGCAATTTTATCAAATGATTTTTCGTCAATTACAGCGTTAATAAAGTTGCTGAAATCTTCGGTACCGCCCATTTTGAAAGACTTCAAATCTTCGATTACATAGTTCTTCACATCTTCCCAAAGGTTAGAAGGAATGTATGCACGTGATGCGGCAGAACATTTCTGACCTTGGAATTCGAATGCACCTCTAGAAATAGCGGTCGCCACTTCTTTTGCTTTAGACGATTCGTGCACCATGATAAAATCTTTACCACCAGTTTCGCCTACAATTCTTGGGTAAGAACGGTACTTGTAAATGTTGTTTCCAATGGTTTTCCAAATATGTTGGAAAACACCTGTGCTACCCGTAAAGTGAATTCCACCAAAATCTTTATGTTCGAAAATCACCTCACCTGCTGTTGGGCCATCTACAAAGAAAAGGTTGATTACGCCATCAGGAACACCTGCTTCGCGGAAAACTTCCATCAAAACATTCGCAGAATAAATTTGAGTGTTTGAAGGTTTCCAAACTACGGTATTACCCATCATGGCTGGTGCCGAAGGAAGGTTACCTGCAATAGCTGTAAAGTTGAATGGAGTTAAGGCAAACACGAAACCTTCTAATGGTCTTTGTTCTACTCTGTTCCAAATGCCTGGTGCAGAATCGGGCTGTTGCTTGTAAATCTCGGTCATGTACTGAACATTGAACCTTAAGAAATCTACAATTTCACAAGCCGAATCGATTTCTGCTTGGTAAGCATTTTTAGACTGACCCAGCATGGTTGCTGCGTTCAATTTGTCTCTATAAGGGCCTGCAATAAGCTCGGCAGCTTTCAAGAAAATACTTGCTCTGTTTTCCCAACTTGTGTTGGCCCAATCTTTTTTTGCAGCCATGGCAGCGTCAATCGCAGCCGAAACATGAGAGGCATCTCCGTTAGAAAAGTAACCTAAAATATGTTGGTGATCGTGTGGAGGGCTTAGTGGAGATTTATTGTCAGTTCTCACTTCTTTTCCCCCGATAAACATCGGAATATCCACTTGCTTCGAACGCGCTTCGGCAAGAGCTGCCTGCAAGCTTTCACGCTCAGGAGAGCCTGGCGCATAGTTTTTTATTGGTTCGTTTCTAGCGGGAGGTACGTTGAAGAATCCTGTTGCCATAATTTCTTTTTTTGAATTTGTTTTCTGTTTTTTCCCCAAAGCATTTCAGGGTCATAAATTGACTTGGGCAAATATAAGGTTTCGCCTATGGATTAAAAACCCGATTGGCTAGAGTAAGTTCCTTAATTGGCTAAGCATTTGAATCTCGTATGTAGGCGGAAAATCGCTTGTTAGTTTGGTCGGGTTAAACCAAATATGATCCATACCAAAATTTCGTGCGCCTTGAATGTCTGATTCCAAGTTATCGCCAATCATGATGCTCTCATTTAACTTGGCACCAGCCCTTTGTAAGGCTTGTTCAAAAATAGGAGCGGAGGGTTTTCTGGAATTTGAGTTTTCAGAAGTTACGATCACATCAAAGTAATGATCTAGCTTGGCGCTTTTCATTTTAATTGTCTGCACATCGTCAAAACCATTGGTGATAATGTGTAGCTGATAGCGCTCTTTCAGGTAATCTAAAACATCGTGAGCTCCTTCGAAAACAGCCTCTTTAGTTGGGCAGAGTTCTACATATTCACAATCCAATTGTTGCGGTATAATGTCGAGTTTGGCATTTAATCTCTCAAAAATAGTAGCAAACCTTCTTTCTCTAATTTGTTCGCGCTGAATTTGGTGTTTGTTAAAAAGGCTCCAAAGTTCGTTGTTCACCTGAAAAAAGTGCTGTACAAAAGTGTCTTTGTCAAAATGAGTAATGTGCTCGAACCTATAATGGTCGTAAAGTTCGTGTAGGGCCGTCATGGCGTTGGTGTCATAATCCCAAAGGGTATGGTCCAAATCGAAAAAGATATGTTGGTAGTTTTTCAAAATAAAGAATGGAAATTATGGAAACTCAAATTGACCAACCTTGTTTAGAAATTCTATTTTCGGCCAGTTCACGATTCGATTTAAGTATTTCGTAAGTCTCTTGGTCTTTTTGTAAACGAGCATCTTTATTCAAGAAATTGAAAATTTGTATCATCACTAGTTCCACTTCTTCTCTAATACTATAAAAAACCCACTGGTCGTGTTTGCGGGCATTCACAATATTTGAATTCTTTAAATAAGTAACATGTCTCGAAGTTTTGGTTTGGGTGTAATCTAAAATGTGTTCTAGGTCAGAGATCGTCATTTCTCCGTTTTTCAAAAGTAAGTGAAGAATTCTTACCCGAGCTTCGTCAGATAACGATTTAAAGATTTGCGCCCCAAAGGGAAGACTAAAATTTTTGAGTTTCATTGAATTGACTTTGCTTTCATGGCTTAAATCCGTTGTTATTCAATGATTTCTACCAAAGAAAGACTGGGGTTAATTATTGTTAAATTGAGAAGAATAATTGGTTTAAGCCAACACAATTCCCCTTTTTGATTGTTAATATTGCGAAGCGAAAAAAAATAAGTTCTATCTTCTTATCTTTAAGTCTAAGTTCACGTAGAACACAATCAAAAGCACAAGTATATTGAAACAAACTGTAATCACATATTCTCTACGCGCCATTGTGCTTTGTGCTTTTCTTTTTTGCAGTGCTCAAAAGGGTTTTGCGCAGAATAATAATTCTGGTGTAGTTCAACTTTCGGGGCTTGTTATGAATGCCGATAGTACCGAAACGGTTTTTGGAGTTCATATTTTTGCCCTCAAAACAGGCCGGGGAACAGTTTCAGATTACAGAGGTTGGTTTAGCAAGGCTTTTTACGCTGGCGATACACTGATATTCACTTCCATAGGCTTTAAAGACCGTAAAATAGTTGTTCCTGATTCAGTGGGCGATCAATACACCATTATTGTGGCTATGGAAGAAGAGGTTACTCAACTTCCTGATGTAGAAGTAAGTCGTTTTCCGAGTGAAGAACTTTTCAAAGAGGCATTTTTGGCCATGAATTTAAATGAAGAGCAAGAAAGTGTTCTGAATGCTTTTGCGCCTGAGGCTGTACAGCGAATGGTGCTCACCATGCCTATGGGGGGTAGCCCTGATGCCAATTATAGGTACATGATGAATCAGCAATATAATCAGATGCAGTACCGTTCGGGGCCAACAACAAATCCACTGCTGAATCCTTTTGCTTGGGCAAAGTTTATCAATTCGCTGAAAAAGAAGAAGTAGCTTTTTCTAATTCCTCGTTAGCTTTAGGCTAATAAACCTGTCTGTTCCCAGCCAACGATTTTCATTATTTGTATACCATGCCCTGTGCATCGGAATTCGCATTCCATTCTGAATTTCTAAACCTTCAATAACAATGTATTCGCCATCATTTTCGGCTTCGTTATGAAAGAAACGATAACCTACTAAAGCATAAGTTTCTGGGTGGAAATAGAAATACCAAGTGTCGGAACCTACGTTTTTATCATAGGTGACTTTGAGTGCTAAAACAGGCTTTCCGTCAAAAGTAGTGCTTTGAACCACTGGGTCAATATTCGTTCCCTTGTCCTTTAACTTCATTGGTAAGCCGTATAAATAACTATAATAGTTTCTCCATCTTCTGGCCCTATCGGGGCTCAATTGTAACGTATCGACCCTTACGGAATCCGTAATTACTCTGTAATCCATAAATGATTCGGTAGAGTCTCGTCCATCTACTTTCCAGTTAAATAAGTGGTTGTCTTTTACAAACGATAACTCAAACGCTCCTTTCTGATTGTCAATAATAACATGTGAGGGGCGAACCGACCCATTTGGCATTTCTTGATCAATCACCAATTCCATTTTTACTTTTTGCCATTGCCCGCTGGGGTCATGAAAGGAAATGCTTCGATTTAAAAGTTCTGTACCAGAGATTTGCTCTTCTTGAGCACTCAATACCGAGCAGGAGATAAACAATAAAAGAAAGATGGGTGTAAAGTAGCGGGTCATAATGTTAAATGATGTTGAATTTAGATGGTTCTACACGTAAATGTAAGAGATGTTCTTATTTTTGCAATCTGACTCAACGGTAGCAACAGCATGCAAATTCCAATTTGGGACCCTTCCTTTTTAGAACCAATTTTAGCAATTGGCCTTCTCACTATTGGATTTAGTGTCTATCACTTCGTTTCTATTTCGCCAAAAGTTAAAGAGCGTTTTGCTAAAAAATATGGTGAAGTAAGAGGTAATACAAAGGCCTTGTGGTATTTCAGGTACTTAGGAGCCATGACTATCGGAGTAATTCCGGCTATAATCATGATGGTGATTTTAGATAAAACCCCTGCTGATTACGGAGTAACATTTAAGAATCACGCCACGTCTCTTTATTGGATTTTAGGTTTGGCTGCCGTGATTGTACCGATGAATTTTTTCAATTCTAAAAAAGAAAAGAACTTAGCCTTTTACCCAAATGTAAGGGAGAAGGAGTGGACAAAAGTGATGGTGGCAAAAAACGCCTTCACCTGGGTGTCTTATTTATTCGGTTACGAATTAATGTTCAGAGGATTGTTGCTTTTTGCTACAGTTCCCTTGCTGGGCGAATGGCCGGCTATTGTATTGAATGCGGCTTTATATGCCTTAGTACATGTGCCTAAAAACTTAGAAGAAACCATTGGGGCAGTTCCATTGGGGCTGTTGCTCTGCCTCATTACTTTAACAACAGGAACGATTTGGGTGGCTTTTTTCGTTCACATTACCTTGGCACTGTCCAATTTTTTCTTTTCGCTAAGGCATCACCCTGATATGAAAGTTATTTAATGAGTAAAAAGATATTTATTACCGGAAGTACAGGCTTTATCGGTCAAAAATTGACTCACACTTTAGCCGAACAAGGGCACAGAGTAACTGCTTTGGTTCGATCTAAGGCCAAGGCTGAAACATTAATTCACCCCAATATTGAAACCGTAGAAGGTGACTTATTTCATACTGATGCCTTGCAAAAGGGTATGGAAAATTGTGATGAGGTTTATCATTTGGCGGCCTTTGCAAGCGTTTGGGCCAAGGACGATACCTTTAAAAGAGTGAATATTGATGGCACCACCAATATTTTAGATGCGGCCAAAAACCAAGGCGTTTCTAAAGTAGTGGTTACCTCAACTGCAGGCGTAATTGGCCCAGCCATTGACGGCCCGGTAAATGAAGATACACCACGACAGGTTGATTTCTTTACCGATTACGAAAGCACAAAACACCAATCGGAAGAACAAATACGTCAGCGCGCTGCTGATGGACAACATATTGTAATTGTAAACCCAACAAGGGTGTATGGTCCGGGGCCTCTCAATGTGAGTAATTCTGTAACCAAATTGGTGAAGCAATACATTGATGGTAAATGGAAGTTCATGCCAGGTGACGGGCTCAGCACTGGCAATTATGTGTATGTAGAAGATGTAATTCGTGGGCACATGCTGGCCATGGAGCATGGAAAATCAGGGGAACGTTACTTGCTTGGAGGCGAAGATGCTACCTATCATGAGCTCTTTGATATGATTGCTGAGATTGGTGGTAAAAAATATAAGCTCTATAAAATGCCCTTGGGAGTTATGCTTACCTTCGGCAAGGTTCAGTTATTTTTAGCTGAAAATTTTGGTAAACAACCTATGATAACGCCAGGATGGGTAAGAAAATACCTGTATAAATGGAGCGTTTCAAGCGATAAAGCTCAAAAAGAACTAGGTTACCAGATAACACCACTCATGAGTGGAATTCAGCAGACGGTAGATTGGTTAAGAACAGACAACAAATGACAAATTCAAAGAAATTCGCATTAGTAACAGGTTCTAGTAATGGCATTGGTCGTGCTATTGCAGAAAACTGTGCAGCCAGAGGTTTTAATGTTCTCTTGGTGGCACTACCAGAACCTAAGCTTGAAGAAGTAACTAATGCATTAGCTACTAAATACCCGAATCAAGAATTCCACTGTTTGGGAGTAAACCTAATGGACGCTGAAGCACCTCAAGAGGTTTTTCAATGGTGCCAGAAGAACAATTTTGTAGTTGATATTTTGGCAAACAATGCTGGTTTGGGTAATTCTGGAGACTTCCTTTCTAAAAAAGCAGAGTTTTATTTTGGCCAAATGCAATTGAATATGGTGGCTATGGTAATGCTTACCCACCATTTTTTACCCGAAATGCAAAAGCTTGATAAGGCATATATTTTAAATGTGGCCAGCATGGCCTCTTACTATGATATTCCATTCAAAGGCATTTATGCAGCCAGTAAGAAATTTGTGAGTTCATTCTCTCATTCGCTTCGTTACGAATTGAAGGATTCTAACGTTTTCGTTTCGATTCTTTGTCCTGCGGCTGTGCTTACCAACCCTGAAGTGATTAAGCGCGATGCAAACATGGGCTTTGTTTCTAAAATAACAAGGCAAACGGCTGAGCAAGTGGCCGAATATGCGTTAAGCCGAATGTTTAATAGAAAACCAGTGTCTATTCCGGGCGTTTTCCCTAAGTTTTACAGAACCTTGGGGCGGGTAATTCCACACCGAATGCAATTGCGAATGCTCGCAAACGCTTTTATTAAGCAGTCGAGGGAGTGAGAGACATTAGATATAAACAAGGCAGCTTAACGGCTGTCTTTTTTATTAAAACACCACTAGTTGAAGCTTCTCGCTTCGACCTATATAACCCAAAGGCATAAAAAAAGCCTCCTGAATTGCTTCAAAAGGCTTTACTTGTAGCGGGAACAGCCCACGAAACTTCGGGGCGAACCTGTACCTTGTTCAAGCCCAAAGGGCATAAAAAAACCCGATCATTTCTGATCAGGTTTTCTTTCTCTGTAGCGGGAACAGCCCCGAAGCTTCGGGGCGAACCAGTGACCTATTTATTGAGTAAAACAGGGTTTAGACCAAATAAAAAAGGATACCAATTGCTTAGTATCCTTTTTCTTGTAGCGGGAACAGCCCACGAAACTTCGGGGCGAACCAGTGCCTTGTTCAAGCCCAAAGGGCATAAAAAAACCCGATCATTTCTGATCAGGTTTTCTTTCTCTGTAGCGGGAACAGCCCACGAAACTTCGGGGCGAACCAGTGCCTTGTTCAAGCCCAAAGGGCATAAAAAAACCCGATCATTTCTGATTAGGTTTTCTTTCTCTGTAGCGGGAACAGGACTCGAACCTGTGACCTTTGGGTTATGAGCCCAACGAGCTACCAACTGCTCCATCCCGCGATATATCCTTCAGCTTTTCTGAAGTGGGATACAAAAGTAGGTGATAAATCCATTCTAAACAAGTACCTTTGCGAACTAATTTAAAAATTCATGGAGAGTCGTCCGCACAAGGCTGGTTATGTGAGCATTATAGGTAAACCTAATGTTGGTAAATCTACTTTAATGAATGCGATGGTAGGTGAAAGACTCTCGATTATCACTTCAAAAGCGCAGACTACCCGTCATAGAATTATGGGAATCTTGAGCGGAGATGATTTTCAAATCATTTATTCCGACACTCCTGGGATTATTAAACCCGAATATGAACTGCATGAAACCATGATGCGTTTTGTGACCAGTTCATTCGAAGATTCAGACCTTATTTTATTTGTTACCGACCTTTACGAGAAATATGAAGGTGAAAAAGTGATCGATTACTTGAAGGAAGTGAAGGTGCCGGTGATTTTGGTGATGAATAAAATTGACTTGGCTAAAGGATCTCAAGCTGAAGATAAAGTAGCTTACTGGAAAGAGCTCATGGACTTCCATGATATAGTAATGGTTTCGGCTTTAGAAAATATTGGAATTGAAGGCGTGTTTGAGAAAATTATTGAGCACTTGCCAGAGCACCCTGCTTACTTTCCGAAAGATACTCTAACCGATAAACCTGAACGTTTTTTCGTGGATGAAATGATTCGTGAAAAAATATTCAAACAATACAAAATGGAAATCCCTTATAGCTGTGAGGTGGTGACTACATCTTTTAAAGAAGACGAAAATATTATTCGCATCTCGGCCGATATTTATGTAGAGCGCGATAGTCAAAAAGGAATCGTGATTGGGCATAAAGGCGAATCGCTTAAAAAAGTGGGTACGGCAGCACGAGAGGATTTGGAAATTTTCTTTGGGAAGAAGATATTTCTTGAAACCCATGTGAAAGTAGAGAAGGACTGGCGAAAAAAGGAAGCGAAACTAAAACGCTTTGGTTACTTAAATTAACGAGTAACAAAGTAAGAATAACAGTTTGGGGTGGTTGGCGATAAATGCATAAACCCAAGATCAACCTTAGATCGAACATTAAAAATTTGAAATCAAAATGGCAAATATAGTTGCAATTGTAGGGAGGCCTAACGTAGGTAAATCGACTTTATTCAATCGTTTGGTAGAAAGACGGCAGGCGATCATGGATAACGAAAGTGGCGTTACCCGCGACAGACACTACGGTTACGCAGATTGGATCGGTAAATATTTTACAGTGATTGACACTGGAGGTTATGTTACTGGATCAGAAGATGTGTTTGAAGGAGCCATCAGAACGCAAGTAGCTGAGGCCATGGAAGAGGCATCTGTAATTCTATTTATGACCGATTGCCATTCGGGCTTAAACCCGTTAGATAAAGAATTTGCTAGAATTGTGAGGGGGTTGAAAAAGCCTGTTTTGGTGGTGGCTAATAAGGCCGACAACACCGATTACCACTATATGTCCAATGATTTTTATGCACTCGGATTGGGAGATATTTTCCCTATTTCTGCAGCTAGTGGTGCAGGAACAGGCGAACTTCTTGATGAAGTGGTAAAACACTTTGAAGAAGATGGTATCGAAGGGCCAGATGATGGAATTCCTAGAATTGCAGTTTTGGGGCGTCCAAATGCTGGAAAATCTTCTTTCATCAACGCCTTATTAGGTAAAGAAAGAACCATCGTTACGGATGTTGCTGGTACTACGCGCGATTCCATCAATACACGTTATACTCTGTTTGGTCAGGATTTTATTCTGACTGACACTGCCGGAATTCGAAAGAAATCTAAAGTTCACGAAGACATTGAATTCTATTCAGTAATGCGTGCTTTACAGGCCTTACAAGATTCAGATGTTTGTGTAATTATGATTGATGCCGAACGTGGTTTGGAAGCGCAAGACATGAACCTTGTCAGCTTGGCAATAAAGTACCGAAAGGGCATTATGCTTATGATTAACAAGTGGGATTTGATTGAAAAGGATTCAAATACCATGAAGAAATTCACGGCCGATTTAGATGATAAACTGGGTCAGTTAACTTGGATTCCAAAGATTTTCACTTCGGTTACAGAAAAACAAAGAATATTTCAGGCCATAGAATTAGCGGTGAAGGTAAATGAAAATCGTGAGCGTAAAATCCCTACTTCTAGGCTGAATGATATAATGCTTCGCGAGATTGATCATTATCCGCCACCAGCCTTGAAAGGCAAGCACATCAAAATTAAGTATGTTACTCAACTGCCTACAAGAACACCAACGATTGCGTTTTTCTGTAACCTTCCTCAATACATTAAGGAGCCTTACGAGCGCTTTTTAGAGAATAAACTCAGAGAGCATTTCGAGTTTGATGGGGTGCCTATGAAGCTTGTATTTAGGCAGAAATAGGTGAAAAATGTGAGGTCAAAGTTGGAGGGTAAAGTTCCTGAAGCCGCAATCGAGTATTGTATTAAGCTTTGGGAACTTTACCCTTTTCAATTTAAGGTAAATAGAAAAAGGCTTTCGAAATTGGGCGATTACCGCTACGACCCAAGAGCACAATCGCATACCGTTACCGTTAATACCGATCTTAATCCTTATCAGTTTTTGATTACCTACATCCATGAAGTGGCGCACAGGGTGGTGCATAAACCTCGGTCGCGACAGTTGCCGCATGGTGTGCAGTGGAAAAGCAAATTTCAGGAGTTGATGTTACCCATGCTCAATCCAAGCGTTTTTCCTGACGATGTGCTTCGTGTTTTGGCTAAACATATGAAGAACCCCAAAGCGAGCACAGCAGCCGACCCGAAATTGGTGAAGGTACTCGCACAATATGATGTTCATACTGCTTCGCAGCCAATTCTTGAATCTGTGATTATAGGTGAGGAGTTTTTCTTGAGAAAAAGGAAATTCAGAAAGCTAGAGGTAAGGAGAACACGGGCTTTGTGTTTGGACTTGGCCAATAATAAGCGATATCTTATTTCTCAAATTGCTGAAATCAGTCCGATCAACAAAGAAGCAACTGCAGAATCGCCAAAAGTAGTTCCTACTAAGAAATCAAAGAAGGTCAATTCTACGGCTAATAATCAAATCAACCTTTTCGAATAAAAGTTCTGGCTTTAGGGTTCGCCAATTTTCAATATCCAAGTCGCCACCAAAGTTTAAGTAGTTGTCTACATTATATACTCTCATTTCGTCCACTACAAAATCTCTGAAGTTGATGCCGCAAATCCATCCTTCTTCCACATCATCAAACCACTCTTCGTAATAACTATCATCAGAGCCATGGAAGTTGAGTACGTTTTCACCAATTAAAATGTATTTATTAATCCCTAAAGGGGTAAAATGATCGATGATATTTCGTTTGAGGTGCATAATGTCGTTGTTCAGCGCATCATTCCATTCCCCAATAAATTCAATCACCATAAAACCTCTATCGTAATCGGCATAAAGCACTTTGATGTAGAGCGTTTCCGATCCCATAAAGTCCCAGTGCGGATCGATATAGTAGCCGTAAATGGTGTCGGAATACAAATCGAAGTTGTAGCTTTTTCCATCGTATGGAGAATTCTCGTCTTCCGCTACATTGTAGTATTTGAGCCAGCCGTAGTGAGGTTCAATGGTGTGCATAGGAGCAAAACAACCTAAGGAGAATTTTGTTCCAAAAGTGGTGTTTAATCCTCTCTACTATTCATTTCCATAACTACTTTCCAAAGAGTGCCTAACAGCATCATTGTGAAACCAATTATTAAAAGCGTATTTTTTTCAGAAGTTTCAATATGGAAAATTAATCGAGAAAGCAGCGTACCTATGACCAGTAGGACACCTGAAATAGCGACAGCAGTAGCTAGCTTTACAATGGTTTGTCGTTTCATGAGAATTTGATCTTTGGAAAAAGTGCAGGGGTGCTTTTCTTATATTCAAGATATTCATCCCCAAATTGTTGAATGAGTTTTTTTTCTTCCAATCGAATACCAAAAGGAAGGTAAGCCAGCAGTGCCACTAAGCTGACGAGGTTGACCAAAAGTGGATTATAAATAAAATAGCCTAGAAAAAGCAGAATTGTACCGGTGTATAAAGGGTGGCGAATTTTCGATTGAAGCTTATCTTTTTTTAGTGTTTGGTCTGATTGACTTTCTTTTTTTAAGCCTAAAAATACACGAAGACTATAGTTTCTGAATGACCTTTTGATGACAAAAAGGCCAAAAGTTGCTAACATTAAGCCTATGTATGTAGTGATTGGGCTGGGAGGCAAAACAAAGGCGCTGTAAATGCTGGCGCCCAGTAGTAAAATAAAAGCAAAACTAAGGGTAGAAAATAGGCTGTAAATTAGCCGGTATGTTGTGGGGTTTAAAGCTACTTTGCTCTTAATACCATTTGAAGCCAACAGGCTATGGATTGTATAAAACAATGCCCAACAGCCAAAAAAGATCAAATGGTTAAGTAACATACTAGGCAATGATAGTCATTATTTTTTGCCCTGAATAACCGTTTAAAACCTTGTGCGAATTATGTTATTTTTTCTAGAAAGGGTCTTATGAGCTGCATTTATTATCTTCGTTTTACTAATTTTTTTAACAGCCAAACCTACCTATGAACCGTATCGACAGGCTTACTGCAATTCTTGTCCAACTTCAATCTAAGAAAGTGGTTACCGCCCAAGAGATTGCCAATCGTTTTGAAATTAGCTTACGAACCGTTTATCGTGATGTGCGTGCTTTGGAAGACGCTGGTGTGCCTATTGGTGCAGAGGCTGGAAAAGGCTATTTCATAATGGAGGGTTATCACTTGCCTCCGGTAATGTTTACGCAGCAAGAGGCCAATGCTTTGGTATTGGGGGCAAAGCTAATTGAAGGGCAGACTGACGTGTCTATTAAAAAGAATTTTACCGAGGCCATGTTGAAAATTAAATCGGTGTTGAAGAGCAGCGAGAAGGACGAAATAGAAAAGCTCGAATCCCAAATTGTTGTGCGGCATTTGCCTCAGGTAGAAAAGGAAGGCTTCCCGAATAATTTTTTAGCCACTATTCAGCAGGCCTTGATTGATAAATCGGTATTGCGCTTTCGGTATTATTCTAGCTTTTCAGGCGACTTTACCACCCGCGATATTGAGCCGATTGGCTTAGTGTTTTATGCAGGAAGGTGGCACTTGCTTGCATATTGTAGGTTAAGACAAGCGCCTCGAGATTTTCGGGTCGATCGGTTAGTGAAATTGGAAAAGCTAGATGAAACTTATGATACGGGTCATCAGCCTAGTTTTAGTCAGTTTTTAGAAGAAATTGCCTTTAGTACTGACTTGCAAGAAGTAGTAATTAACATTGATAAAACCGTGGCGCGCTATATTTCAGAACAAAAATATAGTCAGGGTTTTGTTAGCGAAGAAGTGGGCGAAACGCACATTAAAATGAAATTCTTAACGCCAAGCTTAAACTACACTTCTCGATGGGTGCTTACTTTAGGTGATGCGGTTGAGATTATTTCTCCAGCAAAACTTACAGCTATGGTAAAGGAGCGGATTGAGGAGTTGCAGAAATGTTATTCGGTTTAATGAAATAAGAAAAATCAACCTTTTCTAAAATCTACTGACATAGGGTTGTCACTAGTGGCCATTTACTTTGATGCATAATCAATTTTTTAAGCCAAAAATAGAACCCTATGATCATGTCGAAATTAAACCTCACCGAAGCTTACCCAGAATATTACAAGGCCAAGGCCAATCCTCAGTTGGTAGAATTGGAGCCCTATCAGTACATCACCATTCAAGGCAATTCTGCGCCAAATGCCCCCATTTTTTTAGCCGCCATTGACGATTTATATAAGCTCGTTTATGGCATTAAATTCTTTCACAAAAATGAGGGAATGGACTTTGTTGTTCCGAAGATGGAAGCTTTTTGGTGGGTAGAAGGAGAGTTGCCTTTTGAAGAAACGCCTCAGGAAGAATGGTATTGGAAAATTATGTTCCGTATGCCCGATTTTGTTGGAGAGGGGGAATTCAAATTCGTTGTTGATCAATTGGTGAAAGAGGGCAAACTGGCCAACGACCACCAGCTTAAATTCGAGTCCATCCATGAAGGAAAATCAGTTCAAGCATTACACATAGGTTCGTATTATGACGAGCGCGGAACGCTGGAGAAAATCTTCGCTTTCATGAAGGACAATGACTTAGAAGTGAATGGTCAGCACCACGAAATCTACATTTCCGACCCAAGAAAAACAGCAGAAGATAAACTTAAAACTATTCTCAGATATGCAGTGAAATAACAATCCATTCAAAACAACACAATTCTAATCTTCACTGGCCCAGAGCAGACGGCTTTGGGCTTTATTCTTACCCCTGATTCATCACAAAGTCAATCACCTTTCTTACGGAGCCATGTGTTTTAAGTAGCTTTTCTGCAGTGGGGCTGTCGATTTGTAACATCTCCATAATCATTCTTGTACCACGGTCTACCAGTTTATTGTTCGAAAGCTGCATGTCAACCATTCTGTTACCCTGCACTTTGCCTAGTTTAATCATTACCGAGGTAGAAATCATATTCAGTACAAGCTTTTGAGCAGTACCGGATTTCATGCGTGTGCTGCCAGTAATAAACTCTGGACCTACAATGGGTTCAATCGGATACTCTGCTTCCCAAGCTACAGGGCTATCTGGATTACAAACAATACAGCCTGTAAGGATATCGTTTTTACGCGCTTCTTTTAGTCCACCAATTACATAAGGTGTTCTGCCCGAAGCGGCAATGCCAATTACCGTGTCTTTATGGTTGATGATATGTTCTTGGAGGTCTTCCCAAGCTTGATTTTCATCATCTTCGGCATTCTCTACGGCTTTACGAATGGCAGTGTCCCCACCAGCAATAATGCCCACTACAACACCATGTTCGACCCCGTAAGTAGGAGGGCATTCCGAAGCATCAACCACACCCAAACGCCCACTGGTACCAGCACCAATGTAAAAAATCCTTCCGCCCATTTGCATCCGAGGAACAATCTGATTGACCAAAGCTTCGATTTGAGGAATGACTTTTTGCACAGCCAAAGAAACCGTTTGATCTTCCTTATTAATATTAGCCAGCAAATCGGCTACCGACATTTTCTCAAGCGAGTTGTAATTAGATTCTGATTCGGTGATGTTCATGGGTTTTGTATTCTAGGTGATGCAAAGAAACCAATTTAGGGTTATTGACCTCTATTTATTGGTGAAAAAGCGTAAGGCCAGCAATAGGATGTTCGGTAATATGTTTAATGTAAATGCCTTGGTCTACTGCTACTTTGCGTAAAATATTATTGAAGTAATAGGCTACTGAGCCCGTGAAATGGACAGGTACTTCTTTGTAGCCTTCATATTTCACTACGTTTTTTATAATGAAAGTGGTAAAGGCATCGTACACTAATTTATACATATAAGGCTCGCTAATGTGTTCGTTAATAAACTTCGCAAAGCTAGCCAAAAAACGACCGGGCATAGGCTCTTGGTAAATTGCAGTAAGAAAAGCATCCTTATTTAGCCCAAAACGCTCTTTGAAAATAACCCTCAAATGTTCGGGCATATCTTTTCTGTAATAATCGGTAACTAAGGTTTTTCCTAGGTAGGTTCCTCCTCCTTCATCGGCTATGGCCCAACCCAAGGATGGGACATTGTTAATGATTTTACTGCCATCGTAAAGACATGAGTTTGTACCTGTGCCTATGATACATGCAATGCCTTTTTCGTCACCACACAAAGAGCGAGCAGCAGCCAATAAATCATGGTTCACATCAATCTTAGCCTCTTGATAATAACGGTTCAAGAGCTTGGCTATTTTGTCGCGGTTAGTACCTGAAGAGCAGCCCGTTCCGTAAAAATAGATTTCGTCTACTTTATCGGGCAACTGGCTGTGCAGGTCTTGAATCACCAATAGAATTTCTTCTTCGGTTTGGTAATAAGGGTTAATCCCTGTGGTTCGGGCTTGTTCAATACTGCCATCGGCACCAATCAGTCGCCAATCGGTTTTTGTAAAGCCGCTATCTGCTATTAATACTTTGGTCATGCTTTATTATGGAAAATCAAAAATAGCAATTCGAACGAAACCTTAGGATGATTCAGTTCGTGTATGTATTTGGTTTATAAAATAAACTACTTTACATTTGAAAAAATAATTCAAAATGGAAGAAAAAGAATTAACCCCTCAGGAAAGCATGGCGCTTATTCAGTCGATGATTGGAAAGGCACGAAAGCGCTACTCAGATAACAGTTTCTTTTTTCTCTTATGGGGCTGGATTGTTCTAGTGGCTAGTGTTGGGCATTACTACTTATCTACTTTTACAGACTTTGAATACCCGTTTATTGGTTGGTCGCTTACTATCGTAGGGGCGATTGTTTCTGGCGTGGTGGGAGCTAGGCGTGGTAAGAAAAGCCAGGTAAAGAATTATACCGATAAGATGTATGCTTGGCTATGGTTCAGTTTGGGTATGGCCATGTTCACCATTGTTTTTAATGGTCAGCTTATTGGCTGGAATACTGTTCCTTTCATATTACTTTTGGCAGGTGTAGGCACAGCAGTATCTGGGGCAATGATGGGCTTTAGACCTTTGCAAATTGGCGGACTGGTATTCTGGATTTTGGCGTTTATCGCCTTCAGACAACCAGAAAACTATCAAATGCTAATTTTGGCAGGCGGTATTGCTATTGGTTACTTGGTGCCGGGGTATATTATGAAAGCAAATTTCAGAAAACATGGGGTTTAATCAACTCGATCCGCTTTTACATTCGCAGCTTAGGTTGGCCGTAATGTCATTGCTGATTAGTGTAGAAACTGCGGATTTTGTATATATAAAGGAGCAAACGGAATCTACTGCAGGGAATTTGAGTGTGCAGCTAGATAAGCTTTCCACCGCAGGTTACATAGAAATTACCAAGCAGTTTGAAGGCAAAAAGCCTAAAACCACCTGTAAGATAACTCAGAAGGGAGTGGACGCATTCGACACTTACGTAAAAGAAATTCAACAGTATTTGAAGCCATAATTTTTTTGCAATTATGGTTTATAATATAAACTAGTTTGTAAAACTTAAATTTAAAATCATGGAAACAGAATCAATCAAAATGAAGACAGTAAAGGCAATTTTTATTTTTATCGTAGTGCTTTATGGTGCACTTGTAAATCATGTAGCAAAGGCCCAAGAAATGAGTACAACTAGTGTAGCGGCCATGGAAAAACTCTCTACTTGGGTTGGTAAATGGAAAGGCGAAGGTTGGTCTATAGATCAAACACAGCAAAAAACAGAGTTTACTGTAGAAGAGCATATTCAACTTAAAGTAGGAGGTAACGCAATTCTTGCAGAAGGAATTGGACGCAATAAATCTGATGGAAAGATAGGTTTTGAGTCTCTGGGGGTGCTATACTTTAACAATGAAAAGAAGCAATACGAAATGAAATCCCTGACTGCTGATGGAAATCAAGCCTTATCGTCAGGTAAAATTAATGAGCAAGGTCAGTTTATTTGGGGTTTCGATGTACCCGGAGGAAGTATTCGTTACACCATTACACTAGGTACGGATGCTTGGCATGAAACAGGAGAGTTTATCACGGCCAGTGGACAGGCCTTCACCATTCTGGAAATGAACCTTACTAAGCTCAAATAGCTATGGGGTTCTTAGAAAGCTTAAAGGTGTTTAGTTCGTATTTGGGGCTGTTTCATACCTGTTGTGCCGTGTTGGCCATGATTTTTGGAGCATTGGTAGTGTTAAATGCAAAGGGAACCAGTTTACATAGAAAACTAGGTTATACCTATGTAATAGCGATGGTATTCATGAACCTCAGTGGTTTTGGTATTTATAATTTCGGAAGCTTTTCACTATTCCATGCCTTTGCGCTTATCAGTTTAGTTACTGTGCTTTTAGGCGTAATTCCGGCCATAAGAAGGAGTAAGGATTGGTACAAAAAACACTTCTATTTTATGAGTTGGTCGGTAGTGGGGCTTTATTGTGCTTTTTGGTCCGAGGTAGGAGTGCGCTTTTTCGACATGCAGTATTTTTGGTGGGTGGTAATGCTTGCTACAATGTTAACGGGCTTGATAGGAATGTTTGTTATTAAAAAGAAGGCAAAGTCGCTTTTTGTGAATTAATCGAGAAACTTAAACCAAATCGTATTTAAACATCGTAAGTGATTACTAGTTTAGTGGTTATGAAGAAGATAAAGTCAGCTATATATTCTGTTGCCCTCTGTTTGCTTTTGGTGGCTTGCGGAGGCGATTCGGATCCGAATGGAGGTGGAAGCGGAAATTTGAATAACCGAGCTGTGGGTGAGTCGGCCAATGACCTTTTAGCGTCTTCAAATTATAATCGATTAGAAGTAGAACTGGTGTATGCAGCAGGTTTTGAACCACCATCTGCCAGTGTGGATTATATCAGAAACTTTTTAGCCGAACGATTGAATAAGCCGGGAGGGATTTCTGTGGTAACCCGTCAAATTTCTGCTCCAGGTAAATCCCGATATAGCCTTCAGGAACTGGTGGATATTGAAACGGCCAACCGCTTGAAGTTCAATAATGAGTCGACTTTGGGTGTTTATCTCTTCTTTGCCGATGGCAGTTATGCCCCTAACGAAAACGTATTGGGTGTAGCTTATAAGAATACCTCCATGGTGCTTTTCCAGAGTAGAATCGAAGAACTTTCAGGTGGAATTGGTCAGTCTTCTACATCGCTTTTAACCTCTAGTGTAATGGCACATGAATTCGGCCATATTCTGGGCTTAGTGAATACAGGTTCAGCATTACAAAGTGATCATCAAGATGTGGCGAATGGACATCACTGCGATGTAGATGATTGCTTGATGTATTTTGCAGTGGAATCTACTGCGGGTTTGAATGATTTATTGGGAATGAGTACTCCTCCAGCTTTAGATGCCCAATGCTTGGCCGATTTAAAAGCAAACGGAGGAAAATAAAGGGGTGAAAGTAAAAGCCCTTCAACAGTTTTTGTTTCAACTGTTGAAGGGCTTTTATTAAGTTTATTTTGTTTTAGTTGCAGCTTCTGAAAGTACTTTTTCAGGTATAATGCTCTTCCAAGCCTGCGGCCTTTGAGGGTCAAAATCTACTAAGTACCAATCGTTACCCAGTGCTTTTTCCTTCACCCATATTACGTTTTTGGCTCCCTTGGCGGTAATTAGGTATTTCGAGGCATCATAAGTTACATTTCCAGCACCAAACTCACCTTTTAATCCATTTACAATTTGATCGGCAAAGGCTTTGTTTTGCTCATTTAAAGTAAGTTTCAAATCCATGGAATAATCGGCTAAGGCATATTTGTTATTCCCTTGCGGACTCAATCCATTTAACCTTCCTACTTCTACATTTTCCATTTCCAGTTTAATCCTCATTAGCTGTAGCATCTGAGCCATTTCTTTCATACTTACAGAGGAATTGCCTTCGAACTGTTTCGGGTGTAAGAAATTCAAAAGTTTATCAAACTCTTGTTTAGAAGTGTGTTCTAAAAACTTACTAAACCTTGCATTGATGGCTTCGGAATCGGTTTTGCTTAAAGGCTGTGCCATAAGCCCTGAAGAGAGCATTCCAATGGCAAACACTATAATATATTTTCTCATGTTCAATTCTTTTCTTTCTAATTAACAAGTTTCAGGCCTTTTTTGATTTATCTCTTAGGCTAAAAACGGAAGACGATTATTCAACGTGATAAGTTGCAGTTTCAGTCTTTAACTAACTCTTTTGTTTTTTTAATCACCTCTTCAGGAAACATCATGTTAAGTAGCATTGGGTTGCTTTGGTCAAATTCTGCGAAATACCAATCTTTTCCATAGTCGCTGTTTTGAATGGCCATTAAGTGCTTCTTTCCTGCAATTTGGAAAGTGTAATTTTCTTTGTCCAAGCTTACGGTTCCTGTGCTATACACCATTTTGAATGCCTCTAGCATGCTATTGGCTACTTCTGGATTTTGCATTTCTTTATTAACCAACGCAACTTTCATTTTCATATCATAAGGGCAAAGTACGTAGCTGGCAGATGTACTGATTGAAACGGGTTTCAAACTCGTAATCTTCATTTCTTCAAAAATCATATCGAACCCCTGTGCTTCTAGGCTATTAAAAACTTCGATCATTTGTTCCTTTGTTGCTACCTCAAATATTTTTGGATAGATAAGGTTCATTAAGGCATTATAGTCTTCTTTTTTTATGAGTTTGACATAAGAGTCTAGCCTTTTATTAATGGTTTTTGTTTCTTTTTTGGAAAGCTCTTGAGCGGAAAGTGATAAACAGCTGAATGTTATTAAAACAGCCAATAGAATTCTAATCATATTTGTTTGGGGTTAGTTTTTGATGTCTTTGTCTTTTGATTTTTCACTCACAATTTCGGCAAAAGACTGAAAGTTTTGAGTAGCCAGCCAGAAACCATCACCTTGTTTCCAAATGGCTTTGTTGCCTTGCCAAACGCCTTTGTAATAATAAGCTCCACAGCCTAATTGAATAGCTTTTTCACTAAAAATTGCTTTGGCATGTGGAGGAGAGTCAATCCATTTGTCAACAATATGATCGGCCAGCGCTAGGTAAGACCCAAAGTATACTCCTCCAACAGCCGATATATTTTCCGAAATGCTAGGGTTGGTAATTCCTGCCAAAGCGGCTCGCTCTTCTGGCGTCCTTCGTTTTTTATCGCTTTTATTAATGTGGTCGAAAAAATCTTCTTCACCCATTTCAACAGAATGGTTCCAAGCCATAATTTCTAGGTTGGGCTGATAGTCCAAGGGCTTCATGCCTTTTTCTATTCTGGCTTCGTTGGTAACAAAAAATAAGGCCGCATTCAGTACCTTATAGTTAATTTTATCTAAATCAATTGGAGCTTTAAAAAGTTTAAATGACCTGAAATCATTGTCATTCAATTCTTTATAATATTTATCATCCCATTTTCGCTGAGCGCTTAAGGTTGAGCAAAAGCCCAACATTAAAGCCAGAAGAATATAAAATTTGTGGGATTTCATGCACGAAGATATACGTTAATTTAAGACATAGCGGGATTTCAATCCGAAAATCGTTCTACTTTAAAATCATTTTATATTAGTTTTACTCAAACAGAATATTTTTAAGTGAAGTATAACAAAGTCTTAATTTTATCAGCCCTTCTAGTTTTCTCGCTGTTTTTTCTGACCGACTGCGCAGGAACAAAGAAAGGAAGAGATCAAAAAGTCAACACCGTAATTCAAACCGCGCGGTCTTATGTAGGTACACCCTATAAATATGGAGGAACCACTAGGGTAGGTTTAGACTGCTCGGCACTTCTTTATCACGCTTATTATAGTGTCAGAATTCAATTGCCAAGAGTATCGGAAGATCAGGCGAAAATTGGTGAGAAGATTAAATTAAAGGATTTAAAACCAGGCGACATGGTGTTTTTTGCTACGGGTAAGAAGAAAAATGAAATTACCCATGCCGGCATTGTTACTGCGGTAAGAAGTAAATCCGACATCCGTTTTATCCATGCTTCTACCTCGCTTGGTGTAACAGAAAGCAACCTATTTTCACCTTATTATATACAAAGATTCAAACGAGCCAGAAGAGTGCTTTGATTTATATACTTGGCCTTGTATATTTGCCGACCTTTTGGGGGATTAGCTCAGCTGGCTAGAGCGCTACACTGGCAGTGTAGAGGTCACCGGTTCGACTCCGGTATTCTCCACCAGAAGTAAAAAGCTTCACAGAAATGTGAGGCTTTTTTGCTGTTAGCTCAGCTGGCTAGAGCGTCCCGAACTTGCTTCGGGAAGGACATCGGTTCGCCCCGAGGCTTCGGGGCGGTATTCTTCACAAAACTTGAAGCCTTGCAGAAATGCGAGGCTTTTTTGGTTTCTAGTAGAGCATTTTAACCAAACAGTTCTACTTCTTTATCCTTAGCCTATCAGGCCCATGACTCAACTTCTAGTTTCTAGAATCTAACTTTTTGCCTGTGCAACTTTCGGCTATATTATTTATCTTTAACCAGTTAAGCTGTCTCAGGTCTGAAAAAGGTGGTTTAACGGATAGAAACAAATTCAAATCTCAAACAACAACACAATGCTTAAAAGCTATCTTAAAATTGCTTTGCGCAGCTTAAAGCGCCACAAGGTTTTTTCCATCATTAATGTTCTGGGTTTGTCAGTTGGGCTTGCCTGCTGTATGCTGATTGGACTTTACATTTCTGAAGAAACCAGTTATGATAAGTTTCACGACAACTCAGATAATATTTATCGGTTTACACGTGAGTTCATTAGTCCCGATGGCTCTACATCTCTTCACCTGTCACGATTGGCTCCTCCGTTTGGGCCATTGGCTAAGGAAGATTTTTCTGGAGAAATAGAGAAAATTGGCCGAATGATGTCGGTGGGCGGCCCAGTAAAATACAACAACAGGCTCTATGATGAAGACAACTTCTACTTTGCAGATGCTGAAATAGCTGAAATTCTAACCTTCGATGTAATTGAAGGAGACATAGTACAGGCATTGACTCAACCAGGTTCTGTAGTGATTTCAGACGAAATGGCTTATAAATATTTTGGAGATGAAGATCCCATTGGTAAGTCGATTAATTTTCTTTCTCAGGCGGATTTAATTGTGAAAGGCGTTTTCAAAAAGCTACCTGAAAACTCTTCTTTTCAAGTAGATTTTCTAGCCGAAATGACACCGCTTGAGGCATTTTATGGAGGTAGAGAAGCGATGATGCAAAACTGGGGGAGCAATAATTTCTCTACTTTCTTTACCCTAAAACCTGAGGGGCGGATCAGTGAAATTGAACGCAGATTGGGTGATTTTTTAAATAAACACATTGATGAGGAGGCTACCACTTGGACAGCCTTACACGTTCAAAAACTTACAGATATCCATTTACATTCTAACTTGGATGACGAACAAGGACAGAACAGTGATATTACTTATGTTTATATTTTTGCTTCCATTGCTTTCTTGATTTTGGCCATTGCTTGTATCAATTACATGAACTTGGCCACTGCCCGTTCTGCTACGCGCGCCAAAGAAGTGGGAATGCGTAAAGTTTTTGGGGCAGGAAAAGGCAAGTTGATCAATCAGTTTTTAGTGGAGTCCATTGTATTAGTGTTCTTCGCCTTGTTTTTGGCCGTTGGAGCAACTTCTTTGATACTTCCTTATTTTAGGGCATTTACCGGCCTACAACTTGAGTTTGACTTGCTTACTAACCTTCCGATGGTAGCCGTTATTTTAACCAGTGCCGTTGTGGTGGGTGTACTTTCGGGCAGTTACCCAGCTTTCTATTTGTCTTCTTTTCAACCTTTAAAAGTTTTAAAAGGGAAGCTAACAGGAGGAGCCAAAAGTGGCAACTTAAGAAGGTTTTTGGTAGTGGTTCAGTTTACCATTTCTGTAATCTTAATAGTTTCTACCATTGTGGTGTTCAAACAACTCGATTTTATTCAGAATAAAAAATTAGGCTACGACCGTGAGCAAATGATGATTATGGGGGTAAGTCAGCAAGTAGCCGATCAGTATGACGCCTTTAAAAATGAATTGCTTACCATTCAGGGTGTGAAAATGGTTGGCGGATCAAGTCGAGTGCCTTCAGGCCAGTTGTTAGATTCGCAAGGAGCACAGGCTGAAGTAAACGGAGAGATGTTGCCAACTCCGGTGGTAATAAAAAGTCTATCTGTTGACCCTGACTTTATTCCAACCTACCAAATGGAAATGGCCAGTGGGCGCAATTTTTCCGATAATTTTGCTACCGACTCAGCTTCATTTGTTTTAAATGAAAAATCGGTGGAGGTGATTGGTTGGGGTAACCCAGAAGATGCCATAGGGCAAAACATGATTTATGCAGGGGTGCGTGGCAAAGTAATAGGGGTAGTGAAAGATTTCCATTTCGAGTCGTTGCAAAGCGAGATTTCTCCTATAATTATGGTCAATCGCCCTAACCAAATGCGTAATCTTTCTATCAAAATTGAGGGTACTAACATTAGAGGTGCGATTCAACAAGTAGAAGAACTTTATGCAAACTTTTCACCCAATGCACCATTGAATTATAATTTCTTGGACGATCGTTTCGAGAACCTTTATACTACAGAAACGCAACGTAGTCAGTTGTTTACTTTGTTTTCAGGCTTGGCTATTTTCTTAGCTTGTTTAGGCTTGTTTGGTTTAGCATCGTTTACCGTGTCGCAACGAAGTAAAGAAATTTCCATCAGAAAAGTGCTTGGTGCTTCGGTGCAGCAAATTGTGGGCATTCTTTCAAAAGAGTTTGTTATTCTTATTGCTGTGGCCATGCTTTTGGCCTTCCCTGTGGCCTGGTATTTTATGAACGACTGGTTGGCAGGATATGCTTACAGAACTACGCTGGGGGTTTCGCCATTTTTACTGGCCGCGCTTATAGCAGGTGCCATTGCTTTTGTCACCATAAGTTTCCAAACCTTTAAGGCTGCGGTTTCAAATCCTTCGGAACGATTGAGAGACGAATAGAAATCTTAAGTTAGGGGAAAGAGTGCCTTTCCCCTAACTTATTTTGTTACCGTATTTTTGATGCGTTCCAGCTGCACCAAATGGCGCTGCGTATGGGCAACGATAAAACGAAGCGCTTCGCCCAATCTCAGTTTCACCATTGAGCCTAAAGCGGTAGGTATTTTTATACGGTCAATATTCACCCCACGACTTTTATCTACCAAGGCGATCATCTGTTCATGAACCAGTTTGAATTCGGCCATTACAGTATTTGAATTGAGTTGACTTTTGGGCTCTAGAAATTTGAAGGTTTTCAACTTCATGGGGATTTCTCCCTCGGGTTTTGGAGCGTTCATTTTGGCAAACATTTTACCCTTCCAATGACCTTTATAATTATCTGCTGCTGCCGGAAGCTGCTGGCCATTTAGCTTCTCATTGAAGTTTTTTACATAAACCGCTGTGGCCAAAGTAATGTGCTCAATACATTGTAGCATACTCCATTTGCCATCTGATTCGGGTTGGTTTAGGGTTTTCTCATCTAAATTTGCTGTGAGTTTTTCTACTCGGCTTATTGCTTGCTCAAGTTCGCTTATAACCCCATCTAGATATTTCTGAGTGCTTATTGCCATGCCTTTAATTTTTCATAAAGCTAAACTGGGTGCTCGAACGAAAACTTGATTTAAATCAAGAAAGAACTACATCGTCTTTTTTCTCATTCGGCTAAAGGTTTCAGCAGACATGCCTAAGTAGGAAGCCAAATGTTTTTGCGGAACCAGCTGAAAAATGTGAGGGCTTTGCTGCATTAATCGGTTAAAGCGCTCTTCGGCTGAATCGGCCAAAATAGACTGAATGAAAATACCAAAACCTACTAATACACTTTGGTTGAAAAGACGTCCCCAACGCTCAAAGACTTTATATTGATCAAATAAGGGCATTAAATCACGGTATTTAATTCGTATTCCAAAAGTTTCGGTGAGCGTTTCAAGCGCATATTGAGATGGTTTTTGTAGCATGAAAGAGTCATAAACACCACTGTATTCGCCATGGTAAGAGAAGCCGATGTTAAATTCTTCTCCACTTTTTATAAAGTAGCCACGAATGACTCCCTCTGAAATAAAATAAAAGTAAGGCTCAACCTGGCCCAGGTCGGTCACTCTATGGTTTTTATCGAAGGAAAAGGGTTTCCATTTTTGAGTGAAAGCTTGCCATTCTTGATCGTTGGGCTGGACAATGCTTCGGACTTTCTTTTCTAATTGCTGCAATACTTCTTCCATGAATCTAAAATAGCACAAGCGTTTTAAATCGTAGTCATTTTTGATAGCTTTAGGTATGGGTAAGTCAATCCGTATTTTTAAGTCTCACGAAGAATCCGAACGGTTTATGTTGGAGCAGTCGTTAAACCGAACTCCAGAAGAGCGTATTCTTTGGTTGTTGAACCAGATCAAAATCATGAACAAATTTCAGCCTAATAAAAAAGAACCTAGGGGCTTTCAATTGAAGAAGAGAAATGGATGATTTTTATCTAAATGTGATCAAAGCCTTTAATGTCAGTGGTGTGCGGTACATGGTCATTGGAGGATTTGCCGTGAACTTTTATGGCTACAACCGTTCCACCGGAGATTTAGATTTATGGGTATCGAATGACGAAAGCAATTTGATTAAGCTTGGAGATGCTTTTTACAAAATGGGTTATGATTTTTCAGAAGAAGCTAAAAATGAGCTTATTAAAAATAATATTGTGAGCTTTTCAGAAGGAAATTACACCGTGGAATTACTTACAAGAATCAATATCAGTAAGGAAATAAGCTTTAATGAAGCGCTAGAAAAAGCCGAAACCCGAATAATTGAAGAAACGGAGATAAAAGTCATTTCTTTCCAAGACTTGAAAAATGAAAAATCCCGATCGAAGCGATATAAAGACTTAGATGACCTATCGAAATTGGAAGAAGCTGAAGCTTACTATGCCAAAAAACTAAAAGAAGAATAGCTTAATCGCAAAGGCTGAAGCAGTGACCATCACAAAATAGCGAATCCAATTGTCGCCTAATTTTACACTCCATCGGCTCGATAACCAACCACCAACCGCTTGGCCAATGGCCAAAGGAATACCAAATTCCCAATTGATGATGTCATAATAAATGAAGATAGCCAAGGCTACCGAAGTATAGGTAAGGGCTACAAATACTTTAATACTGTTGGTTTTTACCAAACTAAAACCATTTACCAGAGTGAGCGCCATAATCATTAGGTAGCCTACTCCAGCCTGAATAAAGCCTCCGTAAATACCTATAAAGAAGAAAATGAAGATAGAAGTTAAGGTTGCCTTTTTGCTCGTGTTTTCTTCCTTTTTGAAATATTTGAGCGGATTGATGGCCATGTAAACTACAACCCCTACAATTACGAAGGCCAAAATTTTATTAAAGAGCTCTTCATTAATATCGACCGCCAAGAAAGCACCTACAATTGATCCAAAAAAAGCAGAAATACCCAGCCAAACATTAAATGGATACACGGAAACGCCCTTACTCTTAAAGCCGAGTACGGCAAAAATATTCTGCAAAACTATGGCAACTCTATTGGTGGCATTAGCCACATTGGGAGGCAAGCCTAAAAATATCATCACAGGTAAAGCAAGCAGAGAACCTCCGCCAGCTAGGGTATTCAAGCAGCCGGCTATTAAGCCGACAAATAATAGTAGAATGATATATAACACTAATTCTGGTGTTTTTAATGAATATGTCTCATTTTAAGAAGGCAAAGGTATTCCAGATTGCATCAACGCACTAACTATTGGAACATGAAATTGAAGAATTACTCTAAGGAAAGTCAAAGGCTACTGGCTGAATTCAATGCTTTGAGATACAGGGAAGACTATTGTAAATATCTTGAAAAGCTCGATTTACTGGCTAGAGATCATGACTTGTGGGATGAACTTCAATTCCACAAGGTAAATATCTATTTAATAAGGGGAGAGATAACTAAAGCCGAAAACCTTTGTAGTTGGTTGCTCGATCGCTTAGTTAACCCCGAGTTTATTTTAAGAGTGAGGCTGATTTATGAAAAATTAAAATGGCAGACCAAAGACCAATCTTTTGAAGGTGTAGAATCTATAGTGAAAAAGATAGTTAACCAAGGTTCTACTGCATCATCAGAATGGGAAAAATGTATTTTAAAGAGTGCTCAACTCTTATTGGAGATGTTGAAAATAGAACTTGGCTTGAGAGATGCCCTTAGTAAGAGTAAAATAATACAAGACTCAAAAAGTCTGATTGAAAGGTTTTTGGAGGTGGGCTTAGACGAAGATGCATTTAAAGAACTTTATAAACTAATTCAATTTTCGATATCCCAACCATTGCCTGATAAAAATCTAGCAGTGTCTCTAATTAAATATTACAGAGATTGGGGTTTTGTGAAACATTATACTTACAGAGTGTGTGCTCTCAATTTTGTTGAATTGGGCATTCTTCTGGAAAGGGCGTTGAATGGTGGGCTTGAAGCCCCTTACCACCGTTGCCTAAAAAGCCTTCAAGAATTATACAGTCAGATTGATCATAAAACTGGCGAGGCAAAGCTTAGTGATATGATAGGAAGGGCATTGCTCAATTTTGGCAATGAAGAAGGAGTTCGACTTTTGCATACAGCTATTGATCATTTTAAAAACGAGAGAGAGTTTAGTCAATCTGTAAATTGTTATAATATTCTAGTTGCTTGGTTTGAAACCACAGGTCAATTCGAAGAGTCTGCGAAATATCAAACTATAGTAAATAACCTCAAGTCTGATAATTGGGCAGGTTTGGACAAGCAATTAGGAGCACTAAAAGAGGCTCATGAATTATCCACTTTAGGTATTACGATTAAATCCGCTGAAAAAATGCTAGTTGATGGAATGAAGTCGGATTCATACATGAGGGCAGCATTTGCTATTAACAGAGTGAATGCTATGGTGGCTAATGGCCGCTATAAGGAGGCAAGGTTATTCTTGGTTGATGAAATCAAAGCGCTAAATAGGTATGGGCTAACAAGAGGCATTGCTGATTTGAAAAAATGCTTGGCAGATACTAATCAATATTATTACCAGGGAAAAAAAGAGATACTTTTTGATAAGACTGAATCTGCTTACATCTGTGCTTTTGAAAGCTATGAGTTACTAAAACTAGATTTAAACTGCGCAGAAACACTTAGAGAATTATTCTATCAAAGAGCAAAGTTCATGGAAAGGCATGAATGGAGAACGGGAAGTGCTTTGGCAATAGAGCTTGAATTTCAAAGAGCGCTTTCATATGTTGAGGGGAAGCATACAAGAGAGGCTAAAAAAGTGTACGCTCAAATATTGGAGTCCTATGCAAAAGTTTGCATAATGAGAGGGGATATTTCCCAAGCTATTGAGTTGGAAACGGATGCCAAAGGGATATTTGAAAAATATAAGCTTGCAAATCCCTTAGCCTATAACACAATGTACTTAGCATTATTGAATTTTAATTTGGCAAGAAAAGGAAGGAGCTTAAATCTTTATGAAGGTATTTATACTTCTGTTAAATCTGCAGAAAAATTATTTTCCAAAATAAACGATACTTACAATCAGAGAAGAGCTCACTTTTATATGGCACTCGCTAAACACGAGCAAATCAGTAATTGTGGTAGTCTATCAGACGAGTTGATAAAAATAGTAGAACTACATTATAGACAATCCTTTGAAATCGTGCACTTTCTTATTAGGGCTAACTTACCTCAAGCTCAAGGTCTTCAACATGCATATAACTACAGTAAAAACCTTCAAGAAGAAATCCATCAGCAGTTGTTTTCGGCAATGCTCTTTGCCCTAAGAGATACCCATAACCCTAGCTTTGGTTTATGGGTGTTGGAAAAGAACAAGTCCCAGGTTTTGCTTTCCAGACTACTGCCAAACAAGGAACTAGATATTCATAGCGAGAAGAAAGGAGAGGAGCCAGATACTATGGAAACCTTACTGAAGGATACTGCTTGTCTGGAGCCAGGTCAAAACTATCTAATTGTTCAATATTGGTATTATCTTGATGACATCTACCTTATCGGTATGCATTCATGTTGGAGTGAGCCGAGGTCAATACTAGTTTCTCAGGAAGGAAAGAAAGTTTTGGCTACTGTTAAACGCTTCTTTCATACCCAGGGTGGAGTGAGGCGTATGTATCAGAATAACCGTGTTAAAGTATGGGAAGAGTGTTCTCGCATCATTTCCCCTATTGCAGAATGGTCTAAGCCAAACGATGTGGTTTGTATTGTTCCGTATGGAGAACTGAATGGGGTTCCTCTTCATACTCTGAAGCTGGATGGACAATACTTGATAGAAAGAAATCCTGTTCATTATGCACCTAGTACTACCATTCTATCCAAAATGCTTCAAAAGAAAAGTTTTGATCATGGAAGTGGGGTAGCTGTTTTTGGAAACCCAACCAAAGATCTTATCAATGCCAGAGAAGAGGCAGAAGGCATTGCCAAAGCGTTTTCGGTAGGTGCAATTTTGGAAGATGCTATCGACAAACAAGTGCTTTTAGATGCGTTTCAATCATCTAAACTAGTGCATTTTGCAGGACATGGTGAGTATAAGCAGGATGGTATGGAAGGCCACCTAAAGCTCAAGGGTGATGTAAAGCTTAATGCAGCCGAGATATTTGAGCAAGAGTTCAGTAACGATTTGGTAGTGCTCAGTGGTTGCGAAACCGGGGTTCAGACATACAATATTGGCGATGATATGGTTGGCCTGACAACTGCCTTTTTGTATGCCGGCAGTCAGAGTGTAGTCTCCAGCCTTTGGAAGGTTCAGGATTATTCTTCGAGCCTGTTGTTCAAGGTGTTTTATGATGAATATAAACAGGGTGTCTCCAAGGTGGTGGCACTTCAGCGGGCAGCAAAAAAAATGATTGCGAACCCAAAAACAGAACATATCTATCATTGGGGAGCGTTTACTTTAACAGGGCAATGGAAATAACTGAAAATAGAATTGCACATGAAACAACTTTTTGAACTGGAACTAGAATTTGATGAGCTGGCTGCAGGTGAAAGAGGCATACTGCTTAGCAAAGCATCGATTGACTATAATGACTACAAAAATAAGGTGAGGGTATTTATTGGTGACTGTGATCTTGTCCAATCAAACGACCCTTTCAGTGAAAGAATTTTGGTTCCATTTCATTGTACAGTAGTTGTGCACCCTATGTGTCACCTTACTTACCTTATGGTTGAAGTTGACTTTGAAGAAGAAGAGAGAGTGAAAATTTATCAGTTAGATAAACATTCAAATAATGGTATCAATCAAACATTCTCAGGGGAGGAAGGCCCAAGTGCCAATTGGACTTTGCTCAATGATGATGAAAAACATATCAATGATGATTATAAAGCCCAAATGCTGCTGGATTTCCCCAAAGATTTAAATGAACTCCCATTTACCTTTTTTGTGGAGGCTCACTTTCAGATAAAGGGGTCAAAAAGTGAATTGCCATTTAAGCAACGCGACTCTGCCAATCTATTGACAGCTTTGAAATAACCTCTTAAGCTCAAGGGTGTTTTTAGGTGTTTTTAGTTTCTCTAAGCCATCGTCAGTTTGAGCGATCGATGCTATATAGGATAGGTATAAAGGGGAGCGCATGCACTTCCAAAGAAATTCACTTTGTTCAATTAAGCTCAGTACCTCTTCTACGCTACATTGACTTTTGTTTCCCAATGCCTTTTTTAAAAATAATTTTCTCGATTCTGCACCAAACCCCATCAATTCCCAGTTACTCTGAACTACGTTTTGGTAAGGCTCAAAGGCAAAAACAGTAGCTAGAATCGTGTAGTTCAAGCCTTCACCTTCTCCAACCAGATACTCAATAAGGTTTTCTTTTTGTTGTGCTTTAAGTGAATCAAACCCGTCCAAAATGAGTCTGTAGCCATCCTTTACATTTAAGAACTCAATAACCTCTTGAGGAGATTTGTGCGGAAATAGTTCTAAGTGAATGTAATCATTGAGATCACCTGTAAAGGATTCCTCGGCACAGTTGACATAAATAGGAAGAAGCAGGTTTTTTGGAGAGTTGGCCCATTGGTTACAATACCATTTTGCTATTGCAGTTTTGCCAATACCTGAAGGACCAAGCAAGGAGCATCTTTTGGGTTCTTGAAAAAAGTGGTTGGTAATTTTGTACTCATTCACCTGGTGCAGTTTTCTATAATGTGGAACCTGAAAAGAAGTATGATTGAAATTCTTGTAAAGCCGGATCAGAGTTTCTTGAAGAGAAAGGGGCTCTAGGTTTATTTCCTTCAGGTCTGCTGGTATTTGGTTATCAGTTCTTTTATAACCCCGGTCAGTTTTAAAGTCATGCCAGTTGTTTGGGAACTTTGAGTTATTCTTTTTGGAGGCAATAAAATGACAAATCAGATCTAGGCGTTCTTCCATATTTATTCTGATCGATTTATTGTCTAGGGGGTAATTTCCTCGGTAATATTTTTTGATCCATTCATAAAAAGTTTTGCCTTTAGGAGCGTTAATGTGTGATTTATTTTCATCAGTACTCTGTAATCTATGATGAATAGAGTGTCCTTCCAAGACGTCATAGAGTCTATCGAAATGAGACACCTTCCATTGTGATATAGGCTTATCCACAACTTCAGAAGCCTGAGTATCTGCCATAATATCCATCAATTCCCTGAATATTGGATTTACCACTTTTCCCATCCTTCTAAATAAAGCATTTTCTGACGAAATCTGATCAAATCTGATCAGATCATACCCACTTCCTTTTAGCCGTAACATTGAAATACAAAACGGTCAGGGCAAAGAGCTAGCCGGAAAAACAGAAGGTTTTTCTGATCGACCTGACACAGCGCTAACGGACGAATTCCTACTGGTTTCTAAAGAGTGATAAGCCTACAGGAATTGAGTCCAAAAGACTCACTCGCATTTGTGAACCTCTAATCGCCCGACTGATCATTGGGCAATCTGAGGGGAGCAACAACAAAATACTAGCGAGATGAAAAAGCTATCAAAAACATTGCTGATTGCCTTCATTGTTTCACTTGGTGTTATTGCTTGTGCCGATCACGCTGAAGACATTCGCCCAATGAGCGTTGAGTGTTCTGAAGGCAGTGGTCAGTTGGAAGATATAAAGAGCACTGAGGAAGAAGATGAATGGGAGACAGATTCAACAAAAGTAGGTTAGGGTTTGATTATTAGTAGATTAAAGCTCCTCTTAGAGGAGCTTTTTTTATATTGTTTCTTCTTAAGGAAAGCAATGAACATATTTAGAGAGATTAAGTCAATGTTTTTTTTGATAGTGATGGGGTTGCTATCACTTATTCAATATGAACTAAAGGGGCAAGAACAAACAGCAGCCTTGCTTTTAAATGAGGGGGTTACTTTTGCTAAGTCAAAAAGTTACGACAGTGCTATAGTTAAGTTTAATGACGCTCTGAATTTTGCGGTACAACAAAACGACACGGCAAATATTTTAAAAAGCTACAGAAACCTAGGCTTGTCTTACAGATATGTAAATCAGCCCTTAAAAAGCATTAATACTTACTTAAGAGGTTTGGAGTTAATTGGTGATAATGATGCTTACAGTATAATTAAGGGACGGTTTTTAAATAGTTTAGGCTCTATCTATATGGCTACGAATAGTTTTGAAAAAGCCAAAGCTAGTTTTCTACAAGCTATAACTCAAATGCCAGAAAGTAATTCTTATCATATTTGGTTGAATAACTTAGGTAATGCAAACCTTGAACTTGATGATTACGATTTGGCTATTCAAAATTTTAGAGAGAGTCTTGCTCTTAAAAGGAATTTGGGATTAAAAGAGGAAGAGAGAGTTGTGGTCTATAATAACTTGGGTGAGGCTCTGTTGCGTTCTGACCAACTTGTCGAAGCAAAGATATTTTTGGATAGTGCACTATTATTTCGAGAAGCTGATTCCGCACAGGATAAAGTTCCCATTTGGAACAATCTCACTTGGTACTATATGAAGGTAGGTAGCTCCCAACAAGCCGAGCGATATTTGTTATTGAGTTCTAAGGTTATTGATCAATCTATTAATAAAGACAAAGTTAAGTACTATTGGCTTGGGAAAAGCCTAGCAGATGTGGTAGGTGACTACAAAGGTTATGTAAAATATGATATGATGCATGACAGCTTGAATGACCTAACATTTAAGGAATCTAGGCTGATGCTTCAGGAAGCTCAAAGCGAATATGAAATTGACCAAAGAGAAAACCAACTGAACCAGCAAGAAGAGCTCCTTGCTGCTCAGCAAACCATAATTACCAAGAACACCAATTTGCTCATTTTGGTCATCATTATTGCCCTTATAGTACTTGGGTCGGCCATCTATTTTGTGTTGCTGAACAGCCGCAACAAAAAGTTGAGAATGCGCAACGAACTCCTTGTCCGTGAACAAAATCACCGAGTTAAGAATAACCTTCAAATGATTTCCAGTTTGCTGAGTTTACAGGCTGGCAAAGCTCAAGATGAAATTTCTAAATACGCCTTGAAGCAAAGCCAAGGAAGGATTCAAGCCATCGCCCTTTTAAATCGTTCTTTATACGACCAAGAAGAAATTGGTGATATTGATTTGAAGGTATACATCTCAGAACTCATCACAGAAGTCATTAACTCCATTACTGATACCGAAGTGAAGTATCAATTGGATATTGATGACATCAAACTTGATTTAGAAAAAACCACCAGCCTTGGGCTCATCATCAATGAGCTAATTGTCAACTCCGTAAAATATGTTCAGCAATCGGTAACGGAGTTCAGTCTTTCTATAAAAGCGCAATCCGGTAAATTTTCACTGGAATATACAGACAACGGAGAAAACTTTGATTTACAAGCTTACCAAAACTCAAAGTCATTTGGGAAGAAGTTGGTGGAATTGCAAGCCAAGCAGTTGAAGGGGAAATCAAAAATAAGTAATGATTCACAGTTCAGGTATCAGTTGAATTTTAGTTAACATGAAGAAATGGTTAGTTCGCAAGAAGAAATACCAGTTTCAACAGGCTTTCTTCAATAGTAGTAATTATTGTTTATTTTAGACTTTTGATACTGTGCAGGCATGAAAAAGTCAATAATTACAGTCGAAGATAATCTTGTGGTTGCGGAAGACCTTAAGGATAAGCTCGAAAGCCTTGGCTACGAGGTGCTGGGCAATTTTCTTGACCCTACTGAAATTGTTGAAGTCCTAAACCAACGTACTGTTCACCTACTTGTGGTAGATATTCTCCTCGGTCAGGAAAAGACAGGTATAGATGTGGTAAAGGAAGTTTATTCTCATTTTCAAATTCCAGTTGTTTATTTAACCGCCAATAGCGAATCGGCCATGGTAAAAATGGCCATGGAAACACACCCTGCGGCTTATCTGATTAAACCTTTTAAGTTATCAGAGTTTGTTATCAATATTGATTTGGCCATTAAGAATTTTGAAAACAAGAAGAATACAGATGAATTAAAGAATGATGATTTTAAGGTTACGAATGAAGCTATCTTCATTCCCGATAACCAAATGCACATTAGAATTAACAGTAGCGACATTTATGCTGTTGAAGCTGATGGTTCTTACATAAAAATTCTAACCCGAGATAAAAAATATCAAATTTCTTCCAACTTAAAGAATTTCACCAAACAATTTGTGGACTCTCGTTTTGTGCGCATTTCCAGAAAGCACTTGGTTAATAAAACCTATGTTGAACGAATTAACGGAAATACCATTTATCTAGGTGAGTATGAATTTCAATTTTCTAAACTCAACCGACAAGAAATTCTCAGTCACTTTAAAATCTTAAAAACAAAATAGACCCTGAGAATCATAATTACTAGCCTCGGTTATTTTTTGGTATAAGGGTTTTCCTCTTTAGAAAACCTGAATACGTCAGCTCTAATTTTTATTTCAGTCTGAAAAACCTCCCTTCATTATAGTGTGTGATAGCTACTAAAAAGGCAGATATTCAAAATATACCCATTTATAGGTATTGATATTTACTTTTTTGTTATGCCTCAAATAATCATATTATAGACGGCAATTACACTAAAAACGAAATATTGTGTTGTACACAAACTGAATCTTACGGTTCATGAATTGATTTGAGCTAAATGTCTTTCAATCAGATACTTTCGGTCAACATTGAAAACATGAACCAATGAAATCAGTAAATGAACGCCTAAATTTTTTATGTAAATACAGAAGCGCAATCGCTTTATGTATTTTGACTTTCTGTGGCTTAGTTATTTCAAATTCAGCTATGTCGCAGGAAGAAAGCAACACTTCTGACAATACCGATAAATTATCGATTGGTTTTGTTGGAGGCGCCACACTGAACTCTTTCAATTTCAATGGCATGATGCTGGGATTTTCTTCCGGTGCTTACTTTAAGTACCAACTCTCTCCCGCACTTGATCTTCAACCCGAATTAAAATACTCCATGCTTGGGGGCGTAAGAAGAAACGCCATACAGGATTATTCGAGTATTGGAGGGAATGTAAATTCCATTGAGCTATTCAATCGGGGTGTACAAATCAGCACAGTAGATATTCCAGTGCTGCTTCGTTTTTCACCCAGTGCGTTTAGAACCGAGAATTTCACTCCTCGAATTCTGGCCGGAGGTTACTTTGCTTATGCCTTTGACTTGACTGAACATCAGGACAAGCTCTTTAATTTTTCGGATGGAACTCGCGTGTTTACATCTGGGCTAATTCAAGATGTATCGGATTACTACGAAAAAGGCAACTATGGCTTTATAGTCGGGTTTGGCCTTGAATTTACAGGTGCGACAAACGCCTTCGGAATTGATTTACGCTATAGGCAAGGAATCAACGAGAGCAGTTTGGTAGGCTTTGCCCCAGAATACATGGCGGGCAGCATTAGAATGAGCAGCCTGAGTATCGATTTTTCATTCCAGATTTTCCATTAACACAACTTTAGAAAACTTTAATAACCTTAATTAGTCATGAAAACGAATAAAATTAATTTAATTATTTGCCTGCTCCTGGCCATGGTCATGGGGGTAAGTGCATGTAGTGATGAATTTGACGAGTCGGAATTCATCAAAGAACAAGCCGATTTGGCTGAAAGTAAAGCGGCTAAAGACCATGAACGTGCGCTAGCTGTAATTCAAGCACAACTTGACGCTACTTTGGCGGCCATAACGGCTCAAGCCAATGTAGATACTGAGCTGGCTCAGTTACAAGCACTTTTAAATAAAGAGCTTGAAATGTTAAGAGAGTCATTATCGCAAAAAGAAGATTCTCTAAGCGCGGCAAATTATTTAGCTGCCTATAGAGCTGCTGGATTGTTTACAGAGTTTAAAGTACTCGTGAATAATCGAGATGGTGAGCCACTGGCCGATGCAGAAGTTAGAGTTTCTTCTATTCCTGATGCAGTAACTACAGGAGCTGATGGTTCTGCTGTATTTACCGATGTAGTGGTTGGTAACAATACCCTTACAGTTTCTTCTGATGCTATCTTGGATTTTAGGGCCAATGTACTTTTTAATAGATTAAATCTGCTCTCTATAGGGACTTCAACTATTGTAGAACCAGCAACTGCTCTACTTGCCCTTAATTTATTTGCAGATATGACTTCAAGCGATGAGGTAGGTACAATTTCAGGAACAGTGACAATTGAAACCGATTTGACTAATGATACACCTGAATTTCCTGCAGGAGCTGTTGTTAGCGCAGATCTCAGCAATTACTTGATTACCAACGATGTAATTGCTTTTCAAGACCCTATTCTAGGAGCGGTTAATGGAATGGCTTTAACGGAAGGAAACTTAGGTGTTGGAGAAATAGACCCAACAACTGGGAATTATGAGTTGAAAGTTCCACTTGCTGGAAATTCAAGTTCTGTCAATTTGATTTTCCCAGAGATAACTACTGACCAAACATTAGCTATTTCTGAAAGAGATGGGAATGATATCCCAGCTGAAATTGCAACCGTTCCGACTAGGTTTAATTTGAATGTACTTGCTGAAGAGGTTGACGATGTGATTGGTTTTGAAGTGTCAGTCAATGAGCCCGCTACATTAGGGTCTGGCTTTGAAATGGCCTTCACCCCAATGGCTTTTGATATTAATAACTTCAGTAGGACTAACTTGACTGATATTAATGGACAAACCTCAATATTTTCAAATGGCTTTACAAATGCAGCTCAAGTTAGGTTTAAACTTACGTCTACGGGTGCAGGGTATACTTCAACACCATCGTTGCGTATAGGTAGTAATACAGTAGGGTATGGCTACTTAGAAGGTTATTTAACTTCATTAAATGTAGAGGAAGATGGTTCGGCATATGGAAATGAACAAAATGTAATGCTCACGGCTTATGCTTATTTTGGTGGGAATCAAGTAATAAACTTTGGATCGAAGAATATAACTTCTCAGGCAGATGGAACACTCCCTGAAACCATATTAATAGAGGAAGGTGATTTTAACTTTACAAAAAATACAAGACAAATAATCACACAGAAAATAGATTCTATAGGTATTGTAGTTACAGGTGTTGGCGCTGATGCTGTGGTTCGTCCAAATGTTAATCTTTCTGTTTATGGGTTCACTATAGATAATGCACCTGATGCTAGCTACACTACTTTTCCTAGTCTAACATTTGTTGGTGGCGGAGCTACTACGCAAGCTGTTTTAGAAATTACTACTTATAATAGGTATGATATGAATATTTCTAATTCTGGAACAGGTTATACTATAGAACCTTCTATCGAGATTACAGGTAGCTCTGTAAGTGGCTCACAGGTATCGCTTTACCAGTCAAATCAAGTTGAATATTATTCAAAATCAAGTCAATTTCCTATAGGACCTGTAACTTTAAATTCGTTCATAGAGAGAGATGGAGCGGGAGGTTTGACTTCTCAAAATGATGGATTTAGAGCTGCTACTGATGCTGGTATCTATTTCGAATCTACTCCAAGCATTAGAATTAACGATCTTAATGCTGTTCAAATGGTTGTCAATGTTGCCGTTAATGATCCTGAGGAAGGAGATCTTACCGCTTTTGTTTTAAATACCGGAGATGACTATGATGCAAATAGAACCGTCACTGTTACACCTAGAATAGCAGGAGTTGGCGGTTCAGGCTTCCAGTGGATATTTAACGATACCTTTAATAATTCCACAGGAGAGTATTCATTTAACTCCAATGAGATTGTTAATAATGGGGCTGGCTATAAGCAGAATTTGAATATTGATAAAAAGAACCCTAATACTGGGAGTAACATTATTAACGTGACGATTAGAAGAGGTGAGACCACTAATCAAAATGTTGACTACGGTACCGGTGTTCGTTTAGAAAACGTTGGTGGAGATAACTAATTTGTTATAATAATAGGCAGGCTTGCTTTATGAGTCTGCCTATTTTTTTCTCTTGTTAGGGCATTCCTGTCCTTTTGTTTAAGTGTCTATTTTTTCAACCAAGCTAATTCTTGTAATAATGAAAGTTGTGTTTCAGCTTAATCCCGGAAAAAACCTTGATGAGATTAAAGCATTTTTTAAAGATTTAGAGAATAAGGGAGAGGTGGAGCTTATTAATGTTAGTGATTTGAGCGAAGGAAGTGTTCGGATGGAATATGAGAGTTTCGAATACAGTTTTTCTTCAAATTTAAATTACGAAGAAGACAACGGAAAGGTATTGGTAGAGGCTATTTTTGTTCCAGATAGGCATTCTCACATACGAATCGAAAAACAAGATATATACTTTGTAGAGGCTGATGGTAGCTATATAAAAGTGTTTACCAAATCGAGGAAATTTCATCTTTCATCAAATCTAAAAAGCTTCTCGTTACAGTTAAATGACAGCAGCTTTATTAGAGTAAGCAGAAAGCACTTGATCAATAGTAGACATTTGCACAAGATTAACGGCAACGTGCTACATGTAGGTCCATATGATGTCTTGCTTAGTAAAAACCAACGAAAGAATATTTTGGATAGATTCCCTATTCTTCACACCAAAACACAGACATCATTATAATGAAATTTAAAAATATTCAGTGTGGTGAGTGTGTATAAAGGCGGCTAGTGCTTGCACTTCCGCCTTAATATTTAGTAGGTTGAGTCAAAAGCAAGGCATACGGCCTTGCTTTTTTAATTTCAAGGTGAATTCTTTTAATCCTCCCATCTCCAATCACCACCAATTTGTAGCTTCAGCTTAAGGTCATGACCTTCTAAGAAAGCTTTGGTTTCGGCATCGTTTAGTTTTTCGGCAGGAAGTGTTTCGGCATTGGCCAAAGCGTAAAGCATCATTGAGCTAAAACGCACATTGTTTACCATATGCTCTTTGTTTACTAAGTCGAAGGAATCACAATCGGCATGGTAGCAACCATAAATGGCGCGGTCTAATCTTGAGCTTGGTGCAGTATAAGGAATTCCTTGTAACATAAATGGCTGATGATCACTGTGCAGCCCAGCACCATTGCTAACTGCGTTGGTGTAGGTAGTAGAATCAATCGCCATGATTTCTTTTCCAACAGCCTTAAAGAAAGCTTCGGCTTCTGGTCTTCCGCCTGTGCCAAATCCAGCAGGATTACCCGACATGTCTTGATTCATTACATACTTAATTTGATCGATGGTGCCATCTTTAATGGCTTCGTCTACCATAAATCTAGAACCCAGTAAACCTTCTTCTTCGCCCATAAACATTACAAATTGAACAGTTCTTTTTGGTTTCAAATTCAAGGCTTGGAAAGTTCTAGCCATGTCTAATACAGCAAATGAACCAATACCATTATCGATTGCACCAGTTGATAGGTCCCAAGAATCTAAATGTCCGCCTACAATAATTTTCTCCTCAGGAAACTCTGAGCCCTTGATAGTGGCAATCACATTTCTCGCTTTAATTAATCCCGATTGGTTGGTCATTTTAATAGAAGCAAATTGGCTTTTTGAAGCCAAAGTTTCTTTCAAGGCCATACCGTCTTCTTTTCCTATACACACCGCAGGGATTGGAATAAGGCTACCCGTTACCGAAGCTGTTCCGGTAAGTAAAACGCCTCCATCCACTTGGTTAATGATAATGATACCAATAGCGCCATATTTAGTGGCTAAAGCAGTTTTTTCAGAACGGTGTAAACCAGGAGTTCCTTTTGGGCTATCTGGCAAAGTACCAATATACACCAAAGCGATTTTCCCCATAACGGCATCAGGTCTTGCTTCGTAGTCAGCATCAACGCCATTGCCCATGTCTACAATTTCAGCAGTAACATCTGCCGAAACAGGAGAGTGTGCCAAAGTAACAGCAGGCACAGTTTCCAATTTGCCTTTGGCGCCAATCTGCACATCAATATCTCCTCTCGACCATGATTCTACTTCAAATGGTTGGAACTGAACGTCCGTCATGCCATAGCCTTTCAGTAGGTCATAAGTGTATTGTTCGGCCTGAGCGCCATTTTCAGAACCTGTAAGTCTGTGGCCAATGGTTTCAATGGCATCTCCTAAAGTTTCGTAGGCTTTAGAGTTGGCCAAAACTTCTTCATTAATTTTTTTGAAAACCGTGGCTTGGTCATCGGCCTTTGGTGAGCAGGCCGTAAAGACTAGCGCAGCGCTAAAGAGTATGCAGAGTGTTTTTTTCATAGTCATAAAAATTTGGAGGCGGAAGTTAAAAAAGAAATCGGAGCAGTGTAGCCACTTTTACACGATCGTTCAGAATTAAATGATGCAATCTATAACTGGCTAGTGCTCAAATCCTTTATTCCTTCCCCTTTGAGTTCCTTTAGATAGATTAATTTTGTTTCTTTGCCCAAAAATTAACCAGCATAAATTTAAAGAAATGTCAAGATTCAGA
This sequence comes from Roseivirga seohaensis subsp. aquiponti, assembly GCF_001267955.1. Classification (NCBI taxonomy): domain Bacteria; kingdom Pseudomonadati; phylum Bacteroidota; class Cytophagia; order Cytophagales; family Roseivirgaceae; genus Roseivirga; species Roseivirga seohaensis. The sequence goes on from NZ_JSVA01000005.1 coordinate 53,021, forward strand.
AGTGGTGTACTTTATGGCCAAGAGCTTAAGGATTGTTTAGCTTATGCCAAAGCGAATGAGTTTGCGTTACCAGCAGTAAACGTTACTGGTACAAACACAATCAATTCAGTTTTAGAGGTTGCGGCCAAAGTGAATTCACCAGTAATGATCCAGTTTTCAGTAAGTGGTGCCGCTTTTTATGCTGGCAAGTCACTTGCAAATGACGACTACAATGCATCTATTCAAGGTGCTATTTCTGGTGCTATGCACGTGCATCAAATGGCCAAGCATTATGGTGTTCCTGTAATTCTTCACACCGACCACGCTGCCAAAAAATTATTGCCATGGATTGACGGCCTTTTAGAAGCCGGTGAAAAATATTACAAAACACATGGTCAGCCATTGTACAGCACGCACATGCTCGACCTTTCTGAGGAAACACTTGAGGAGAACATTTCTATCAGTGTTGAATATTACAAAAGAATGCATGCCCTTGAAATGGGTATTGAAATAGAGTTAGGAATTACGGGTGGAGAAGAAGACGGTGTTGATAATACAGATGTAGATTCTTCAAGACTGTACACTCAGCCAGAAGAAGTTGCTCAAGCTTGGGACGCTTTAAGACAAGTAGGAGATATTTTCACAATTGCCGCTTCTTTCGGAAACGTACACGGTGTTTATAAGCCAGGCAATGTTTCTTTGAAGCCTGAAATCTTGAAAAACTCTCAGGATTATATCAAAGCTAAATTCAATACGGAAGACAAACCCGTATTCTTCGTTTTCCACGGTGGCTCTGGTTCAGCACCATCAGAAATTAAAGAAGCTACATCTTACGGTTCAATCAAAATGAACATTGATACAGACATTCAGTGGGCATTCTGGGATGGTGTTCACAGCTATTACAACGATAAGAAGGATTACCTTCAGGGCCAGATTGGCAACCCAACAGGCGATGATTCTCCAAACAAAAAATTCTACGATCCACGTGTTTGGTTAAGAAAAGGAGAAGAAAGCATTGTGAAAAGATTAGAGGAAGCCTTCAGCGATTTAAATTGCATGAACAGAAACTAAACTTTATTTCAAAAACTAAGGTTAAGAGAGCAACTACAGGTGGTAGTTGCTTTTTTTTATGCCCTAATTATCGGGTGCGCAGTATTATAATTGTTAGAATACTTGTTATCTTAAAAGGATGAAACAGTTTTCCGACCTTTTGTTTCTGGATATAGAAACAGCCGCAGCCTATAAAAGCTTTGATGAATTACCCGAAAGAATGCAGAAGCTTTGGACCAAAAAAGCTGCGTTCTTACGAAATCCAAATGAACTATCTCCAGCCGAGTTGTATGGCCAAGCAGGGATTTATTCAGAATTTGGAAAAATAATTTCCATTGCGGTGGGCTATTTTAAAGAAGAAGAAAATGGATTTTCGCTTAGGGTGAAGGACATATCTAGCCACGATGAAATTGAAATTTTAACCGAGTTTAAAACCTTAGTAGAAGAAAAATTTAAATCGAAGAAATTAAGGCTTTGTGCACATAATGGTAAGGAGTTCGATTTTCCATATATCGCCCGAAGAATGATTATAAACGGCATTGAAGTGCCTAAAACACTTCAAATGTCGGGGAAAAAGCCATGGGAAATTCCGCATTTAGATACCATGGAAATGTGGAAGTTTGGAGACTATAAACACTTTACTTCATTGGATTTGTTGGCAGCCATTTTAAACATTCCCACTAGTAAAGACGATATTGATGGAAGTCAAGTAAATAGAGTGTATTACGAAGAAAACGATTTGGAGAGAATTGCGAAATACTGTAAAAAGGACGTTATTGTGCTCGCGCAGGTATTTTTAAAGCTCAATCAATTTCCTGCAATAAAAAATGATGACATTTTCATCATCTAGAAAGATTCATGTTCTCCCCACCTTTGCTTAATTTCTAGCATATTTTTAAACATTATTAAATAACCCCTTTATGGGTAATAGAAGAAAAAAACAAACAAATACAAATGGCTCCGATCGCGGAGCTAAACAAGTACAGCCCCTCATCCTCGATTTCCTCGGTGAACATCCGGGTAGAGGATATCAGATCAAGCAGATATTAACGGCCCTTGGGGTCAGAGATAAAAACTCGAAGAAAATTGTAACTGAAGCCATTTTCCGATTGGAAGATATAGGCGCAATTAAAAAACTACGTAACGGCTCTTTTGCCCTCGATAAGAGTGAAAGAGAAACCATTACAGGAACAGTCGATTTTGTGAACGCAAGGTTTGCCTACGTAACCCCCGATGGTGGTGATGAGGATACCGCTGATATTTGGGTGTCGATAGACGATACCAATGGCGCCATGGATGACGATAAAGTCAAAGTGGTATTGAAGAACAAAAAGCATGGAAAGCATGCTGAAGGTAAAATTGTTGAGGTACTGGAAAGAAACCGCGATGAGTTTGTGGGTCGACTGGAAATGTCGAGCCGATATGCTTTCGTGATTTCCGATTTTAGGAAAATGTTTTACGACATTTTTATCAACTTAAAAGACTTAAACGGTGCGAAACACAATGATAAAGTCATTGTGAAAATTACCCAGTGGCCCGAAAGGAATAAAAAACCTGAGGGAGTGGTTACCAGAGTGCTTGGAAAAGCAGGTGAACACAATGCTGAAATTCACTCTATTATTGCCGAATTTGGCTTGCCTTTGGAGTTTCCAGAAGGGCTAGAAACCGCTGCCGAAAACATTTCAGATAAAATTACCAAAGCAGAAATTGCTAAACGTAGGGATTTTAGAAATGTGACTACCGTAACGATTGATCCTTTCGATGCAAAAGATTTTGACGATGCGTTATCGGTTCAAAAACTGCCAAACGGAAATACGGAAGTCGGAATTCATATTGCTGATGTAACGCATTATGTAACGCCAAATTCGGAACTCGAAAAAGAAGCCGTAAACAGGGCTACTTCGGTGTATTTGGTAGATCGTACCATTCCGATGTTGCCTGAAAGGCTCTCGAACGGGCTTTGTTCACTTCGACCTAATGAAGATAAACTTACGTTTTCGGCTGTGTTTGAATTGGATGAAAACGCCAATATCAAAAACGAATGGTTTGGCCGAACCATCATCCATTCCGACCGAAGGTTTACTTATGAAGAAGCCCAAGAAAGAATTGAATCTGGCGAGGGTGACTTTGCTGAAGATATCAATCACTTGAATAAGTTGGCACTTCATTTAAAGGACAAACGCTTTAAAAATGGCGCGGTGAATTTTGAAACCGTGGAAGTAAAGTTCGTACTTGATGAAAACGGTAAGCCATTAGGTATTACTCCGAAAGAAAGAAAAGATGCACATAAGCTGATTGAAGAGTTTATGCTCATGGCGAATAAGCGTGTGGCTGAATTTGTGTTTAAAAAAGGAACAAGAGACAAACCAAAAACTTTCGTTTACAGAACCCACGACAATCCAGATCCTGAAAAGTTGAACACCTTTTCAAACTTTGCCGTACGCTTTGGGCATAAATTGGATGTAGAACGTCAAGGGATTTCTAAATCACTCAATGCATTAATCAGTGAAATTGAAGGAAAGCCTGAGCAGAACGTTTTGCAACAATTGGCCATCCGCACTATGGCGAAAGCAAAATATACCACGGCCGAAAATGGTCACTTTGGTTTGGCTTTCGATCATTATACGCATTTCACTTCGCCCATTAGGCGCTACCCCGACATGATGGTGCATTGTCTGCTCCAGCATTATTTGGATGGCGGTAAATCGGTAGACAAAGAAGAAACTGAAGAACTCTGTATTCACGCTTCGGAACGAGAAAAACGCGCTGCCGATGCAGAACGTGCTTCTATTAAATTCAAACAAGTTGAATTTATGGCCATGGCCGAAGATAAAGTTTTTGCAGGGATTGTTAGTGGTGTTACAGAATGGGGTATTTTTGTGGAAATCACCGAAACCAAATGTGAGGGCATGGTAAGAATGTCTGACCTCACAGATGATTTTTATGAGTTTGATGAACAAAACTATCGTGTGATTGGTAAACGAAACAAGAGAATCATTACCCTTGGCGATAATGTAGATGTTAGAGTAAAAGCTACCGACATTGACAGAAGAACCATCGATTTAACATTTGCAGAGGATGACCGAAAATCACCTAGAGCTGGTTCAGCTCATAAATAAAAGACTAGAAGAACGGAATTATGGTAGCGAGCCAAAGGAGCTTTATGATCCTATAAGATATATTATGTCTTTAGGTGGAAAGCGAATGCGCCCTTTGCTCGTGCTTTTGGCTTATAAGCTTTTCAAAGACGATCCCGAAACGGTTGTGGACCAAGCCTTGGCTGTGGAGGTGTTTCATAATTTCACTCTAGTGCATGACGATATTATGGACAATGCCCCTTTGCGAAGGGGTAAAGCCACAGTGCATGAAAAGTGGGATGCAAATACCGCCATTCTTTCAGGTGATGTAATGATGGTAAAAGCTTACGACATGCTTTTGGATGCTCCGGCCAACCTTAAACAAATAGTACACGATTTTAACGCTTGTGCTGCTGGAGTTTGTGAAGGACAGCAACTGGATATGAATTTCGAAACGTTAGCTACAGTAGATGAGTCGGCTTATATCAATATGATTAGGCTAAAAACCGCAGTGCTTTTAGGTTTTAGCTTGAAGCTAGGCGCCATGCTTGCTCAAAGCTCAAAGGAAGACGCTGAGTTGTTGTATGACTTTGGAGTGAGTATTGGCATTGGTTTTCAATTGAAGGACGACTTGCTGGATGTATATGGTGATCAGGCCAAGTTTGGGAAGCAGGTAGGAGGAGATATTATTTCTAATAAAAAGACTTTCCTTTTGCTAAAGGCACTTGAATTGGCCAATGAAGATCAAAAAAAGCAACTCGATTATTGGTTGGGGCTAGAAAAGTTTGATGCTGTGGCTAAGGTGGAAGCGGTGCGTACTATTTATGACGCCATTGGCATTGAAGCTTTAACCAAAGCCAAAATGAACGAATACTTCGATCATGGTTTTTCAGATTTGGAACAACTTGATATTGAAGAAGAAAAACGAGCTTCGCTGAAGAGGTTTGCAGAATACTTAATTGATAGAGAACACTAAATGCAGGTTACCTACATATTGATGGCCGTAATTGGCTTGGTCACGTATTTTGCTTGGGAGCGACCGGAATTGCATAGGCGTTTAATGCTTAATCCGTACACTGTTGTTCATGAGAAGAAGTATTATCAGCTCATTACCTCAGGTTTCGTACATAACAATGGCATTCATTTACTTTTAAACCTATTTACGCTTTACTTTTTCGGACTGGCAATAGAACAAATATTCTATACCTACTTTGGAGAGTTAGGCCTTGTGCTGTATATCCTTCTTTTTATTACAGCTGTTATTGTAGCAAATATCCCCACAACGATAAAACATAAAAATAACTACAACTATAATTCACTTGGGGCATCTGGTGGGGTTTCGGCCTTGGTAATGGCCTTTATTCTGTTTGACCCGATTAGAGACCTGTGTCTCTATGCCATCATCTGTTTGCCAGGCTATATTCTAGGCGGACTCTTTATTGTTTACTCCATTATTATGAGTAAGCGAAATACAGACAATATTAACCATGATGCTCATCTTTTTGGTGCCATCTATGGCGTTATCTTCACATTACTCCTTCGCCCTTCTACCTTTTCATATTTTATAGAGGCTATTTTTTAAATCAATTAAGTAGGAATAGAGATATTTTTTTGTGTTTTAGCTATGAATAAATTTATCTTTATAGCTAAGTATGATTTTTAATTCTATTTCCATGAAATTTATTTGGCTGTGCTCCCTCTTTCTGTTGTGTGCTTTTATAAATACAAATGCTAATGCAGACATAATCACATCTGATTTTTATTCTTCATCGGCAAAGAGCTATAGCTCTGATTCCTTAATCTTTAGATATGGAAAGGAAGCCTATTTGAAAAAAATTAGAGTTATGAATTACCCGAGAGAGGCGATTATGTCAGAGAAACAAGGCACCATGATCTTTAAGATTACTATAACCCCTGAAGGGAATATGAAGGCCATGCTCCTCACAGATTTGGGAAAAGAGATTAACGAGGCGGTGACGGTTCTGATTGGAAGTTTAGGTGATCAGTTTCTGGTTCAACCTGAGGAGTATTCTATTTACCAGACAATTTTCTTTAGTCTACATCACGATTATCAAGAGGCCTTCGAAAGTTCTGTAGAGGGTTATAAAACGAGTTATGAAGGTTTGTGGATGCAGCCTACTAAGATTGGTGTTTTCATGAAAATTCGAACGGCTGTGTTTGCTGGCTCTAAGGCAAGGCCTATTGGGACATTAAATAAAACCACTACTACAAGAAGCGTTGGAAATACTAATTTGCCCAAAATTGAAAAGGAGGGCTATCAACTTAAAAACTACAATTCAAAGCTTAAACAGTACGAAAAGTATGTGGCAAAAGGAAAGACAAAGCAGGCATACAACGCAGTTTCAGAATTGATTCTTTATAATCCTTTTGATATAAAGCTAATCCAGGCGAGAAGAAGAATGGAAAAAGAACTGGGAGTGGATACTTACAAGGCTTTTGATATTCCTTTGGCTGTAGCCTTGTCTAGCGAAAACTAGGATATTTTTCTATTAAGGTAATGTAGTTTCAAACTTAGTTATGTCAAAAATTAGGCTCATATTTCTATTACTCGTCACTTCTATATGTTGTTATGCTCAGAAAGAAAGCACTTCTGTAAGACCTATCTTGAGAAATGAAGCTTTTGCATTGAGGTATGGGGAAGATAAGGACAGTTGGCCACTCTGGGCAAGAGATTCGGTAGACTTGAGCAATGGAATGGACTTGAACTCCCTTAGCATGAATGCTTTAACCTGTGATGGGGCTAAGATTGAATTTGATGAGACTTTAGACTTTGAAAGTATGGAGTCTGCGTATGCAGTTAAAAAAGTAATACAAAATGGCTTTTCCTTTGCTTATGTGAATGACCAATGGCTTTTCGACTCAAGTATTATGAAAATTGATAGAACAGCACCAATTCAGTGCCGCATAGAATCAAAGGGAATAGCATTGAATGAGTTATCTACGATTAGAGAAAAATTCCCTAAGTCATACGATTGGAGAGACGGGATTCCCAATATGTTACTGAGTGTTATCTCAGAAGAATACTGGAATGACATTGTTTTGGTCATCTTTAGCATAGCCAAGTCTGATGATACCCTCCAGCTATTCTATTACAAAGAAAAGCTATTCTTTATGTATAAAGGGATTTCTACCTCGGATAAATAAATAGGCTTTGTCTATGGGGGGCTTAGATTTAACAGAAAAAGCCAATCCTTTTGAAATTGAGCTTTGGTATTTTGAGAGCTTATTTGAAGAGTATATACTCCATAAATCGGCCAATCGTAGAAAACCAACTTGATTTGTCTTTGCCTATTTCTTCAAGTTCTTTTAATCTTTCTGAGTCATACCAACTAGAATTGTGAAATACTCCAGAAATTCTGCGCAAGTTTCGGGCATCTTCTAAAGGGTTTTGATCCACTAAAATAAAGTCGGCACGCTTGCCTATTTCAATAGTTCCAACTTTATCGTCAATATCGAGTGCCTTTGCCACGTTGATAGTGCCTGCTTTCATAATTTCGTAATCTTTAATCCCCACCTTTTTCCAAAGTTCAATCTCGGAATGAAGAATATACCCAGCAACCGTTAGGTTAGGCCCTAAATCTGTGCCGAGCAGTAATGGAACGTTGTTTTGATGAAGAATGGATAGAATTTCAGAGAGAGCTGTATTTTTGGAAGCGGAATATTTCTTTCCTTTTTCATCCATATTTAAGTAGCCCTCTAGCTGTTTATTTCCAATAAAACGAGTTAGAGGGTTAATGTACTCTTGCGGAATACTATCTAAGAATTCTCTATCTTCATTCATCGTACGGTATAGGTAATTGTAAATAATTAGTGTAGGCGTAACATAAATTTCCCTTTCAGATAAAATCTTAGCAATGCTATCGGTCTTTTTAGTCGAATATTTGTAGTTCATCATGCCTTGAAATATTTCTTCCGCATGTTCTATTGAAACTATATCCGAATTGGCTAAGGTTTCTAGATTAACTGCCCTAGGTGGGTGACCTGCAACTTTTATAGACTGGAGTTTTGCTTCGTCCATGATAGCTTTAAATACCTCTTCAGTAAGCCCATCATAGATTTTGACAAAATCATAACCTTTAGATTTAGTGAGTTTTACAGCTTTTCTTCCCTCATTAGAATTTTTTAATACTTTGTGAAATGGCCCACTATCGCTGCCCATATTAAGTGTTGGGCCAGCGGTGTAAATTGATGCGCCTGGAAATAAGTTATTATTTACTTCGCTCCTCCATCGCAAGTGCATAGGAAAACCCATCATGTTTCGCACAGTAGTTACACCTTGCGAAAGGTTCAGGGCTAAATCAGATCGATCAAAAATATGGGCATGTGCGTCTATTAAACCTGGTGCAAGGTATTTAAGCTGACCGTCAACCATTTTAATATTTTGTGAGGTTTCAAATTCGTCATAAATGCCTGTAATAATTCCGTTTTCAACCAATACAGTCTTGTCAGTAAGTACATGATTACTGTCCATAGGGATGATATTGACATGGGTAAATGCCACTTTAGATTCGTTTGGAACGATTGGGCCTGGTGAATCTAATTCCAGCCTGCCCACGAGTATGGCTGCTGTTACGTAGACAACAATGGCGAGTACAAGGAAGAGAAAAGCCTTCCCTATGATTTTAAGAATGCGTAAAATGAGTTTCATACTTATGACCTTTAAATATGCTTCAAAGATAGTCTCAGCTAATACTCAAGTAGTCCAGATTCCTGTTTTCGGACTGATTTTATTAAAATTTATTGTTGAAGTGTTTTTTTGAATTCGCTTGGGGTCATTCCAGTTTTTATTTTGAAGGCAGTATAAAAACTGGATTTGGAATTAAAACCCACTGCATAGAGTATTTCCAGCACTGTAGTTTTATCATCATTATTTTTCAAAAGAGAAATCGCCTCTTGAATTCTGTAGGAATTGACGAAGTCAGAAAAATTTTGGTTAAAATAACGGTTAATCACTTCGGAAATCGTTCGATTATTCATGTTCATCGATGTGGCAAGTTTTTGAATGTTGAGGTCAGAGTCTCTATATGGTTGGTTGGAGTTAAAATAACTTTGGATCAATTCGGCCAGAGAGTCGATTTCCTTCTGAGCGAGTTTGGAAGAAGTGTAACTCGATGCCGCATCGTTGACCAATGCTTCATCTTCAACTGAAACACCCTGAAAGAGTTCAGGTTGCCTTAACCCATGAAAGACCAAGCTTGTCACAAAAAAGAGTAATGATGTGATAAGAAAGCCGTAAAATAGATTCTCCATCACCAAATTATTAACAACAATCAGATTATGTATGGTATCAACCAGTGTGATAAAAATAAGGCCATATAGAAAGCGTTGCATCCATAATAGTGCAATGCTATCGAAGCGGGATTGCGTGTTTTTTATGATAAGGTGAAAGTGCTTAATGAGCCTAAACGAAAGAACCAAGTAGGTAGAAAAGCTGATCAAAATAGAGATTCCAGAGAGTTGAATTGGAATGATAGTGAAGTATGTAGCGCTAAGAGTGATTAACCATGGAAGTAAATGAAGAGCATTTCGAAGCGATAATTGAAAATCTTTATAAACTAGGCTTTTGATGTAAAGAAAAATGAGGGGGCCATACAAAAAGCCATAGGAATTGGTCAAATCAGGAATTGGCCACGACAAATTGAGATCAAAAATAAAATTACTGATCATATGAACAGCAAGTACAAATAGAAAAATAGCTAAGAGACTGTTGCTAATGTATTTGCCCCTTCTTTGACTTAGCAAGAAAGTCATAAATACTAGGCTCTGAAAAACCAGTAATAACTGAAGAATATTGATGATAGACAGTTGCATACTTTGAGTACTGAAAAGTAGCGTTTAAACAGAAAAAGCCCAATCCTTTTGAGATTGAGCTTTCTTATATTTTAAGAAATTTATTGATTAAGCTTCAGCAGCTTCTCCTGAAAAAGGAACAACAGAAACGTATGATCTGTCTTTTTTACTTTTTCTGAATTCAACCACACCATCAGACAAAGCGAATAGGGTATGGTCTTTACCAATGCCTACGTTTGTGCCTGGGTGATGTTTAGTTCCTCTTTGTCTTACAATGATGTTACCAGCAATAGCGGCTTGTCCACCGTATATTTTAACACCTAGTCGTTTACTTTCCGATTCACGACCGTTTTTCGAACTACCTGCTCCTTTCTTATGTGCCATGGTAAGTTGTTATTTAGATATTGTTTCGATTAAGACTTTGGTGAAGTTCTGGCGATGGCCATTTTTCTTCTTGTAACCTTTTCTTCTTTTCTTCTTGAAGACGATTACCTTATCACCTTTAACGTGTCCGATAATTTTACCGGAAACTTTTGCACCACTAACGGTAGGTGCGCCTACCTCGACTGTGCCATTATTGTCTAACAATAAGACTTTGTCGAACTCTACGGAAGCGCCTTCTTCGCCTGCCATTAATGGGGCATAAACGAATTGGTCTTGTGTTACTTTGAACTGCTTTCCTGCTATGTCTACAATTGCGTACATTATTTTGAATCTTTTCAAAAACGGACTGCAAAGATAACAGTTTGATTTCTAAAACCAAACCAAATGTTCGGCATAAATGCAAGAGATTTAACAATATTAAATTTTCATTTTTTTTGATCTTCAATTACGTTGAATACAAGTGTAAGTTATTAATGATGATGGTGGTGCTAATTGTTTGATAATTAGAAATATATTCGATCATATTGAAGGTGCTACATATGAAAAATGATCAAAAAAATCACGTTGATTTTTACGCAGTTTTGTGTAATATTTGTTTCAGGTTACGACCCCAAAACAACAACCTATCTTTCTGCTAAAGTCTCATTCCCAAGAATGCCAGACACTTATAGTAGAAGTACCTTATATTGTATAGGAATACTATCCCAAGGTGATGCCTCAAGGATAAAAATTTGCGTCAGGCAAAACTTGATGCAGCGTAATCTTTTTATTTAAAAAATAAAACCGATATCGAGAGATGAGTGAGCGAAGAGCAATAACAGAAGAACCATTATTGAAAGAGAACAAGGACAGGTTTGTGCTTTTTCCAATCAAGCATGATGACATCTGGGGTTACTACAAAAAAGCAGAAGCCAGTATGTGGACTGCTGAGGAAATAGATTTGCATCAAGATTTAACCGATTGGGAAAATAAGTTAAATGATGACGAGCGCTATTTTATTAAGCACGTGCTTGCGTTTTTTGCAGCTTCTGATGGTATCGTAAATGAAAACTTGGCAGAGAACTTTATTAATGAGGTTCAATATACTGAAGCAAAGTTCTTCTACGGTTTTCAGATCATGATGGAGAATATCCATTCTGAAACCTATTCGCTTTTAATAGATACTTATATAAAGAACCCTAAAGAGGCGGATGAGCTTTTTCATGCCATCGAGAACTTCGATGCGATTAAGAAAAAAGCAGAGTGGGCCCTGAAATGGATTGAGTCTCCTTCTTTTGGTGAAAGGCTGATTGCTTTTGCGGCAGTAGAAGGTATTTTCTTCTCTGGTAGCTTCTGTTCATTGTTTTGGTTAAGAAAAAGAGGCCTAATGCCTGGACTTACCTTTTCGAATGAACTGATTTCTCGTGATGAAGGTTTGCATTGTGATTTTGCAGTACACCTTCACAATCAGCACTTGATTAACAAGGTGCCGAAAGAAAGAATTAAAGAAATTATAGTTGATGCTTTAGATATAGAAAGAGAATTTATTACTGAATCTCTTCCCGTGCGTCTGATTGGAATGAACTCCGATTTGATGACGCAATACTTAGAGTTTGTTGCAGATCGACTGTTGATGGAATTGGAATGCGAAAAAGTATACAACTCCACCAATCCTTTTGATTTCATGGAAATGATTTCACTTCAAGGTAAAACCAATTTCTTCGAAAGAAGAGTAGGTGAATACCAAAAAGCTGGCGTGATGAAGGAAGGAGATGACGCGGATGCTCACAAGTTTAGTATGGATGAAGATTTTTAGTTTATATTTATAGACACCCCCAAAACCCCAAATATGTTAGTAGTAAAAAGAGATGGCAGACACGAGTCGGTAAAGTTCGATAAGATCACTGCCAGGATAGACAAACTATCCTACGGATTAGATCCCGCTTTCGTTGAGCCTGTGGAAGTAGCCAAGAAAGTAATTGAAGGATTGTATGATGGAGTAAGCACGCTAGACTTGGATAACCTAGCAGCAGAAATTGCGGCTACCATGACCGTGAAACACCCTGATTACGCAAAACTTGCAGCAAGAATTGCCATTAGCAACTTGCATAAAACTACCAGTAAGTCGTTTTCAAACACTATGAAAAGGCTCTACACTTATGTAGACCCTAAAACAGGTGAAAACGCTCCATTGATATCGAAAGAAACTTACGGAATAGTGAAGGCCAACGCTGCCACACTAGATTCCAACATTATCTACGATAGAGATTTTAGCTACGATTACTTCGGTTATAAAACCTTAGAGCGTTCGTACTTAATGAAAATCGATGGTAAAATCGTTGAACGTCCACAACACATGCTCATGAGAGTAGCTGTGGGTATTCACGGAGAAGACATTGAAAAGGCAATCGAAACCTACAATCTGCTTTCAGAAAAATGGTTTACACATGCCACTCCTACTTTATTTAATGCAGGTACGCCAAAACCACAGCTTTCATCTTGCTTTCTACTAACAATGAAAGATGACAGTATTGATGGTATTTACGATACCCTAAAGCAAACTGCTAAAATTTCGCAGTCGGCTGGTGGTATTGGGCTTAGCATTCATAATGTGAGAGCAAAAGGTTCATATATCAAAGGAACAGGTGGGGTTTCCAATGGTATCGTTCCTATGTTAAGAAATTTTGACATGACGGCTCGTTATGTAGATCAAGGCGGTGGGAAAAGAAAGGGGTCTTTTGCCATTTATATGGAACCTTGGCATGCCGATATCTTCGATTTCCTTGACTTGAAAAAGAACCACGGAAAAGAAGAATTAAGAGCAAGAGATTTGTTTTATGCACTTTGGATTTCTGACCTCTTTATGAAAAGAGTTGAGAATAACGAAGAATGGACACTTTTCTGCCCTAACGAAGCGCCAGGTTTGGCCGATTGTTATGGTGAAGAGTTTGAAAGATTGTATGAAAAATACGAGCGCGAAGGCAAAGGTCGTAAGACAGTAAAAGCGCAAGATCTTTGGTTCGAAATACTAGAATCTCAAATCGAGACGGGTACACCTTATATGTTGTATAAGGATTCGGCCAACAAAAAATCAAACCAGAAAAACTTAGGTACAATTAAGTCATCCAACTTATGTACTGAAATTATAGAATACACTGCTCCTGACGAAGTAGCGGTTTGTAACCTTGCCTCTTTGGCATTGCCAAAGTTTGTGAACGAAGAAACCGGTAAGTACGATTTCCAAGCTTTGTATGATGTTACCTATGTAGCAACTAAAAACTTAAACAAGGTAATTGATGTGAATTATTACCCTGTTGAAGAAGCTAAGAATTCAAACATGCGCCACCGACCAATTGGTTTGGGTGTACAAGGCTTGGCCGATGCATTCATTTTAATGAGAATGCCATTTGATTCTCCTGAAGCGCGTAAGTTAAACAAGGACATTTTCGAAACCATTTATTTTGCAGCCATGACGGCTTCAAAGGATTTGGCGAAAGTAGAAGGTCCTTACCAAACGTTTAAAGGTTCGCCAGTATCTAAAGGTATCTTCCAATACGATATGTGGGGCGTTACGCCAGATTCAGGACTTTGGGATTGGGATAACTTGAAAAAAGAAGTGAAGAAGCATGGTGTAAGAAACTCCTTGCTAGTGGCGCCAATGCCTACTGCTTCAACTTCTCAGATTTTAGGAAACAACGAGTGTTTTGAACCTTATACTTCAAACATTTATACAAGAAGAACTTTGTCAGGTGAATTCATTATTGTGAACAAACACTTAATGAAAGACTTGATCGAGCTAGGCTTGTGGAATGACAACATGAAGAATAAGTTAATTGCAGCCAAAGGTTCAGTTCAGGCCATTCCTGAAATTCCTCAGCACATCAAAGACCTTTATAAAACTGTTTGGGAAATTTCTCAGAAGAGTATTATTGAAATGTCTGCCGATAGAGGTGCCTACATCTGTCAGTCTCAGAGTTTGAACATTCACATTCAGGATCCGAATTTCGGAAAAATGACTTCTATGCACTTCTACGCTTGGAAGAAAGGTTTGAAAACAGGAATGTACTACTTGAGATCGAGAGCAGCAGCCGATGCTATTCAGTTTACAGTAGACAAGGCCGCAGCCAGTACACCAACGGCAGCACAGCTAGAACAAAAAGCAGCCGACATGGCTTGCTCGCTAGATAATCCAGATGCTTGCGAAGCTTGCGGTAGCTAATTAGAATTTAATATTTGATAAAGAGCCCTTACAGCAATGTGAGGGCTTTTTTTGTATCTTTAAAAGACTAATGGATTGTAAATGAAAGTCTTAGGTTACTTTTTGATGTTGCTGGGTATTTTTGCTGGGGTGCTTGTATTTTTTGTTTCTGGAGCTATTGAAATAGAACTGTTCGATGGGCTATGGAATTTACCCATTAAGGTATTTACCCTAATTCTTTCGGTGACCTTGCTTTTCTTTGGAATAAGAATTTTGAGAAGAAAAAGCAGGAGGCTAGAAGTTTAGCCTAGCAAATCTTCATACACCATGTTGTAATCAGAGTTCTTTTCAATAGAAGTAACGCTCACTGTTTGTACTTTGCCCTCACGGTTCATTACGAAGTCATTCCATTCATCGCCTTTGCCGCCAGTTTTATGGAAATCGATAATCTCTTTTTGAACAAATGTATTGTGCGTTTCGAGCCAAAGTTTGAACCAATGTCTTCTTTCATCCCTAACTGCTTCAGGGTAAAGTGTGCTCGAGCTCCAAATGTGAGGTTGAGTTGCATCTAATGGCTTTACATGCAAGTCATTTTCGTCCCAAACCAATTCAGTAGCGCTTAAATTTCCGTTCTCTTCAATTAAGATTAAAGTAAAGGGTTCTATTCCTTTGAAGTTGTATTGATCTACAAAGTGTTGAACATTACTGTATTTGAAAAAATCGAGCAGCATAATGCCGCGGCTAAGTTTGTAAGGCGGTTTGTGATGGTGCTTTTCAAACGCTCCGTTCAATAAACATAAGGTAAATTGCTTCTTGTCCGTAGCTATCCAAGTTCCTCCTGCAAGCGGATCTTTAGGAAAGAATATTTCTTTACCATGGACTTCATAAGCTTGTGGCGCATGGGCAGCCCGCTTAGGGGTTTCGTCCCGGTTAGAAGTTAAAATGTATGATGAAGCTCCTTTAGGAAGGAAGGTTACTGTGCACATTCAGAATCTCTCTGATATTTTATAGTAGAATAAGCTACCCCAAAACTTTCAGGGATTTTGACCTCAGAAAAGGCGTTCAGCAATGCAATTTTAATGATGGCCATATGGTGTACAGCATGTTCAATATTGTATTGCAATTCTCTAAATAAAGTGGTGTTGATTGTTACGGGTTCATTACCATCAAGAGAATAGTTGGCGTACATTGTTACAGGCTGATCTTCTGAAATGGCCATGATTTCTTGCCCTAAGCTATTCATTTTTTCAATGGCTAAAACACGATTTTCTTCTAATACTTTATCATGCGAGCGCTTATCGTAATCTACTTTTCCAGATATGTGCCCCACCATCATTAGGTCATAAAACTCAATGATATGTCTGATGTGTTTCCCAATAGAATTCTTAGATAGAATATTCAAAGGAGACCTAAACTCATTATCCTTAAGTTGATTTGAGATGGTAATGAGCTGGTTGAGTATTTCAACCGAAATTTGCTGTAACTGCATTTAAAGTGTGTTAAAATTTAGGCCACTAATAGGCAAAGTTACCAAAATATTCAATTATGTACATCTGCCTAAGTCTAAAGAAATTAAGCCTGCGTTTAAAAAGCAAGAAGATTAATTTTTAGAAATAATTTTTTCCCATTCGCTTTCTGCTTTTCTAAAAAGGTTTGCTTCGTCTTTATTCCAATCCTTTAATGTGTTATTGAACCTAAAGTTATAGAAAAGGAAAAGTCGGTTATTCTTTATTTTAAATGTTTCTGGGTCAATTTTAACCTTATCGCCAAAAGCCATAGCGTATGCACAATAGCCTCCATAGGCAGGCTCATATTTTGATGGATCGTTATCAAACAACGTTTTGTGTTTGATATTGGCGAAATAGTAAGTTGCCCCGTTGTGGGTTGATGATAGGCTTTTATTGCCTTCTAGTGCTTTATTTTCTGTAAAGTAGGCCACAGGGTCGTAGCCCTGTATGGCCAAGCCCTTTTCTAAATTATAATTTCCTGAATTAGTAGTCTGAGCATTCAGTCTGTTGATGAAACAAAAACTGACCAGTAGTAGCAAGGCGAAGTTTAATTTTTTCATTCATTTTTATTTTGTCTGTCAGGTAACGCTAGCTACTGTTCAGTAGTTGCTACATCCACTTACGTAATTAGCTAAAGTGTTAGATCGCAGACATTTTCAATTCGTAAGAAATTGAGAATTAATTATTCTTGTCTGGCTCTTTTTCTTTAGTGGTGATCAGCACTACACCGCCTGTTCCGCGTTCACCCCATCTCATCACTGCTTCAGGGCCATTAAGTACGCGAATAGATAAAATATCTTTAGGAGTAACTAAGGATGAAACTGCTCCATAGTCTTTGCTATGATCGATACCATTTACCACATACAATACACTCCCTGGGTTAGACATAAAGTTGGTGTTGGCGTACCTTCCTGCTATAAGATTAACGGTATATATACCGCCCTGACCTGTTACTTTTAGTGTGCCTAAACTTTGAAGGGCGTCTCCTAAGGTTTGATAAATGGAGTAGTCTTTTTTGGGAGCTCGGGTGCGCGAGTTTTGCATATTTTGAGCACAAGATGAACTCAATAGAAGGATTGAAAAAATGGCTACTGATTTAATTAAATGCTTCATTGTAAGTGTTTTAGCTGATTGTGACGGGCGGTAATCAATAAAAGCCAAATTATGGTGCGTTATTGGTCGATGTCTTTATTTCAACAACGCCTCCAGTACCTCTTTCTCCCCACCGCATAACGGCTTCTGGGCCATTCAAAACGCGTATGGATATGATGTCTTTTGGAATCACCAACGATGAAGCATTGCCGTAGTCTTTCCCTTGGTCAACTCCATTAATTACATATAATACGCTTCCAGGATCTGCGCCAAAATTGGAGTTGGCAAACTTTCCAGCTACGAGTGTTACAGTAAATGCCCCACCTTGTCCAGATACCCTTAATGTGCCGACACTTCGCAATGCATCGCCAAGGGTTTGGTAGATAGAATAGTCCTTTTGCTTTTTACTGTTTGACCCAGAACTACTCGCGCATGCTCCTAGAGAGAGAGATAAGATAATGATTAAGAAGGGTTTAATAAGAGGCTTCATAGTTAGTAAAGGTTGATTTTGTTCAACTAAATATACAAGAATGGAAAGGAAATCCCTTACTTAATTTTAATTCGTAGTTGAACAAAATTCTCAAGAGATGCTTTTTTGCGTTGTAAATCCAATCATGACTATCTCCTTTAAAATTCAGATTAGCAATAAATTGACGATATTTCGTGAAAAATTGCTTCTATGGCACAACGAAAATATAACCTAGAGGATCTTACTCGACTATCATACTTTACCCTAGAGCGAGCTTTGGCTTCTATTTTTTGGATGGATAGTGAAGGTAGAATTGTGTATGCCAACGATACTGCCTGTAAGAATTATGGCTACACAAAAGAGGAGTTTCTTAAAATGCTCATTTATGAGGTAAACAGAAACTACACAGAAAGTAGCTATAAAGAGATGTGGAAGCGTTTTCCTGCTGAAACTAGATTTACCATGGAATCTACACATTTCACTAAAAGCGGAGAGGAAATTCCGGTAGAGATATTTTTAAACTATGCCGAATTTGAAGGTGAGGCCTATAACATCAGTTTTGTTCTTGACATTAGCGAACGAAAACGAAAGGAAAAGCTATTAAAATCCATTACTCAAAATACAACTGCAGCTATTGGTGAAGACTATTTTAAACTATTGGTAGAGAATATTACCGATGCCTTAGGGGTAACCATGTCAATTGTAACGGAATGTACTAGCGAAGAAAAAACCCGCTTGCGTACTTTGGCTTACTACGAAAATGGGCAGCTACAAGAAAACATTGAATATGATGTGGCAGGAACGCCTTGCGAAATTATTCTTAAGACAATGAAACCTTACCATCAGAGTAATAGTGTAGGTAATGATTTTTATAAAGATGAAGGTGTAGAAGGCTATATCGGTTTTCCTATTGTGTCTAGAATGGGGGAGTGCATAGGCAATTTGGCTTTGTTTAGTGACCATGAACTTCATATTTCTGAAGAAGAAATTCAGATCTTAAATACCTTGGCCGAAAGGGCAAGTTTAGAGATTGAGCGAAATGCGGCAAAAGCTAAACTGATTAAGGCCTTAAATGAAGTTGAAGACTTGAAAGATCGACTCGAGGCAGAAAACTCATACCTACAGCAAGAGATTAAAACTGAGCATAACTTTGAAGAAATTATAAGTCAGAGTTTAAAATTCAAGCAAATTTTGACTCAAGTAGAGCAAGTAGCTAAAACAGACGCTACAGTCTTGGTTTTGGGCGAGTCGGGGACAGGCAAAGAGCTGCTTTCTCGAGCAGTACACAACATTAGTAACCGAAAGAATAGGCCATTGGTAAAGATCAATTGTGCCTCACTTCCTTCCAACCTAATTGAAAGTGAACTTTTTGGACACGAAAAAGGAGCTTTTACTGGAGCATTTACGCGCAAGTCGGGTAGGTTTGAATTGGCCGATGGTGGCACTATTTTTTTAGATGAAATTGGGGAGTTGCCTATTGAGCTTCAGGCCAAGCTGTTGCGCGTATTACAAGAAGGGGAGTTCGAAAGGCTTGGTGGCACCAAAACAATTAAAGTGAATGTTCGAATTATAGCTGCTACCAACCGCGAGCTGGAAAAGGAAGTGGCAGAAGGAAGATTTAGGGCCGATCTCTATTATAGATTGAATGTATTTCCAATTTACAGCATTCCGTTACGAGAACGTAAAGAAGATATTCCTTTATTGGTCAGTCATTTTGTAGATAAGTATGGTGCAATATTGGGTAAGAGAATATTAAATATTCCGAAAGGTGTAATTAAGGCGCTGCAAACGTATCATTGGCCCGGTAATATTCGCGAATTGGAAAATGTAATAGAAAGAGCAGTAATTATTAGTGGTGAGCAAAAGCTAGAGCTGGCAGGTTGGATGCCCAATAAAACTACTGAGCAATCAGAAACAGAATTATTAACCTTGGAAGACTTTGAAAGAAAATACATTCTCAAAGTTTTGAACGAAGTGATGTGGCGTGTGAGCGGAGAGAAAGGAGCCGCAAAAATATTAGGAATGAAGCCAACTACATTAGAGTCGAGAATGAAAAAACTCGGGATAAAAAGGTAGTTTAGGTGAAATTTGTTTTTCACGAAATATCGTAATTATTTTTCTGATTGCTATCTGCTGAAGGGAGTTTAGCTCATAACTTTCTGACTAATTGATGTTTGCCGAATAAGTCACTCAAATTACATTCTTGAAATATGATTCCGCTTATTTCATGATATTCACTTTATATCGGGAATATTTATCAGTGTTTTTAACATGGTATTTTTGAAAAAACGTAGTCAATTAATTGTATATCAATTAATTAAATAGATAAGTTATTGCTTGGCACATTCATTGTCTTAATGCAGACAATTCTGCAGACGGCAGAATGACAAGTATGGCTTAGTAATTAAAGTAGGGCTAAAAGTGTCTAAGGTTTTAATCGGTTGTTTATCTTTCAACCCGCAAATGAAGAAGAAGAAATTACCCCTGTTTATTGTTAAGTGGTTGAGCTATGAGTATTGGCCCTTTTGGTTGTTTTTTATGCCATTAGTGCCATGGTGGATTTACCTTGCTATCAGAGCTCGGTCGTTCACTTACTTTACGGCTGCCAATCCAGGCATTGAACACGGAGGTGTTTTTGGCGAATCTAAAATTGATATTCTTAAGAAAATTGATCCAAAATATTTACCTAAAACCCTTTTCTTCAAGAAGCTAACCCCTTGTGAAATCGTAACTCAGGAGTTGAAAAACATCCAATTGGAGTTTCCTATTATCGTGAAACCCAATGTGGGTGAGCGGGGTAACGAGGTGGAGAAAGTTGAAAATGTAGCGGCATTGGATCGGTACATCAAAAGGTCGAAAGAAGATTTTATTATTCAGGAATTTGTGAGTTATGATATCGAGTTGGGCGTTTTGTACTATCGTTTTCCCGACAGTGATAAAACCGGAATTACCTCGGTTGTAACCAAAGAGTTTTTGACGGTAACGGGTGATGGCAAATCCACTATTCGTGAATTAATGGAATACGATGACCGTGCACGACTTCAGCTAGAAAGCATGACGAAAAGACTAGGTTCAGCGCTGAATGAAGTCCTTCCTGAAGGTGAAAGGAGAAACTTAGAGCCAATAGGAAATCATTGCCGAGGCACCAAGTTCTTAAGCGGAATGCATTTGTTGAACGACCATTTGGTAAAAGTGTTTGACGATGTAGCTTCTGGAATTGACGGTTTCTATTTTGGTCGGTTTGATTTAAAAGTGAAGTCGGTGGAAGACCTATATCAGGGTGAAAACATCAAAATTTTAGAACTCAACGGAGTAACTTCTGAACCAGCGCACATTTACGACCCGTCTTATTCATTGTTAAGGGCTTATAAAGAAACGGCTGAGAATATGATGATGATGTACCGAGTGAGCAAGGCCAATATAAAACAAGGAGTAAAAGTGACTCCAGTTTTTGAAATGGCACGTTTGATCAAAACGCACTTTGGTCGTGAGAAAAATGAAACTATAAACCAAAGCATGACTACATGATTTGGCACATATTTCAAGCTTTAATTTTAGCAACAGCAATTAGTTTCGCAGGGTCGATTCAATTGGGACCGGTTAATTTCGGTACCATCAGAACAGCCCTTCGGTACAATAAAAAATCAGCCATACTTTTCGGTTTTGGGGGAAGTTTACCCGAACTATTCTATAGCGCTTTGGCCTTGGGTAGTTCAAATTTACTCAGTCGTTACGAATATCTTGATGACTACCTCAAATACCTGACAATCGGTGTTTTATTCATTTTTGGAATATATCTGATATTTCAAAAGCCCACTGAGGCAAGTGAAAAGGACAGTCCAGATAAAGGCAACCACGTATGGCGCGGTATGGGTTTCGGAATTCTAAATCCTCAATTATATCCTTTTTGGCTCTTCATTATTACAAACCTCAGAAGCAATAACCTGCTTACGGATGAGCGCTGGCCTGTGCAAGCGGTATTCGTAATAGGTACTGCTGCAGGGGCTTTTCTGCTACAATATTTGGTGGCGGTAGTTACCTCTAAAAAGAGGGAGTTTGTATACATGAAATTAACGAAGAACTACAACAAAGTACTCGGGGCGGTAATCCTCGCAGTGGCAGTTTTTCAACTGGTAGTAAACCTGTAAGAGCAATGCAAAGAGAAATTAAGTACTGGTATTTGAGAAATTACGACCTTTTCTCAAACCTCACAAAAGAACAAATCAATGACCTTTCGGGCATTTCTAAATTCGTGAGAATGAAGAAAGGCCACACCATTTATTTTGCCAGCGATCAAGTAAAACGCGTTTACTTTCTCATTAACGGCAAAATAAAAATCAGCGAAATGGATCAGTCGGGCAATGAAATGATCAAGGACATTTTGCTTACGGGTGACCTGTTTGGAGAAATCTCTTTCAATATGCTTACGCTCAGCCATGAGTATGCTGAAATACTTTCTAGCGAAGTAATTCTCTGCACTTTCACCATGGACGAGTTTGAAGAACTGATGCAAAAACACCCAATGCTTTGCTTAAACTTTACTAAAAAAATAGGGGACAAGCTGCGCAAGCTAGAGCACCGCCATGCCAATTTGGTGTTTAAAGATGTAAAAGAAAGGCTCAAAGACTTCCTTAAAATGTGGGCGATTAACGAAGGAAAGGACACTCCTGAAGGTGTGTTGATCAAGAATTACTTAACTCATAATGAAATCGCCAGTTTGATCAGCTCTTCCCGCCAAACCGTAACCACCATTATCAACGAACTTAAAGAAGAAGGCGCATTGTCTTACTCCCGCAGCCAAATTGTTATTCCGAATATTGCGGTGTTGAGTTGAGTGAGGGTGATAAGATTAACAGCCGTAACGCTTCTTTTTTTACTCAATGGACTGAGTTCTGTTTTGTCCACAAAGTCAATTACCCATTTAGGGTTGGTTCTGCTGTATTCTCTTAATATCCAGCCTATGGCTTTATTGATAAAGAATTTCTTCGAGCAAGTAAGTTAGCTAAAGAGCAGCCACTGTCTTTTGGAGTTTATCTAAAATCAAGGCTAATCTTGTAGTTTGATCTTCATAAAACAGGTTACCGATTATGGCCTCATGCAATTCTCTACTATCGAGAATTTGCTGAAATGATGTTTTTAGATATTCTTGAACCTCTTTTTGACTCTTCTGAATGACGGTTGTTATTTGACTGGTATGATTTAGCAGGTAGGTAATGTCTTCGAAATCATGACTGGTTCTAGGGTCTTTGCCTCCTCGATCATAAAACGCATCAAATTTACTGGCCAAAAAATGGGGGAGCGGCATCAGGTAAACGGATACGTCATCAATAGTTACTTCGAATTTTTGCTCAAAACCAGACTTGAACCATCGATTGGCAGGAGCCCAGCCTATGGCTTGTGTAGACATTACATCGATTAAAATATCCTGATACCTAAACCTACAGACCACTTGGTCTTGGTGCGATTGATGAAAACCTTTGGCAATAAGCTTTTCTCGAAGTTCTTCCAAAGCTACCAAACTTGTGATTTGGAGACTTATGTCAATGTCTTTAGTAGGCCTTACATCATCTGCTGAAGGGTCGTCAATATATAGGCTTACTACTGCTCCACCAACATAGACAACATCGCTATTTAGTTTACCAAGTGCTTTGGCAATAGTATAGGTGGCCTTCCGGTTGATGAGCGTGTTTTTTAGCATATGCGTTTTTTAAATTCCTCCATGGCTATTTTCTTTTCTCTAGCACGGCCAACGCGCATGGCGTCTGACAGAGCCATTAAAGCATAGAATTTATTATCTTTTAAGCAGGCCTGTGGTAATTTGGGGTGGAGCGGTTCTATGGCCTGGCCGCGAACTTCTCCTTCTGCATATGGCCACACATAAGGTTGATCACTCATGATTTTATCGCTCAATGGAGGAGCTGAGTGGGCGGTGGGCAACCCTCTTACCAAAGCTCCTGGTTGTTGAGGATAGACATAGCGGAGGCCGTGCTCTAGAAAATCGAGTATGGCCAGCCGCATTAACGTTTTCTTGTCGGGTGAAATAAGGCCAGCAATAACCGAACGATTTAGGCTCTCGCTTACTTCGCTGGCGCTAATGCCCAATTCGGCAGACAAGTCTTTCATAAGCCAAGACTCTTTTTGTTTAGCTGCAATTTTAAGTAGAATCGCAATATCATGGGGGCGCATGCCGCTGTGCTGCTTCATAAACTTCAGTGCTTTATGAGTCTAAGGTAGTAATAATTTGCAATTCGCGATTCGCGAATTGCAAATTATTACAAAGTGTTGACATTGTTTTTCTATCATTATGATAAAGAGTATATCTCAATAGAGATGTATGCGATCGAAGGAGTCTCAATATAATGAGGGTCAACAACTACCATTATGCTTTTCTTTCCCTTCTATCCAAAACTGACATAGTAGGTATGGACATTTCAAATAGACTCAAACTTGTTATTAATCCAACAAAGCTCGGTGGTTTAATTTGTTATTGCCCGAGTGGTATTTTTTTACAAACAATAAAATATTCATTTGAAGTTTTAGGTAGCAAATGATGATCTATGATTTCAAAGTTCTCTTCTGGGAACAGCATCTTTAGGTCTTGTAGTTTTAAAGGGTTGATTTTTGGTGTTAGTCCTAATTTATTTAGAACAGAAAACAGGCCATTCATAAATGGTTTTTCAGCCATGCATGGTGTAACCGAAACTATAAGACCTTCTGGCTTTAACAATTCATGCATTCTTGAAATTACTTGCTCTACAGACTCGAGTAAGTGAAGTACATGGAAGCATAAGATGACATCGTATGAAGCTGGCTTGAGGTAATTATCAAAAATGGTTACCTGCTTGTATTGAACGTTTGTTATTTGCTGCTTTTGAGCTTTTGTTTTAGCCAAATCGACCATCTTCTGAGAGAAATCAATGGCGTCAATCTGCTTAACTAATGGAGATATTTCATTAGCTATAAGACCAGTTCCACAACCAAAATCTAAGACCAGATACTCAGGTTTTAAATATTGGGCTAATTGATTTATAGTCTCCTGATATTTTTCCTTGTCCTTTTTTTCCTCTCTGTCATATGAGCTGGCCGCTCGGTCCCAGAATTTTACTGCTTTGCTTAAAGTGTTATTTTTCATCAACAAAGTAATTTATTTGAAACAGGTAATGACATCTTGCTCGAAGTATGGGACTTGATTTACCCAAAACATGTAACTCACTTTCAAAAAGTCTTTTGCAAAAGCATGTAAAAGAGGTACAATATTACTTCTTCCGTCATCTCCTTTATCTTGCTCTTCATTATAATCTAAGTCTGCGCCTGTTTTGCCAATGTAGTTTCCATCTTGAATTGCAATACCAAGGGGTACGGTGAATGCACCTTCGTGCATTTGGGCGAGTGCATGATTGAGTTGCCCTTTTCTGGTTACCATTAAGTCTGGTCCACCAAGTCCCACTCCAATTTCTTCTCCGTATTGATAAATATTTTTTAAGTAGCCTTTATCATCAAAAGGAAGCCATTCTCCGGGAATGAAATTAGCGTAAACCATAGTTGTGGAAGTTGGAAAAGCTTTTTTCAAGGCTAACATATTCTCTTTAATTCCTTGAACATAGGCTTCTTCTGAAAAATCAGAGTCGCTTTTAGTAACTCCAATGGCTGTTTCTTGGAGGTTGATCCCTTCAATTTCACCATCGAATTCTTTGCCAAGTGCAGTTAGCAATAGGGCGTATCGCTCCCTTACATTTACATTCCAGCGCTTGGCTACCCATCCTTCCGGTTCTCCATTTTCATCATGTTGTAAAATGGCGCCACCTTTATATTCTTTGGTGGTTAAGTATGAAGGGACAGCTTTATATTTGGGGTCAAATGTCACATCTTGTAATTGTATAAAAAGCTTTTTACCAAATTGTTTTAAGTAGCGGACGTCCTCTTCAATAGCCGTAAAATCGTATTCATTTTTATTTGCTTCTAGATCTTTCCAAGCATACATAATCTGTGCACCTGTAAAAGAAGAATGTTGAAGTAATGGATGACCTTTTAGTGCTCCTCTGTCTCTTGCAAAGTATACAAAGTGTTTAATGCCATCTTCAGGGATAGGACATTTGGCATTCAGGTATTTTTTATAAGCATCAGTGTATCTTTCTGAAGGGTTCTGCCAACCTTGAGCCTGAGAAAAGAACGGCAGAGATAACATTAAGTAAAGAATTGACAGGGATTTAATATTGTATAAAGTCATATTTAACGAATCAGGATTTGTTTATCAATTAGCTTTTGTCAGCGTGCTTACTTTACCTCCTTGCTTCAATATCATTTGTCCCTTTTCAGGAATGAATTTAATCTGAATTCCTGCTGGGTCGTATTTAAACTCTCCTTTCGCGGTAGCTTGTAAGTTCATTTTTGAATCCCCGGCCGCTTCTATTTCTAGCTGCTTGCCACGTTTTGTTACCGTTAGTTCTACTGGAAATGTTTCGCTTGAATACACACCCACATATTGGTTTAGCTCTGAATGTTTTGGATTGTAGGTTCTAAAATCGGGTATGTTAAAGTACTGATTAAAGAGGGCGTTAACTATGGTTACGGAGATCAGGTTGAGGTTATAGTCCATTGCATTGGCAGTGATGGCAAAAGCATATTTGCTGTCTTCAAAATATCTTAAAGCAGTCTGAAAACCATCTATTTCTCCATTATGGCCATAACTGACTTTATTGTAGTAAAGTGTTTTGAATAGCCCCATTCCAAAGCCGTCTTGAATGGTCTTCATTGCCTCCATACTTTGTTTGGATAGTATATTATTATTGAATAATGCATGAGCAAATAAAACCAAGTCAGTAGGGGTGGATACAATACCTCCAGCTCCCAAGCCAATCGAACTATGTGTTTCGGCCGTTTTTGTCCATTTGTTATCTAATGTATAAGCGTGGCTTTCATTATTATTTACATTAATAGGAGTGCCAAAAGATGTATTCACCAAATTGAGTGGTTCAGTGATATGCTCTTTCAGTATATTGGAATAGGAGTTTTGATAAATTTCTTCCAAAATATAAGTTAGAAGAATATAATTTGAATTGCTGTAGGCCGCCTTGGTATTTGGTACAAAATCACTACCTCCTTGCGCGATGAGTGCTACCATTTCTGTCTTCGTTTTTGAATTGGTGTGGTAACTCAAAAATTCATCTTTATCATCTGTGTAATTATGAATACCACTTCTATGGTTCAGTAGGTTTGAAATCGTGATTTGCTCAGAATTTTCAATACTTGGAAAATAGTTGTCTATGGTTTCGTTCAGTGATACTTTGCCCTCCTCTATGGCTTTAAAAATTAAGATGGCAGTGAATAGTTTTGAAACCGAACCAATTCGGTACTTTGTGTTGTTATTTGGTTCTTTTTTAGTCTCTAATTCAGCAAAACCTACCTGTTTAGTGTGAATTATTTGTCCCTCTTTTAACAGAGCTACACTTCCCATAAATTTATTATTGGCAGCTAGCGTATCGAAATACTCACTGAGCCTGGTGGTATCTATTCCTTGGGTCCTTCCTGTTTGGACTAAAATGACAAAGGTCAGAAATGAATAAAAAAATCGTCTTAGCATCATTCTCCTATTTTTTAGTAAGTTCATCGTAAGTACTTTGTATTTCAGACAAATCGGGCTCTTGCTGCATCCACTTTACTCGCTCTTTTTGTGTA
This sequence comes from Roseivirga seohaensis subsp. aquiponti, assembly GCF_001267955.1. Classification (NCBI taxonomy): domain Bacteria; kingdom Pseudomonadati; phylum Bacteroidota; class Cytophagia; order Cytophagales; family Roseivirgaceae; genus Roseivirga; species Roseivirga seohaensis. The sequence continues at coordinate 80,243 of NZ_JSVA01000005.1, forward strand.
GGCATCCACCTGTAAAGCCAGCTAATTCCCCATTTTTTGTAGTACGTGTCTTCTTGTTGATAGATAGGGTCGGTTAGCGATTCTTCTAAGCTTATAATCTCGTAATTTTCGTTATTCAGCCTTTCGATAATTTTAGACAAATAGTCTGCATTAATGGCGTTGTCATGGCATAAATAGATATGCTTTACTGGGTAGTTGTAAATTTGACTTGCCAGAGAGTCGAAGAAAGTGACAAGCTCAATGGTTTTGTTTACATAGGCTTCTCCTACCTCGTGGGCTTTGCTTGTTTGACCATTATTCAAATAATACTGATACACCGTGTCGAACATCCAATCGGAGCTTTCAACGGTAAAGGGTGTAATTATATATCCCTTTTTGCTTAATGCAGCTTTTACTTTTGTATGCTGAAGTGAATCCAAGCCCAAGTCGTTGAAGGGAAACCTGAAATACTTTAGGTTCTTTTTATGTTTTGATGCATAGGCTTTTGTCAGTCTTTCTCCTTTTTCAACATCTCCCATGAAGTTATCTAGCCCAACATCTGAATACCTAGGATGGCTGAAGGTGTGATTTCCAATAAGTGCGTTTTTGTTCTTAATCCAGACTTCTAAAAGTTGTTCGTTTCTTTGGGTAAAATCTGTTTTAGATATTTTGTCTTCGTTAATGAAGACGGTAAAAGGAATATCTAAAGAATCTAACCTATTCATCAATATAGATTTGAATCCGTCTTGTTCAAATTTTGAGGTATTAGGTACATCATCAATTGTAATAGAAATTGACTTCCCTTGACCAAAGGATAACTGATGAGTAATAAGGGTTAAAAGAGCAATGGTTAAGTTTTTAAGTTTACTAAGTTTCATGTTGTTTAATGATTGTTTTGAGCTGGTTTAAAAGTTTGAATTATTTTACTGTCGACCCAGTAAATGTCTTGATTGCTAGTAAAAAAAAGGTACTTGCCATCTTTACTAACGAAAGGGCATAATTCGTGATTTGGTGTATTTATGAGTTCTCCCATATTTTGGGCTTTTGACCATGAGCCCTCCTTATTCTTAAAGCTTATATATAAATCACCTTGGCCGAAACCTTCTTTTCTTACGGCACAAAAAATCAGATATTCTTCATTCGGATCCACAAAAACATCAGCTTCATAAGCATTGGTATTTATAGTGTTGTCAAGTAGTTTGCTAGGCTGAAAAGCGCCATTTTTATTTCTGGAAACATAAATATTAAAATCCTGCTGCCTTTCTTCTGAGGCTGCTCTGTTTGAAGCAAAGTAAATATCTCCAGTAACAGTGAATGAAATATAATACTCATTCTTATTTGAGTTTATAGAAGGACCTGCATTTACCATTTCTAAGCTCCATTCTGATTTGTCTCTTTCTATATACCATATATCATAATCTTCTTTAACATCATGCCTGTCTATTGATCGTTGTGAAATAAAGTATAATCTCTTTTCATCTGGAGATAAAAATGGGTCGTTGACACTATATACTGGGTGTGAAAGTAATGTCCTTGGCCTACTCCAAGTATTGCCTTCTAACTTGGTAAATCGAATTTCAGATTTACCATTTACGTCTACCCCATAGTAAAATTCAGTGGCTTGTTGGTTGAAAACCGACCCAAATTCTGATTCTTCTTGGGTAGAAATAAGGTTAGGAGCAAATATTTCGGGGCTTGTTGTAGGTGGTGCTTGTCCTAGGTATTTTAGCTTGTTATCTACTTCCTGTGAATAAATAAGGTTGGTGAAGAATAAACAGAGAATGAATATGGTACTGATTGGCGTTTTCATGTTTAGTCAATTCCAAATTTACCGTTCATTTCGCTTAGAATTTTCTCTGAGTTATAACCTATACCGTTTTTAAAAACTGTCTCTACTCTTTCAATCACACCATCATTGGTTTTTAAATCTCCGTTGAGAATGACGAAATCAGCCCTTTTACCAGGTTGTATTAAACCAATGTCGCTACGCCCTAATGCCTTAGCCCCATTGCTTGTCATTACCTGAATAGCTTCTTCTGTCGTAAACCCAGCTTCTATCAATAACTGATAATTTCTTTGATCACCCAAACCAGGCAAAACGTGTCTTCCGGCATCTACACCGCTGCACAAAAGGCCGCCCATTTTAAAGTATTGATATTCAAAAGCCATAATTCTTTTGAGTCTATTTTCTCTGGTCAAATTTTTAGTTTCTTGATCAAAACCCTTTCTACGTTCTCTATATTGACTTTGTAGATAGGGGGACATTATTTTTAGTGATCTTTCATCAGCAAAGGCTCTATTGGGTACGCTGGCTTCGTAAATGGCTAAGGTTGAAGTTAAAAATACTTGATTATCAATCATTAACTGGTGTAGTTCTTTAACTTTTGGGCTGTCAATAATGAGTTCATCGAGGTATTCTGTGCTTCCATTACAAATCCCATACGATTTATTGGATCTAAAATCACTAGTGCTGTTTAGCCCATGTTCTATACCATCAATTCCCAACTTTGTAGCTTCTTCAAATGTAATCGAACACAAGTGACCTCTTACTTTGGCCTTGTTTTTATGAGCTTCGTCAATAATGATTCTCAGGTCGTTCGGGTTGGTATTTCTATACACCTTAAACCATTCTACACCTTGGTTTATCCAGTATTGCATGGTATCGCGTAGGTGTTGTTCATTTCTAGGAATTATCATGTTAGGGTTACCGCCAGTGCCAGTGATGAAGGGAGCACTAGGGATAATCTCTGGGCCCATAAGTTCTCCTTGAGTGATTTTCTTTGCAAGAATAATTTCATGCTCTGGAGATGCTGCTCCGCAAGTTTGAATAGTTGTAACTCCAGAAGCCAAATAGAGTTTTGAAGCCTCATGTCCTACATTTGGAAATTGTGGGATATGTAAGTGGTTGTGCATGCCTACAATTCCGGGAATAATCGTTTTATCTGTTACATCTATTACCAAGGCATTTTGTGGTACTTCAACGTTATTTCCAAATTCTTGAAACAGTCCGTTTTTGATGATAAGCGTTTGATTTTTTCTTATTGAGCGTCCTGTGCCATCTATAACAGTGGCATTTGTTAAAGCAATTACCTCAACATTATATTCTATATAGGGTTGGGCTACCTGTAGAGAGTCTGGATTTTTATTGGTGCTGCGTTGAAAAAATGTACTGTAGGGAGTTTGTGGTATTGCATGGGTATAGATTAGACTTGCGATTACTAATTTAAAAACGCGAAGAGACAGATTGACTTTGATTTTGTTAATCATTGATGGTTAAGTAGGCTAGTTATTGTCAATGTTTTTTCAAGATCAAAAGTATTTAATATGAAGAAGCTAGTATTGTAAAAATTGGACATTTTAACTGCCTAGCTTATAAAAATCACTAGGATTAAAACCAGTAAAGGCCTTAAAATCATGAATAAAATGTGCTTGATCGTAATAGCCATTGGTATAAGCCGCCTCCTCTAACACGGATTGACTATTTGATTTTCTTATGATGGATTCAAATCGAATTATTCTTGAATACATTTTGGGATTAAATCCCGAGAACTCCTTGAATCGTCTTTCAAATTGTTTTTGTGAGATACAAAAATCACTGGCTAGCTTCGATATTTTTGTGTTTCCATTACACTTTTTAATTTCTTGTATTGCGTTGGTGATAAGCTTGTCTTTATACCAGTGTTTTTCTATTAGCGATTTAAAGAAGCGTGTTATAACACTTATTCGTTCTTTTGTGGAGGTAGCCAAAGCTACCTTTTCAGTAAGTATTGCTCCTTCTGAACCTAAGAATGTATTTAAGCTGATAAATTGGTTATTTAGTTCTGAGGCTGAAATATTAAATAGATTTGGAATAGCATAAGAGTAGATTGATACACCAATAAGATGGTAAAAACCATTTACTGGAAATTGATTAGGGGTGTTGGTGTGGCCTTGTACAACTGAAAAAAGTAATTTGGAGCGGGGGGCATCACTCTCAAATGCAAAGGTAATTTCAGTTAAACTATTTGCGATAATGTAGTAGCTCGAATTGGGGCTTTGATATTCTGGATTCCATGTACCTACCCAAAAGTGACTTATAATATCTTTTAACTCTCCATCAGGAGATAGAACTTGATATTGCATCTTTGTTTTTTATCTCTGGTATTTAATCACATAAAGCTGGTAATACCACCAACTTAAGGCTAAACGAATTGAAATTGAGAGATATTTCGTATAGCAAAAAAACTATTTGAATCACTGACTAAACGATATAGGTTATAATGATGGATTTATTTCAACACCCCCCACAATGTTCATCTTTCCCTTCAAATTCAAAAGTAGCGTGGTCGATGTGTTCTTCTTTAAGCAAGGATTTGGCCTTTGATTTTATATTGGCCATTTCATCCATAGAAATTTCCTTTTCAATGACAAGGTGTGCAGAAAGCACATTGTATTCTCCGTCCATCGACCAAACATGGCAATCGTGTACACCCGTAATTTCGGAAATCGAGAGTAAGGTCTTGTGAATTTGCTCAATGTCCACTTCATTGGGTTTGGCCTGAAGAATAATGAGTGTGCTCTTTCTAAGGTTTCGAAATGCATTGTAAATAATGTACACCGCAATTAATAGCGATAGAATTGGGTCGATAATGGGCAAATCCCAAAACATCATCACTAAACTGCCGATGAGCACAGCCACCCAACCCAAAACATCTTCTAATAAGTGCAGAGAAATAACTTCCTCATTGATAGAAGAGCCTTTTCTAAGTTTTAGCACGGCTGCTCCATTAACGATGATTCCAAAAATAGCGAGGAACATCATGCCTTTAGCATCTACAGTTTCAGGGGCGAATAATGCAGGAATGGCTTGACTAAGAATAATACCCGACCCCACCAACAGCACTATAGAGTTGATAATGGCGCCCAACAGTGAAAAACGCTTGTAACCGTAAGAGAATTTCTTGTCGCGCCCTTTTAGTGAAAGCTTTTGGAAGTACCATGAAAGTCCAATGCTGAGGCTATCGCCTAAATCGTGAAGGGCATCGGAAAGAATGGCCAAACTGCCAGTATAGATTCCACCAACAATTTCGATTAGGGTGAAAAACAGGTTTAAGAAGAAGGCAACGCGTAAGTTGCCTGTTCCATGATGATGGTGGTGATGTCCGTGATGATGATCGTGCCCCATGCCCAAAAGTACAAGACAAAACCGTGCAACAGGGCTTCAAGAAGACTTTGGTTTGTGAGACCATATTTATTGGGTCACTTTGAAAAACCTAAACTGAACCTGATCTTCGTTTTGTTGGTCTTTCACTCTAAAGAAAATGCCTTCGTTGCTGACAAATAGACTATTCTCGAAATATAAGGGCAAGTCAATTTCACCCACAGGAAGGTCGTAGTAATTCAGTGCTTCTGTTTCTGTGTCCATTACTATTAGAGTCGCACCTAATGGGTTGGGAATGGGTTTTTCTTCCCCTTCAAGAAATTTTGGTTTTGTGCCATGATGCAGCACTCTATAAATAAATCGGCCATCGGGAGATAACAGCATACTTTTATAATGAGGTGGTTGCTTAGGGTTCTCGAAAGCCCTTGAGCCATTATCATAGCGTTCTATAATTTGTAGGGTTGAGTAATCAGAATAGTTGGCTATTTTTATTGTTGGAACTCCAGCATAAATAGCTTTGGCCAGCTTGCCTTCTTTGAAAAGAAAGAGGCTATCGGAAATGGAATTGCTACTATAGAGGTAGTTTTCATTGCTAGTGAAAAACCTATTAATGGAATAAGCACTTTCACGTCTTTCGTTTGCTTCTTCTTGCACTTTCTGAATCTCTCCAAAGTTGTTGATTATCTCTTCTGTTTGAACAAACTCCTCGATGATGGAGTCCTTCTCAAAATTGAAAATTGCATATTCATGATTTTTACTATCTCTACGCATTTGGGAAATCACCATTTCTATGTGGCCGTTCTTGAAGCGTGAATCTGGGTGAAAACGGTAGAATTTTGAGTCAGAAGTAATCAGTGGCATTCCATTGTGGAGTTTGGCACCCTTGCTCTTCTTTGTAAGTACTTCTCCTTTACTGTTGATGAGATGGATGCCCATTGACCCGTCAACAAAAATTGAATCTATGGTATGTATGAAGAATTTGCTAGCATTTTTTACTGCGTTAGGACCATCTTTTTCCATACTAATCTTTTTGAAAAGATCATTAGTCTGATAATCGTATAGGTAAATAGAGTGGGTAATTCGGTCGTAAAAAGTAATGTATTCCTTGTTATTAACGGTGGACAATTTGAGGGCTGTTAGAACTTCAAAATTGACCCCGTCTTCAAGAGCTAAGGTTTTAATTCCACCATCAGAAATAGTCAAGGTTTGAGTTGTGCTGCTTTCATTGGTGACCTCCCTTTGTTGCTGGCAAGAAAATAGTGTAAGAAAACAGGTAGATAAAAGTAGTATCGTATGACTTGATCTATTCATTTCATTTATTTGAACTATTAATTTAGTTAAAATAAACTTAGACACAACCGTTCCGTGAAATTCTTAACCAAGGATTTCACTCTTAACTAATTCACTGATCCCTGATTTCTGTTTAGTGACTCGCTCCTTCCTTAATTGCTTCCACCACTTCTGGGTTAAGCAGGGTTGAAATATCGCCTAAATTGTCACCGTCTCCAGAGGCTATCTTTCTCAGGATTCTACGCATAATTTTACCTGAACGGGTTTTAGGCAAGCCTGGCACAATCTGTACTTTGTCTGGTCTGGCAATTGGCCCAATGATTTTATTAACCGTTTCTTTAATTTCCTTGGTCAGACCTTCTTGAGTTCGGCCTTCCATATCGCAAATAACAAAAGCGTAAATGCCTTGGCCTTTAATATCGTGCGGATAACCCACTACTGCCGACTCAATCACTTTCGGATGTTCATTAATGGCGTTTTCAACTTCGGCTGTGCCCATTCTGTGTCCAGAAACGTTGATCACATCGTCCACTCGCCCTAGAATTCTGTAGTAACCGTCTTCATCTCTTTTCACGCCATCGCCAGTAAAGTAATGGTTAGGGAAAGTAGAAAAGTAGGTTTGTTTGCAACGGTCGTGGTCGCCATAAGTGGTGCGCAGCATAGAAGGCCAAGGGAACTTGATACAAAGATTTCCTTCAACTGAATTGCCTTTTAGTTCATTCCCCTCATTATCTAAAATTACCAATTGAACGCCTGGCAATGGTAAAGTGGCATAAGCAGGTTTGGTTGGGGTAATTCCTGCTAAAGGTGAAACCATAATTCCACCCGTTTCGGTTTGCCACCAAGTGTCTACGATTGGGCATTTTCCTTTTCCAACATGGTCGTGATACCAGTGCCAAGCTTCTTCATTGATCGGTTCACCTACGCTACCCAATACTTTTAATGAATCTAGTTTATAAGGTTCAATTGGTTCGGTGCCATAGGCTTGCAAAGCCCTGATGGCCGTTGGTGCGGTATAAAACTGATTGACCTGATGTTTGTCGCAAATGGCCCAGAATCGACCAGCATCAGGAAAAGTAGGTACGCCTTCAAACATAATGGAAGTGGCGCCCGCCAGTAACGGTCCGTATACAATATAAGAGTGGCCTGTGATCCAACCTACATCAGCTGTACACCAATACACATCGCCTTGGTTGTATTGAAAAACATTTTGAAAGGAATAGGCGGTGTAAATCATATAGCCACCACAAGTGTGTACTACACCTTTGGGCTGGCCTGTTGAGCCTGAAGTATAGAGGATGAAGAGCATGTCTTCTGAATCCATTTCCTCAGCTTTGTTTTCGGAAGAAACACCTTCAATGGCATCGTGCCACCAAATGTCGAGGCCTGAAGTCATTTGAATGTCTTGACCAGTTCTTTTTAATACGATTGTGCTTTCAACGGAGTCGCAATTCTTTAGTGCTTCGTCTACCACTTCCTTAACGGGAATCTGTTTGTTGCCTCTGAAATTACCGTCCGCTGTAATTACCATTTTAGCTTTGCAGTCATTAATGCGGTCACTTAGTGCATTGGCCGAAAAGCCCGCAAATACAATAGAATGTATGGCACCTATTCGAGCACAAGCTAGCATGGCGATGGCTGCTTCAGGCACCATGGGCATATAAATAATTACACGGTCGCCTTTACCAACTCCTTTGGCTTTAATGGCATTAGCAAACTGACAAACTTTGGCGTGGAGTTCTTTATAGGTGAGGGTGATATGCTCTTCTTCGGGGTCATTCGGTTCCCAAATAATTGCCGCTTGGTCGCCTCGGGTGTACAGGTGGCGATCTAAAATATTTTCGGTGATATTCAGTTTTCCGTTAACGAACCACTTTACATCTGGTGTTTCAAAATTCCAGTCCACAACCTTATCCCATTTTTTCCTCCAGTGGAAGGAATCGGCAATTCTAGACCAAAAAGACTCTGGATCTTGAACACTCTTTTGGTATTCGTACATATAACCGCTTAGGCTGTGGATTCTGTCGCTCATATTTTCTGGTTTTACAGCCCATTTTAATCATTTATGCGCTTAACTGAAAGAGGTTTTGTAGATCAGTTGTGTAATTGTAGATTTGTTAAGAGCCATTAATCATTATGAGTGAAAAAAATTACAAGTTCGAAGCTGTTATCCAAAATGGAGGAGAAAAATGGCCAAATGCAGCTTGTGTTACGCTTCCGTTTAATGTAGAGGAAGAGTTTGGAACTAAGGGTCAGGTGAAAGTAAATGCTACTTTTGATGGGGTACCATACCGCGGCTCTATAGCCAATATGGGAACTGGCCATATTTTAATTTTAAGAAATGATGTTAGGGCTGCGATTGGAAAAAGTCATGGAGACACAGTAATTGTAACAGTTCAGAAGGATACAGAAGAAAGGTTGGTAGAAGTGCCTGATGTATTAAAGGCAGAGTTTAAGATTCACCCTAAAGCCGAAGTTTTTTACAACTCGCTCTCGTACACCAACCGCAAAGAATATGCCCGATGGATTGACACGGCCAAACGTGAAGAGACTAAAGCCAAGCGTTTAGAAAAAACGATTGAAATGCTCTTGACTGGGGTGAAGCATCCGTAATTTAAATCATCAACTGCGCCAAAACCGCAGCAGCCGCACCCAATAAAGAAACCGAAAATTTCTTCCAATTAAGTTTGTGGTGCGGGTCACTTTCAATAAAAATAGTAGTGGAAATTTGAAGAAAACTACCCGCAACTACAGCAAAGAAAATGATCAAGTATTTTTCGGGCAATAGATTGGAATGACTAAAATACTCTGAAGTAATTAAGCCCAAAGGAGAGCTGATAGCAAAGATGAACAATAGGCCAAATGCCTTGTACTTGTTTTTAAGTTGAGCTACCAATAATGCCATAAGCGCCAATGAGGCAGGTATTTTGTGCATTACAATGCCTAGCAATATTTTAGGGGAACTACCATGACTATATACCGAATCAGGGCTGTGGTTAGAGTGCAACGAATCCGTTAGAATAGAACCTTCCAAAAATGAATGCAGTACTAGTGCAATCAGCAAATAGGTTACAGGAACTCGCGTATGAATATGGGTGTGACCATGTTCTACTCCGTTAGAAAAATTTTCTAATATTTTCTGAATAAAGAATCCGATAAGGATATAAAGCCCAAGGTTAAATGGGTCTTCTCCGCTCATAAATATATCTGGAATCAGATGTATTACTGTAACAGAGAATAAATATGCGCCAGCAAAAACAAGAAAGTAGCGGATTTTGGTTTCGCTGAAAGTTGCATTACCTAAAATGAAAAGGCCCGGTACAAGGGCGCAAAGCAATAAAATTGTGACGTTTATTAGCAAATTTGAAAATCGTTAATGCAACAGCATTGCAAATATGATAAAGAAAATCGAATTTTCATTTAAATAGTTCCCGATTGGTTATAGTCTTATTGTTGGTTTATGGTTTTTCCTTTTAGGCCAGGTGAAATGTAAGTTTGAGTATTTCCATCTTGGTCGGAGTATATAAAGTAGGCTTCCAAGTTCGAGTTACTTTCTATCATTTCTTTTGCTTTCTCTAAACCCATGGCCATTGAGGCGGTAGCATATGCATCGGCATACATACAAGTGGGAGCAACTACAGTAGCGCTTAGAAGAGTAATCATTTTCGGGTAGCCAGTTTTCGGATCAATGGTGTGGGCTACTTTTTTTCCATCTACTATTTTGTAATTACGGTAGTTACCAGAAGTCGCCATTCCGTGATCTTCCAATTGAATGGCATCGAAAACACCGCCAACGCGATTTTCATCTGGTACTTCAATGCCAATGGTCCAAGTTTCGCCAGAATCGTTTTTGCCTTTGGCGCGTACTTCGCCACCAATTTCAACCATAAAGTTTTGAATGTTCTGTGCCTTTAAGTACTCCGCTACTACATCAATTGCTTGACCTTTTGCAATAGCCGAAAAGTTAAGTTTCAGTTCAGGAATGGTTTTGATTACTTCTTCGTTAGTGAAACTTACTTTTTCAAAACCTACATATTTCAAAACTGAATCTACTTGACCGCTGTCAAGCGAAACGCTTTTCCCATCACCAAATCCCCAAGCGTCAACCAATGGGCCAACCGTTGGATCGAAATAACCTCCAGATGCTTTATACACTTCCTTACTAGCAATAAGTACTTCTGAAAAGTAAGGGAAATTAAAGGTCGCCTTTCCTTCTTTATTGAAGATTGAAATTTCTGAATCGGGGATGTAAGTAGAAAGCGACTGGTTGAAGTCGGCCAAAAGTGAATCAATTTCCTTTTTGAAATTCCTGAGGTCTTTGTCAATATACTTAATGTTGTAAGCAATAACGCCCATTGTGGTGCCTTGAACCAACACCATTTTTGGTTTTTGGCTCTCACGGTATTTCCAAACTGCAAAAATTGCAATTACTAACACGAGTAGGTATATTCTAGACCTTTGATTCTTGTCCATTATCTCAAAATTTGAGCAAAGATAATGAGTGCTTTTCCTCGAAGTAAGGTTAAAGAGTAAAAGATTGATTAAGTGAAAAAAACTAACTGCTATCTTAGCAAAAAGATTGGTGAATGCGCGAAGACTATTTAAATGCTGAAGATGACCATCTCAACCCCGAAGAAAAGGATATTGAGAGAGCACTGAGGCCGCTGAGTTTTGAAGACTTTACGGGGCAACACAAAATTGTTGAGAACTTAAAAATATTTGTTCTGGCAGCGAAAGGGCGTTCAGAACCTTTGGATCATGTGCTATTACATGGCCCTCCGGGGTTGGGTAAAACCACCCTATCACACATTATTGCCAATGAACTCAAATCCGATTTAAAGATTACTTCTGGGCCAGTGCTCGATAAGCCTAGCGATTTGGCTGGTTTACTGACCAATTTAGAACATGGCGATGTGCTTTTTATCGATGAAATCCACAGACTGAACCCTATTGTGGAGGAGTATCTGTATTCCGCTATGGAAGATTACCGCATCGATATTATGCTTGATTCTGGGCCAAATGCGCGTTCAGTCCAAATTTCATTAGAGCCATTTACATTAATCGGAGCCACTACAAGGTCGGGTTTATTGACTTCGCCATTGCGTGCGCGTTTTGGTATAAATGCCAGATTGGAATACTACGATGCGAAATTATTAACCACCATTGTACAGCGTTCCTCGGATATTCTCAATACACCAATTGACGATGATGCAGCCTACGAAATTGCCCGAAGAAGTAGAGGAACCCCACGTATTGCCAACAACCTTTTGCGCAGAACAAGAGATTTTGCTCAAATCAAGGGAACAGGAACGATTACCAAAGCCATAAGTGAAATGGCATTAAACGCTTTAGACGTTGATTCGCATGGTTTGGACGAAATGGATAATCGTATTTTGCTCACAATTATCGAGAAATTCAAAGGCGGGCCAGTGGGGATTTCAACCATTGCTACGGCAGTAGGTGAAGAGGCCGAAACTATAGAAGAAGTTTATGAGCCTTTCTTAATTCAAGAGGGTTACCTTAAGCGAACCTCCCGCGGTCGCGAAGCAACAGACTTGGCTTATAAACATTTGAACCTTAAACCCCTTGGCGGACAAACAGGTAATTTGTTTGATGCTTAGTTAAGCTTTATGCTGTCTTAACAACACATCCCAAGCCCCTCTCGAGAGGGGAATGGTTTTGAGGTATAGCAGATATTTCAGTCCTAAAGCGGAATGCTTTTTATGTGTAAAGGCTGAGTTATTAACTGAAAAATTATTCCCTCCTAGAGGAGGGTAGGGAGGTGAGAGGTGACTGAACACTAAAAACAGAAGCTCATTTTAAGAAATTTAGGATTTAAACTACTTGCAAAACATTAACACAAATACCACCATCGTCAAACAAACGGCTCAAAAACTAGGCTTTGATTTCTGTGGTATTTCCAAAGCAGAGTTTTTGGCCGATGAAGCCCCACGCTTAGAAGCTTGGCTTAAAAAAGGTAATCATGGTGAAATGTGCTATATGGAAAACCATTTCGATAAGCGTTTAGACCCTAGTAAGCTGGTGCCGGGAGCTAAATCTGTGGTTTCACTACTCTATAATTATTATCCAGAAAAGGATTTGGCCGAACAACATCCCGATCACTTAAAACTCGCTAAATACGCCTATGGTGATGATTATCATTTTGTGATTAAAGATCGACTGAAAACCTTTATGTCAACTTTAAAGGAAGAAATTGGTGAAGTGGAGGGACGCGTGTTTGTAGACTCGGCTCCAGTAATGGAACGCCAATGGGCAGCTAAAAGTGGTTTAGGTTGGTTAGGAAAAAACACTTTGCTTATTAATAAAGGGCAAGGCAGCTACTTCTTTTTAGCTGAATTGATTATTGATTTAGAACTTGAGCCTGACGGCCCTATCAAAGATTATTGTGGAACCTGCACTAGATGTATAGACGCTTGCCCTACAGATGCAATTACCCCTTATGAAGTAGACGCAAACAAATGTATTTCTTACTTAACCATTGAGCTGAAAGATCAGATTCCCGATAGCTTTCAAGGTAAAATGGATAATTGGGTTTTCGGCTGCGACATCTGCCAAGAGGTCTGTCCGTGGAATAGGTTCTCAAAACCCCATTCAGAACCTGCCTTTCATCCTAAAAATGAGCTGTTAGAATTATTTAACAATAATTGGCAAGATTTAACAGAGGAGGTTTTTAGGTCGGTTTTTAAAGGTTCGGCAGTGAAAAGAACCAAACTTGAGGGTCTAAAAAGGAATATAAAAATGGCAAAAAAATAGCCCATTGCTAAGGTTGCAATGGGCGGTGTTATTCAATAATTTTATCTAGCGAGTAAAAACTGTTCTTCGAGAACATTTCCGTATAAGTGCCCAAATTTCGTATAGCACCACCGTTTTAATTCTTCTAATTCATCTCCGATTACGGAATGAATAGCCTTTCTCAACTCTTTTTCAAACAGCTTCTTATCGAAGCTCACCTTCGCGAGGATAGTTTTGAAATATTCCAACATGTCAAGAGCGTTTAATTGGTTATGAATCTAATGTGCCTGCCGCACGTAGTTACGAACGAAGCGATGAAGATTTAGTTACCCCAAAAATTTAAATTATCTTTAAATCCTCTTCGTTTGAGGAGAAGCGAATATAATAAATAGACATGAGAATTACCAGTTCAAAATTCATTCTTGTCGCCTGTCTCATATGTTTTGGCTTGGTGGCAAAGGCGCAATCAACTACTATTGAATTAGGGCCTGATGAAGTGGGCCTCAATCAGCTTTTTACAATTAAAGTAACGGTGTTGAATGGAAAGTTGAAATCGTATACAGACTTCCCGAATATTGATGGTTTTGCCAAAAGAGGAACTTCTTCTAGTAGCAGTACGAGCATAATTAACGGGCAAGTGAGCTCTTCGCAGAGTATTATTCAACGTTATCTTCCTTTAGAAGAGGGTACTTACCAGTTAGAAGACTTTTCACTTGAGGTAAACGGAGAAACGGTGTCTTCTAAAGGAAAGAAAATTAAAATTACACCACCAGTGGAAACAAGAAGAAATACGGGCAGAACGCCATATGGCCATAGTCCGTTTGACAATTTGTTTGGAGAAGACAAAGATCCTGAGTTTGTGGATATAAAGGAAGATGCCTTTTTGGCCCTTACCACAGATAAAGACGAAGTATATTTAGGAGAAGGCTTTACCGCTACATTTGCTTTTTATGTTGCCGATGATAACAGAGCTCCTTTACAATTTAGTGATCCCGGTACTCAATTATCTGAAGTGTTGAAAACCCTACGCCCTACAAATAGCTGGGAAGAAAACTTTAATATTGAAAATATTGCTCCTGAGAAAGTGAATGTTGGTGGCAAGGGTTATACAAAATATAAAATCTATCGGGCCACATATTATCCGCTTAACCTCGATCCAATAGTTTTCCCTTCCGTGCCTTTCGAAATGATAAAGTATCAGGTAGCCAAGTCACCATCTTTCTTCGGAAGAGACAGGAAAGAAGACTTCAAAACCTTTTATTCTAAAGAAAAGACCGTGAAGGTAAAGCCTCTGCCTCCACATCCGCTTAAAGAGTCAGTAGCTGTAGGAGAGTTCTTCTTGGATGAAAAAATGAACAAAAGAACGCTAGAAACGGGTGGTAGCTTTGAATATACCTTCGGCATTTATGGAGAAGGAAATATTTCGGGAATTACTGCACCAAAAATCCCTAGCAATAAGGCCATTGAATTTTATCCTCCAGATGTGAGCCAAGATATAAGTCGTAACAATAGTAGAGTAACGGGCTCAAAAAAGTTTACCTATTATGGCTTGCCAAATGAACCAGGCGAGTACAATATGGGAGATTATTTTAGTTGGGTATACTTCAACCCAAAAACAGCGAAATACGATACGCTTAAATCTGAAGTGAAGTTTGAAGTGACGGGTGAAAGCAAAAAGAACATTTCAATTTCTTCAGTCGATTTAGGCTCGTTTTACGACTCAATCGAAGATAAATCGAATAAATTAGAGAGTATGACTGAAGATAAAACCATGCAAATACTGGCTAATATTTTAATATTGGCTATGTTCGCGGGCGCTGGTTTTATCTACTTTAAAAAATAAATGGGAAACAGTTTCGGTAATCTTTTCAGAATCCATACTTACGGTGAATCGCACGGAAAGGCTTTGGGTGTAATCATTGATGGCTGCCCAGCGGGTTTGCTTATTGATGAAGCGTTTATTCAATCAGAATTAGATAGGAGAAAACCTGGTCAGTCTAAAATTACAACCCAAAGAAAAGAAGCAGACGAGTTTGAAATCGTTTCAGGTGTTTTCGAAGGGAAGTCTACAGGAACACCTATTAGTATTATGATCCGAAATCAAGATCAGAAGAGTAAAGATTACTCGCACATTGCGGATAAGTTTCGGCCTTCACATGCCGACTATACTTTTCAAACAAAGTATGGTATTAGGGATTATAGAGGCGGAGGAAGAAGCTCTGCGAGAGAGACGGTTGCACGTGTTGCGGCCGGAGCTGTTGCTAAACTTTTTCTCAAGCACCACAGCATTTCATTCTATGCATATGTGTCTCAAGTAGGCCACTTAAAACTCGATAAAGATTATACTCAACTCGACCTCACAAAAATCGAAGACAATATTCTTCGTTGCCCCGATCCGGAAATGGCCGATAAAATGATTGAGTTAATTGACCAAACACGTAAAAACCGCGATACCATTGGTGGAATTGTTACAGGAGTGATTCAAGGGGTTCCGGCCGGTTTGGGCGAGCCAGTTTTTGATAAACTTCATGCCGAAATAGGCAAGGCCATGCTATCTATAAATGCGGTGAAGGGCTTTGAATATGGAAGTGGTTTTGAAGGAGTAAAACTCAATGGTTCGGAACATAATGATGAGTTCTATATGGACAATAACTTAGTGAAAACCAGAACAAATTACTCTGGTGGTATACAAGGAGGCATATCGAACGGACAGGATATTTACTTCAATGTAGCTTTCAAACCGGTGGCTACCATCATGACCGACCAAGAGAGTATTAATGAGGCGGGTGACAGGGTTACGGTTGAAGGTAAAGGCCGTCACGATCCTTGTGTAGTATCGCGTGCAGTACCTATTGTTGAAGCAATGGCTGCTTTGGTAATTGCTGATTATTTGCTAATTAGCGAGACTAATCGAATTTAGACTATCTCCCAATATATATGAAAAAGCTTCCTCTTCATGTCAAAATAATGATCGGGCTCTTGGCCGGTGTTATCTGGGCATTTATATCAAGTGCATTAGGTTGGAATGATTTCACCACTAATTGGATTGATCCTTTCGGACAAATCTTTATTAGAATGTTGAAGTATATCGCTGTGCCATTGGTGTTATTCTCAATCATTGGCGGTATTTCCGGACTAAAGGACTTGTCTAAGTTGGGTCGAATGGGTGGGAAAACTTTATCATTCTATTTGGTGACGACTATTTTTGCTGTAGGTATTGGTTTAATTCTAGTAAATGTTATCAGACCAGGTGATTTTATTGATGAAGAACAAAGAATTAAAAACCGTTTACAATACGAAGAATGGGTTTCTGCTACGGATGGAGTAGAAATTTTAGATGGGAAACACTACTTAGATGATCCTAAGTATAATGGGCTTGATTTCCGCAAGGAAATGACCGAAGCCGAAAAGAAACTGGTAGAAGAAAAGAAAGCAACGGCTGAAGAAAAGAAGGATGAAGGACCGCTTTCGTTCTTAGTCGATATGGTTCCTGAAAACATTATTTTATCCCTTTCTAATGATAAATTGATGCTTCAAGTGATTTTCTTTGCCATCTTCTTTGGAGTTTGTTTGGCGCTAGTGCCAGACGAAAAAGGGGCAGGCTTAAAGAACTTTGTTGACGCCACAAATGAGGTATTCCTTAAAATGGTAGACCTCATCATGAAGTCAGCACCATTCTTTGTTTTTGCATTATTGGCTGGTGTTATTTCCAAAATGGCCGATACACCAGGAGAGGTTCTGCAAATATTTAAAGGCCTAGCCTCATACTCTGTAACATTGGTCATTGGGCTTCTTTTCTTGATTTTTGTTTTTTATCCTCTAATTGTCAAGGGTTTTGTTAAAAGCCTGACTTATAAAAAGTTCTTTCAAAAAATTAGTCCAGCTCAGTTTTTAGCTTTCTCTACCAGTTCTAGTGCTGCTACTTTGCCAGTAACAATGGAGTGCGTTGAAGATAATCTAGGGGTGTCTAAAAACGTTTCAAGTTTCGTGTTGCCTATTGGTGCAACAGTGAATATGGATGGTACTAGTTTGTACCAAGCCGTAGCTGTTGTGTTTATGGCGCAAATGCACATGGTGGATTTATCTGTAACACAACAGCTTACCATTGTTCTTACTGCAACTTTGGCGTCAATTGGTTCGGCAGCAGTGCCAAGTGCAGGTATTGTAATGATGGTTGTGGTACTTCAATCGGTAGGCTTGAATCCTGCTTGGATCGCTATCATTTTCCCTGTAGATAGGCCTTTGGATATGCTTAGAACAGTAGTGAATGTAACTGGTGATGCCACCGTAGCCACTTTGGTAGCCAAATCTGAAGACGAATTAAAGGAAGACTGAGAAACTTTTCGAGTACCTTTGTAGTTCAAAAGGACTAGACAGTTAGATATGAAAGCGGTAAATATATACATGGAGGCTAACCCCAACCCAAATTCAATGAAATTTGTGGTGAATTTTATGCTTCTGCAAGAAGGCGTTAGTTTTGACTATCCAAATATGGAGTCTGCAAAGGATTCTCCATTGGCTCAAGAACTATTTAAAATTCCTTCAGTAGAAAGAGTTTTCTACATGAGTAACTTTATTACAGTAACTAAATCTGAATCGGTAGAGTGGCCAGAAATTCAGAACGAAATTAAAAATGTAATTAAGCCTTACTTAGAAAATGACAAGCCTTTAATTCTTCAGGAATTAGATAAAGATCCATTGTTTGATGAGAACGACTCTGAAGTTGTAAAACAAATAAAAGGTATTCTTGACGAATACATTCGCCCTGCGGTTGAACAAGATGGTGGAGCTATTGGCTTTGCTTCTTTTAATGATGGAGTGGTGAAGGTAAACCTTCAGGGTTCTTGCAGCGGATGTCCAGCCTCAGCGGTTACCTTAAAATCTGGTATTGAAAACTTGCTGAAGAGAATGCTTCCAAATGATGTGAAAGAAGTCGTAGCAGAAGGCGTTTAAAAGAATTAAACATATTGAAGTTATATTTAAGGTGATTCGAAAGGATCACCTTTTTGTTTGAGTATCACTTAGATTTTGAAACTCTATTTAATGAATAATATGAAAGCGAACATCAAGAAAATAGCAGTGTTAACCTCCGGAGGAGATGCCCCAGGAATGAATGCAGCTGTCAGGGCAGTGGTTAGGTCTAGCGTCTATTATAACCTCGATGTTTATGGAGTATATAAAGGCTATGATGGCCTTATCAATGGAGATATAGAACAGCTTCAAGTTCGGTCAGTCTCTAATATTCTTAGCCGTGGCGGTACATTTCTACTTTCCGCTAGAAGTGATGAGTTCAGAACTAAAGAAGGGAGGGCTAAGGCCTATGATAATTTCAAAGCAAATGATCTAGATGCGTTAGTGGTGATTGGTGGTGACGGTTCATTTACTGGTGCTGATGTTTTTAGCCAAGAATATGATGTTCCCGTTTTAGGAATTCCTGGTACTATTGACAATGACTTAGCAGGAACAGATTTTACTATTGGATATGATACTGCCTGTAACACAGCTACTGAAGCTATTGATAAAATAAGAGACACTGCCTCTTCTCACGAAAGACTTTTCTTTGTAGAAGTCATGGGCAGAGACGCTGGCTTTATAGCCGTAAACTCGGGGATAAGCGGTGGTGCTGTTGCAATGCTATTGCCAGAACACAATTGGGGAATCGATGATTTGATCAGAAGACTCCAAAGAGGGGCGTCTAGCGAAAAGGCCTCTAACATTGTCATCGTAGCCGAGGGTTGTAAACTTGGTTCTGCTTATGACATAGCTGCCAAAGTAAAAGCTCAGTTAGATTACTTTGATATTCGTGTAACAGTTTTAGGGCATTTACAGCGAGGTGGTTCGCCTACAACCTCCGATAGAGTTCTTGCTAGCAGGTTAGGTGTTGCGGCTGTTGAGGGCTTGTTAAATGGGCAATCCAATGTTATGGTAGGGGTGGTTAATAGTAACGTGGTTTATACACCCATCAGTGAGGCGGTTAAAACCATTAAGAAAATTGATGCTGAGGAATTTAGGATCGCTAAAATTCTTTCGATCTAGTTAATGTTACTCGTTATAAATTCTTTCGCTCGAAGAATTTAGAATTGGGCCAGCTTGCTGGCAAACTACCTCCTAAATATTCTACATAAGGCAATTAAACAAAAAAGCCCAGCAAATGCTGAGCTTTTTGAAGTAGTCCGTAGGGGAATCGAACCCCTGTTGCTGAGATGAAAACCCAGTGTCCTAACCCCTAGACGAACGGACCCTTAATAGTGCAGAGGAGGAGGGATTCGAACCCCCGGTACCTCGCGGTACAACGGTTTTCAAGACCGCCGCATTCGACCACTCTGCCACTCCTCTGTGTGTGATCTCCCGTTTGGGACTGCAAAGATAGTGGTAATTTTATTTTTGCAAATAGCCAAGGCAAAATTATTTATCATTTGCTTCACGAATTTCCATTTTGGCCTTGTCGATAGCCGCATTCATTTCAAATCCTACTAGTAAAATGAGGGAAATTATGAATAGCCAAAGCATTAACACCAACAATGCCCCAATCGAGCCATAAAGCTTATTGTAATTGCCAAAATTGTTAACGTAATAAGAGAAACCAAATGAAGAAACAATAATTGCCAAAGTTGAAAATACTGACCCTATGCTCAGGAAATGCCATTTTTCGTGGATTGCCGGAGCCCAATAGTATATGGAAGATATTGCGATTTGAAATATAAGGTAGAGAAATACAAACCTCAAAATAAAGACTAAATCTACAGAAATATTGTCATTGATGATGGCTCTGATTTCCGAATCAAGGATCATTTGTTGGCCTACAATAAGCAGTGCAATCGAAATGATAAAAGATAGCGCAAGAATGAAAATTAATATAGTAGCAATGAATCTAATGGAGAAAAAGCCCCTAGTTTCATTGGTTTTATAACAAGCATTAAAGGCACTCATTAGTGAGGTCATACCATTGGTAGACAAAATTAATGTAAGAATAAAACCGACTGAAAGTAGTCCGCCACGCTGTTTACTGATAATGTCGTGGATCGTGGTTTCTGCTGCGTTGTATAAATTCGAAGGTAATATGTCTTTCAAAAATCCTATGATCTCATCGTTGGTGAGTTCAGGGAAGAAGTTTTGAATGTAGGGCGTTAAGGTAAATAGAAATATAATTGCCGGAAAAATGGCCATTGTGAAACTAAATGCTACCCCGTTGGCGCGATCTAGAATTTCATCATTTGACATTTTTCTGATAAAGATCAGAATGGCGTCATAAAGACCAATTTTGTCTTTCCCTAGCTTTATTTTCTGAAGAAAGGCTACCAGTTTAAGGTAATACTTGTTTTCAAATACAAATTTTAGAATTCTATTTTTCATCAAAATAGGGTTCTAATACTTGAACTAATTCTTTTGGTGCCTTGGTAAGTTTATTGGATTCCATATTCACGAAAACCAACGTAGTCATGCCTTCATTAATAAGGTAATTTTGTTCGTTTCTTATTTCGTAATTGAAGCGCATTCTTACTTTCGGTATTTCTGGTATGGTCACTTTAATAGTAAGCAGCTGGTCATATTTAGCTGGGCTATGATATTTGCTGTAGTTTTCATGTACAGGCATCATAATTCCCGCTTTTTCCAATTCACCATAACTGAACCCAATTTGTTTCAACGCTTCTACTCTTGCTACTTCGTAATACATAGCATAGTTACCGTAATAGACATAAGCCATTTGGTCTGTTTCGGCATATCTTACCCTAATTTGGGTGGAAGCAGTATACATTATCTGAATATTCTTCTTTCGTTCAGTGCTTTTTGGAACAAGGCTGCATTCTTATTATGCTGAACCAATGTTTTGGCGAACCTGTGATACCCAGAAAAATCTTCTTTGGCACACATATAAATATAATCATGCTTTTCGTAATTCAATACAGCATCTATAGAAGATATGGTGGGTAAGTTAATTGGCCCAGGAGGTAAACCTCTATTTAAATAAGTATTGTATGGGCTTTGAACTCTTTTGTGCTCATTCAACACCCTTTGGATTGTAAAGTCACCCAAGGCATAAACTAAAGTGGGGTCGGCCTGAAGCGCAATATTTCTTTCAAGTCGGTTGAGGTAAAGCCCTGCAATAGTTGGGCGCTCGTCATTTTTTATACTTTCGGCCTGAACAATAGAAGCTAAAACGGATACCTGAACAGGCGTTAAGTCTAATGTTTTTGCTTTTGCCAATCTGTCTGCCGTCCAAAATTTCTTATGTTCTTCGGCCATTTTTGAGAATAATTCCTCAGGCTTAATTGTCCAGTATACCTCATAGGTATTGGGCAAAAACAAGGTCATTACATTTTCTGTATTTACTCCATATTTTTCCAAGAAGGCATCATCATTTAAGAGTGCTTCAAATTCAGCTGGTTGAATACCAGTATTGTCAGTGATTTTTTCAGCCAGTTCATGTTTCAACCTAACATTATTGAAAGTAATTCTAACAGGCATTTGATCGCCTGCTCTGAGCATTCTTACCGCTTCAAGGTTCGACATACCAGATTTCAAGTAATAAACCCCAGGTTTTACCAAGTCTTGGTAACCCATGGTTTTTGACACAAAACTGAATGATATAGGGTCATTGATGATGTTGGCATCGTAAAATTTGTTTCGTACTTCATCAAATCCTTCACCATATTCAATTGTAATAGAAGTATCGGCTTGCTCAATAAGAATATTGGCCCCGTAAAACATTTGGTAGAAATAAAAACTAAAGGAGGTGAGGAGTACCGAAAACACCACCATTGCTAACAGGAAAATCTTTCTTTTCTTCATTGGGTTACAAAAATAGGGTTTTTGTCATAACTTCGATTCGTTAAATGAAGACTAATGCAAGCCGAATTAATAAGACTTTATCCTGAGAACCCTGAGCAGGAGAAAATCGATTACATAGTATCGGTTTTGAGAGATGGGGGAGTAATTATTTATCCAACCGATACGGTTTATGGTATTGGTTGTGATTTTTCGAATACCAAAGCAGTAGAGCGGGTTTGTAAAATCAAAAACGTAAAACCCCAGAACCTTTCATTTATTTGTTACGATTTAAGTGAGATTTCTGAATACGTAAAACAGCTTAGCACTCCAGTGTTTAAAATGATGAAGAAGGTGCTTCCAGGGCCTTATACCTTTATTTTAAACTCTAACAGTAGTGTGCCGAAAATTTTGAATGCTAAGAAGAAAACGGTAGGGATTAGAGTGCCGAACAATAGTATTCCGCGCCTTTTGGTAAAAGAACTAGGGCGGCCAATCATTACTTCTTCTATTCAGGGTGAAGACGATGTGATTGAATACTCAACTGATCCGAGTTTGATTTTCGAGAAGTACGAAAACCTTGTAGATATTGTAATTGATGGGGGTTATGGAGGTAATGTGCCTTCAACCGTTATTGATTGCTCTAACGACCAATTCGAGATTATTAGAGAAGGTTTGGGAGAGACTGAAGGATTGTTTTGATGCAGAACATTCTCATAGAACTTCATTATTTACCCTCTATCGCTTACTTTTCTGCGCTTTATAAAGCAGATGAGATATACATCGCAAGCCAAGGGAGGTTTGAAAAAAGAACTTATTTAAATCGAAGTACAATTTTAACCTCGAATGGCCCGCTTGACTTATCGGTGCCTGTGTTTGGTGCGAATAAGAGAATTCCAATTCAGGAAGTTAAAATCGACTATCACCAAAAATGGGTGAACAATCATTGGCGTGCCATTCAGTCTGCCTATGGTAAATCGCCTTTCTTTGATTTCTATTCAGAAGAAATAAAAAAGATACTGTATTCTAGCCCAAGTCATTTATTTGCCCTTAACAAGTCATTACTGACAATGTGTCTCAAGTTTCTGCAAATTGACAAACCTGTGATTTGGCAAGAAAACATTGAAGAAATTACTAAACCCGATTTAACGGATATGAGGGGGGATATTCACCCTAGAAAGCCAATCTCGGAACTGCTTTGGTTTGACCCAAAACCTTATCAACAGATATTTGGCAGTAACTTTGTTTCAAACCTTAACATCTTAGATCTTTTGTTTTGTACAGGCCCAGAAGCCTTAGAGGTTTTAAAGCGGTCAGTTGTTAGTTCATTGAACAAATAATCTTTTGATTACGTTTTGTGTTAGATCGTAAATAGAAAATACTATATTGATCTATCCTATAATAATTAGAACAAGCCATTCAGAAAGGAATAAATGGAAGCTAAATTTTCGAATAGAGTAAAAGAAGTCATTTCGCTGAGCCGTGAGGAGGCGCTTCGTTTGGGTCACGATTATATTGGCACGGAGCACCTTTTGCTAGGAATGATCAGAGAAGGAGAAGGCATCGCGGTGGGTATCTTGAAAAAACTTGGTACTTCGCTAGAAGAATTGCGAGAATCAGTGGAACGTGCAACCAAAGGTACGGCCAATCATAATGTCAAGAATTTGGCAAATATTCCGCTTACCCGTCAATCAGAAAAAGTACTTAAAATCACTTATTTAGAAGCAAAAATCTTTAAGAGCCAATTGATTGGTACTGAGCATTTGTTGCTTTCTATTTTAAGAGACGAAGACAATATTGCCACTCAGATTTTAGAAAAATTTGATGTGAACTACGAGGTTGTAAAGGAAATGCTGGAATACCAGACAGACAATGAAACACCATTGGCATCATCTGACACAGATGATTCTGATGACGATTCTTCAAAAATGTTTGGAGGCGGATCGGGAGCTTCTTCCGATAAGCCAGGCCAAAAAGGTACTGAAAAATCGCGCACGCCTGTGCTTGATAACTTTGGTCGCGACCTGACCAAATATGCGGAAGAAGATAAGCTCGACCCGATTGTGGGGAGAGAGAAAGAAATTGAGCGTGTAGCTCAAATCTTAAGTAGAAGAAAAAAGAACAATCCGATTCTTATTGGAGAGCCAGGCGTGGGTAAATCTGCTATTGCCGAAGGTTTGGCTTTAAGAATTATTCAGAAGAAAGTGTCGAGAATACTGTTCAATAAAAGAGTAGTAACGCTTGATTTGGCATCTCTTGTAGCTGGTACTAAATACAGAGGCCAGTTTGAAGAGCGAATGAAAGCTGTAATGAACGAGCTTGAAAAGTCGCCTGAAGTGATCCTGTTTATTGATGAGCTGCATACCATTGTTGGCGCAGGTGGGGCATCGGGTTCGCTAGATGCTTCTAACATGTTTAAGCCAGCCTTAGCTCGTGGCGAAATTCAATGCATTGGAGCGACAACTTTGGATGAGTATCGTCAGTATATCGAGAAAGATGGTGCTTTAGCGAGACGTTTTCAACAAGTAATGGTGGATCCAACTACAGTTGAGGAAACCGCTATGATTCTTGAAAATATCAAAGAAAAGTATGAAGAACACCACCATGTAAATTATACTCCAGAGGCAATTAAGGCCTGTGTAGCGCTTTCTGATCGTTATATTTCTGATCGTTTTCTGCCAGATAAGGCCATAGACGTTTTAGATGAAGCGGGTGCAAGAGTACACATCAACAATATCCATGTACCAGATGATATTGTTAGTTTAGAGGCTGCCATTGAGGATATTAAGAAAGAAAAAAATCGAGTAGTTAAAAGTCAGAAATACGAAGAGGCTGCTCAATTAAGAGATAAAGAAAAGAAACTCATTGATCAGCTTGATAGAGCGAAGGCCAAATGGGAAGATGAAAGTAAAGCGAAGCGCTATACAGTTGATGAAGAAAATGTAGCCGAAGTTATCGCTATGATGACGGGTATTCCTACAAAACGAATTGCACAAAAAGAGCAATCAAAACTGGTAGGAATGGGCGAACAACTTAAGAAACGCGTAATTGGTCAGGATGAGGCAATTGCTAAATTGACCAAAGCGATTCAGCGTACCAGAGTTGGCCTAAAAGACCCAGGAAAGCCAATAGGAACCTTTGTTTTCTTAGGCCCTACTGGTGTTGGTAAAACAGAATTGGCCAAGGAGCTTTCAACCTATTTATTCGACAAAGAGGATTCTTTGGTAAGAATAGACATGAGTGAGTACATGGAGAAATTCTCGGTATCTCGCTTGGTAGGAGCGCCTCCGGGCTATGTGGGTTACGAAGAGGGTGGTCAGCTTACTGAGAAAGTAAGAAGAAAGCCTTACTCTGTGGTGTTGCTCGATGAAATCGAAAAAGCACACCCAGACGTTTTCAATATTCTATTACAAGTATTGGATGACGGTATTCTTACAGATGGCTTAGGTCGAAGAGTAGATTTCAGAAATACCATCATTATTATGACTTCCAATATTGGAGTACGTGACTTGAAAGATTTCGGAACTGGAATTGGTTTTAGCACTCAGTCGAGAAAGGAAAACGAGGACGCTGTAATGAAAGATACCATTCAGCGTGCTTTGAAAAAGACTTTCAGCCCTGAGTTTTTAAACCGTTTGGATGATGTGATCATTTTCAATTCTTTGGGAAGAGAAGACATTCACAAAATCATCGACATCACACTCAGCAAACTATTCAAACGTGTCGAAGAAATGGGTTACAAAATTGAGTTGACCGAAAAAGCTAAGGATTTCTTGGCCGATAAAGGTTTTGATCCTCAGTTTGGTGCCAGACCTTTGAACAGAGCAATTCAGAAATATTTGGAAGACCAAATTGCTGAAGAAATTCTGAAAGGAAGCGTAAATGAAGGCGATACTCTTGTTGCCGACTACAGTGGAGAAGGTGAGGCTTTAACGTTAAAAACAAAGAAGAAAAAAGCGAGTAAAAAGAAAGAAGAAGGGCCTAAAGAATAAATAGGTGTACTTCGCTAAACATATTAAAACCCTAGCCATTGGCTGGGGTTTTCTTTTTACACCCAATTGAAAAAAGAAAAGGAGCCCCGTATGAACTCCTTATCAACCAAAACATATTTGTATCAAATCAATTTTACGAAGGGATTTGAAAACTTCAATTCTGTAACGAACTCTAAATGTTATAGCGTATTTAAAAAGTTCGATAATTTATCAACTATAACCTCTCCCTATTTGCCAAGGGCTTACACCTTCAGGTTCGTTTCCGCTTGGTTTTTTGCGGTAAACTTCGTGAAGATGATTCTGTCAAAAATTTGCTGTTGCTCTAGTGTACTTATTGCCCTAATCGAAGCATAATAACTTGCTTTGGCCTGCCATTAATGAAGGTTAAAAAATAAGCAGGTATAAGTGACTTTTGCCAAAAAGCCTGTCATAGATAAAATGATTCACCATAAGATTGAAGGGTTTTTTAAGTGAAAATATTCTTACTATCAATCATTTTTTATTTGAACATTGCAGGCATTTACTATCTTAATAAGATATGAGGGAAATACAGAAAATTGAACTGAGACAACTTGAAATTAGTGACTTCAAAAACTTAACAGAATCTATGAAAGCGGCCTACGAAAATTGGTCGGGAGGCTGGTGGGACGAACACCATATTCAGAAACTCATAGATATTTTTCCTGAAGGTCAGTTGGTGATTGTAGCCGATGATGAAATAGCAGGTTGCGCCTTGAGCTTAATCGTAGACTACGATAAATTTGGCGATAATCACACTTATGCAAAAATAACTGGTAACTACACTTTTTCTACTCACGACCCTAATGGCGATGTAATTTATGGTATCGAGGTATTTATAAAGCCTGACTTTAGAGGCTTGCGCTTGGGTCGAAGACTTTATGATGCCCGTAAGGAGCTTTGCGAAAACTTGAACCTAGAGGCGGTTGTTTTCGGTGGTCGAATTCCGAATTATCATAAATACTCAAATGAGCTCACCCCAAGGCAGTACATAGATAAAGTAAAGCTAAAGGAACTATATGATCCAACCCTGACCTTCCAGCTGAGCAATGATTTTCACGTAAACAAGGTGATTAAAGGCTACATGCCGGGTGATGACGAGTCGGAGGATTATGCAGTACTTTTAGAGTGGAACAATATCTATTATGTAGAGCAAGAGCCACAACTTAGTGATCAGAAGACAGTAGTTCGCTTAGGGCTAATTCAATGGCAAATGCGGCCGTACAATGGAATTGATGAGCTTTTCGAGCAGATTGAATTTTTTGTCGATGCCGTTTCGGGTTACAAAAGTGATTTCGCTTTATTTCCTGAATTCTTCAACGCCCCATTAATGGCCAAGTACAATCACCTTTCTGAGGCTGAAGCCATTCGTAAGCTAGCAGAGTTTACCGATGAAATTAGAGAGCGTTTCTCCAAATTGGCGATTAGCTATAATGTAAACATCATTACAGGCAGTATGCCTAAAATGGATGGTCCTAAACTTTATAATGTTGGCTTTTTATGCCGAAGAGATGGTACTTTTGAAGAGTATACAAAAATGCATGTGACTCCAGATGAAGCCAAGTATTGGGGCTTAACGGGCGGAGATAACATTAAAGTTTATGAAACTGATTGTGGCCCAATCGGTGTGTTGATTTGTTATGACGTGGAATTTCCTGAGCTGCCAAGAATTTTGGCCAATGATGGCATGAACATACTTTTCGTTCCGTTCCTGACTGATACCCAAAACGGATACTCCCGTGTACGCTATTGCGCTAGAGCAAGGGCAATTGAAAACGAATGTTACGTGGCCATTGCGGGTTCGGTAGGTAACCTTCCTAAGGTTGAAAACATGGATATTCAGTTTGCACAGTCTGTGGTTTTTACCCCTTGCGATTTTGCTTTCCCAACCACAGGAATTAAAGCCGAGGCCACGCCAAATACAGAAATGATTTTAGTAGCCGATGTAGATTTGGACTTGCTCTGGACGCTACATAACAAGGGTGCAGTTCGTAACTTGAAAGACAGAAGAACGGATGTTTATGATATTCAACTGAAAAAGAAATAAGTATTGAAAACACCATTAGTAATCGGAGGCAAGCAAATATTGCCAGGTCAGGAGACTAAAATCAATATTAATATTGCGCGGCTCCCATCACATTCACCAATTGATTTACACATTACTGTGGCCAGGTCGGAAATTGACGGGCCTACTTTGCTCCTCAGTGGAGGCATGCACGGTGATGAAATTAACGGTACCGAAATTGTCCGCAGAATTATTGAAAAAGACCAGCACATACCACGAGTGGGAACGGTGATCTGTATTCCCATCATTAATATGTTTGGCTTTATTCACTTTAGCCGCTATGTGCCCGATGGCAAAGATGTGAACCGGTCATTTCCGGGAAATAAAAATGGCTCTTTGGCCGCTAGGGTAGCCCATTATCTCACTACAGATATAATTCCTAAAATAGATATGGGTTTAGACTTCCATACGGGAGGGGCCGACCGCACGAACTATCCACAAATACGGTGCGCACTGAAGGAACCTAAAAATCAAAAGATTGCTGAAATTTTTCAACCCTCATTTATTTTAAACAGTCCGTTTAGACCTAAATCTATGCGCCAAACTGCGGCTAAAATGGGCAAGCAAATATTGGTGTATGAAGGAGGCGAATCAGCTCGATTTGATGAATTTGCAATTCAACAAGGCATAAACGGAGCTTTAAGGGTAATGAAACATTTAGGTATGCGCGAACGCGCACCAGAAGCACCACATGTCACCAAAACTATCAATAACTCATCGTGGATTAGGGCGAAAACCTCAGGTGTTTTCTTAACAATGGTTCCGTATGGTTCCGAAGTAGAGAAAAACCAGCTTATCGGTCATATCAGTGACCCTTTTGGGGGTTCGAAAATCAAAATTAAAAGCCCTGTTTCAGGTTATGTGATAGGTTTGAATAACAATCCAATCGTTCACCAAGGAGATGCCCTAATGCACATAGGGGTAAGAAAGTAAAAGAGAAAAATCAGCATGGAGAAGGAAGTGAAATCGTGGGAGCAACTGGCTGAATTAATTGCTTCTTCCGATCAAGAGGGTATTCATGATTACATGGATGAAAATAAGTCGGAAGACATTATTCATGCTTTTAGCCATTTGAATAGAACCGAGCAGAATGATTTGCTGGGGTTAATGAGTGCCGAAGATGGCGCAAGCTTACTGGAGCGAATTCCACAATCTCAAGCAGTTCAACTGATCGAAGATGTTGAAACTGAAACAGCGGCTTCTATTCTAAACCAACTCTATTCCGATGAGCAAGTAGATATTATTTCTGAACTGGATGACGATGATGCACACGCCATTTTGGAGGAAATGTATCCGAAGGAAGCGGAGAACATACGTAGGCTAATCCATTACGATTCGGACAGTGCTGGAGGTGTAATGATTACAGAATATTTGGCTTTTGAATGTACTGAGACCGTAGGTGAAATCACCACCAAGCTCCGCGATAATTCTGAAGAATACGAAGATTACAACGTTCAGTACATTTATGTGGTTGATAATGGTGTATTTGTTGGGGTGCTTCAAATGCGTGATTTGCTGCTTTCTAAAGCTTCGGTTCCGCTTTCAAAAATTGTGATTAAAAATGCGCTTACGGTAAAGGATACAGATCACCTCACCGAGCTCATCAGCTTTTTCGATAAATATGATTTTTACGGAGTACCTGTAGTCAACGAGGCGAATATATTGCTAGGTATAGTAATGCGTAAGCACGTGAGAGAAGCTGAAAATGATCGTTTTAATACGGAGTTATTGGAAACGCAAGGTATTGTGGGCGGGGAAGAACTGCGTACCATGCCCGTTTTGCTTCGTTCCCGTAGAAGACTTTCATGGCTGAGCGTGAATATACTTTTGAATATTGTTGCAGCTAGTGTAATCGCTTTTTACCAAGACACGCTACAGGAAGTAATTGCCTTGGCTGTTTTCCTTCCAGTAATTTCTGACATGAGTGGCTGTTCTGGTAACCAAGCCGTGGCGGTAAGTTTAAGAGAACTTTCGCTTGGGGTGGTAAAGCCTTATGAATTAATGCGAGTGCTTTGGCAAGAAGTGAAAGTGGGCTTGATTAACGGTGTCGTACTTGGCGCATTGATTGGTTTGGCGGCTTTCTTTTGGCAAGGTAATGCCTATTTAGGTCTAGTAGTGGGTGGTGCTTTGGCCATTAACACCGTTGTTGCCGTTGCTATTGGCGGTACAATTCCATTGTTTTTAAAGAAAATGAAAGTGGATCCAGCCTTGGCTTCAGGTCCAATTTTAACCACCGTTACCGATATGCTCGGCTTCTTCCTGGCCCTAACTTTCGCTGGTTTGGCACTTAGTCATTTGGTTTGATAGTATATGCTATTTAAGTTTTAATTAGCTATGTAGTTTCTATTTGGTTCATGTTTAATTTATTTCATTAAAATAAAATATTGATTATTGTTTTATTGAGATTTGTTTGTTTAATTCGGCTCAATATCAATGTAATTGATTAACTATAAGTAAAACCGAAAGCATGAAATCTAAATTTTTACACTTATAATACTGGCCGTATTTATGAGTAGTTGCACGGATCAAATGATCGAGCCTGAAATTATACCTACTCGGTCTATTAGAGATTTAACATATAAAGACGTGCCGAATGTCGTGAGTCAATTACAGGAGGGCTTAGGCTTAAGGGGTGGTAATGATAGGCTTAGTGTAAATGATGAAGGTAGAACCTATGGCGTGATTATTGACTGGAATCGTATTACTGAACTCATAGATACGGTTGGTAATATAAATTATACATTTGCCGTAGTGGATGAGGATGAAGATCCTTATACTTTTCATAATTTTAATTATCGGTAAAAATGAAGAAGGATATTGGAAGAGACCTTATCTACTTACTTATGTGATGGGTGAAGAGTTTAGACCGAAATATGATGCTACAGGATCAACGGAAGGGTTTACCGGCAGATTATTAAAACGGTACATTAGCCCTTCAACTTCAGATTCTAGAAGAGGGGGTGCTAACTATTATGATGATCCTTATACTTCAAATGACCCTTGCGATAGAGAAACTGAAGTTGTAAGCGTGGGTAGCGGAGGGGGAGACGATCCGTACACAGAGTTTGAAGCGCCCACGCCAGGCATGGGAAATACTTTTTGCTACACCTATTGGTATTATTTCGAGACAAGCACTATCTGTGGTAATGATGGTTACTTCACTGATTGTGAAATGGGGGTAAGAAGGCCTTTTTTGGTAACAGAGTGTATAGAATATGGAGGCTCTATGGCAGGAAGTGACCCATGCGACCAAGATAAGGAGGAGGTTGCAATAATAGATCCAGAGGCGAATGAACTAGATTGTAGTACCTTTGAGAATAGAGTTGAGAACATTCTAAAATCAGAGGGCGGTTTTGTGAATAATCCGGATGACAAGGGGGGGGCAACAAATCGTGGAATTGCTTGGAACACATGGAAGGAGAATGCACTGAAGATTCTGGGTAAAGAACCCACATTAGACAACTTAAAGAATCTAAGTGAAGCCGATGCAAAAAAGATATATAAAGCTAAATACTGGAGTAAAAGCGGGGGTGAGAATATCAATGATGGTGATACTAGATATTTTATGTTTGATTTTACGTCAATGCTGGTGGAAACGCAATTAAGATTTTACAAAAGACATTAAACGAACACTTTGGCAACAGTTTGACTATAGACGGTGGGATGGGGCCAAATACTTTAAATGCTATAAACGCGGCAAATCCAATGATGTTATATAATCAACTGAAAATGGATCGAATTTCTTATTACGAAAGAATAGCTGCTAAGGATAAATCTCAAGAACAGTTTTTGGATGGTTGGAAAGATAGAGTAAATAAATTTAAGGATAAAACTCTCCAAAACAAGAAGAATGTAAATTGTTGAAATTATGAAATCAAAAAATAATTTGTTGAAAGTGCTTATTGCCTTAGTGTTCCTAGTTTTAATAACGGGTGTTTTGATTAGTAAGTCTAATTCTGTGTTTAGCCGTGTACAGAATAATTATTCAGGACAATGGGAGTGGATAAAAAACGATGATACTAGTACGTTCAATTTAGAGTTGAATGAATTGAATACATTCGTTACAGGTACACATTGTATTTCAGCACTTAATGGAAATAAGTCAGACTGTGTTGGTATTATTGATGAGGATGAAATATCAATAAAAGGTTCAATAACGAACAATGTCTTAAAAGTCACTTTTAAAGGGAGTTTTGCGGATGGAGAGGGACAAGCAGAGATTCGTTTTATAAGTGCGGATAAGATTGAATGGAAAGTCACCAAAAAGATAGCAGGTGAAAACTATTTTCCGCAACAAGCTACTCTTGTAAAGAGACCATAGAACTTAAAAATGAGAGGTTTCTATTTCATGAAATAGAAACCTCTTTAGGATGTGCTAGCTGCTTGATTTAACTAGTTTTAAGTTTACCATAAGGCTTAAACTATTTACTTATAACTTATCACCAATAACTCCCCTGCCATGTCCCGCACACCATCCAACATGCTACCGCTAGGAACACTAGCTCATGATTTTAAATTACTGGATACTGTTTCTGGTCAAATGCTTTCATTGAATGAGCTGAAATCTGACAAAGCCACGGTGATTATGTTTATCTGTAATCACTGCCCTTTTGTGAAGCATGTGGACGAAGGAATTGTAGGCTTGGCAAAAGACTATCAAGCGAAAGGCGTGTCTTTTATAGCCATCAGCTCAAACGATGTTGAAAACTATCCACAAGATTCGCCTGAGTTAATGAAGGTGGAGGCCGAAAAAGTAGGCTATACTTTCCCTTATCTGTACGATGAAAGCCAAGAGGTGGCTAAAAGCTATCAAGCGGCTTGTACTCCAGATTTTTATGTCTTTGATGCCGAATTAAAATGCGTTTATCGTGGGCAATTAGATGATTCCCGACCAGGGAATAATAGTCAGCCTGTAACGGGCAAAGATTTACGCTCTGCCTTAGATTGCGTGCTGAATAACGAGAAAATTGATTTTGAACAACGACCAAGTTTGGGCTGTAATATCAAATGGAAAGTAGGGTAGAAGGTATCCATTAATCAACCCTCCAAGGGTTTCAAACCCTTGGAGGGTGTCTTTGTTATCACTGCGACTATGAACCTGGATTCTTAGCCTGAATAGCCTTAATAATCATTTCAG
Source organism: Roseivirga seohaensis subsp. aquiponti (assembly GCF_001267955.1). Taxonomy (NCBI): domain Bacteria; kingdom Pseudomonadati; phylum Bacteroidota; class Cytophagia; order Cytophagales; family Roseivirgaceae; genus Roseivirga; species Roseivirga seohaensis. The sequence goes on from NZ_JSVA01000005.1 coordinate 113,383, forward strand.
AATGCACCCGCGTGTTTTCAATAAACAGCGTACTCGTTTGCATTCCAGAATTGATTACTCCAGCCACATATACATTTGGCAAATTGGTTTCTAAAGTGTCTGCATTATGCACAGGGACTTTCAATTCATCTTCCGATATATCAATACCTAGTGCTTCGAATAAAGCATAATTGGGTTGGTAGCCAGTCATGGCCAAAACGAAATCGTTATCAATCGTTAATGGTCCGTCTGGCGTATTAATGTGAACTTCGTTTTCTGTAATTTCAGTAACAGTGGAATTGAAATAGGCTTTGATTGCACCTTCTTTAATTCGGTTGATAATATTCGGACGAATCCAGTACTTCACTTTAGGGTAAATTTCTGACTCACGAATGACCATCGTCACTTCTGCTCCTTTGTAATAGGTTTCTAAAGCCACATCGCAAGCCGAGTTGGCCGAACCAATCACCACTAATTTTTGATCTACGTAAGGATGAGGGTCGTCATAAAAATGCTTCACTTTCGGTAAGCTTTCTCCTGGAATATTCAAGAGCCGGGGCGTATCATAAAAACCAGTAGCCACGATTACATGGTTAGCGCTGTAGATGCCTTTGCTTGTCTCGATGTGATACACTTCGTTTTCAGAAGTCATGCGATCTACTTTTGTGTAGGGTTTTATGTTCAATTTCCAGCTTTCCTGAACCCTTCTAAAATATTCTAAGGCCTCTCTTCTTGTAGGTTTATCGGTATGCGAAATAAAGGGTACGCCACCAATTTCTAACAAATTGGAGGTGGAAAAGAAGGTCATATTGGTAGGGAAGTGGTAGATGGAATTCACCAAAGTTCCTTTTTCCAACACCACGTAATTTAAGTTGGCCTTTGTGGCTTCAATAGCACAATTAAGTCCGATGGGCCCGCCTCCTATAATTACTAAATCAAAATGGTTTTGCATGGTATTCAAACTGCTTCGGGAATAAGATGGTTCATGGAATCACACATAATACGCCCGCTAGTTACAGGGCTTTCTAATAACAAGACCAGTCACAACAGTTAACAATAGACGGATTCTTTCAGTCGAATATTTCTCTACCGAGAAATTCTCTTCTTCAGAAAGACGCCAAATTGGACCGTCACTCTGAGTGTCTTGCCGTTTTAGCAAGACCGAAAGAGTCTGTTCGATTGGGGTTTTACTTTGCTAACTGGAAGTTCTTGCTAAGACCGGTTGTTGCCTATTTCATCATAATATCAAGACCATCTGGAGGAACCGCCTTAACTGTCTGTGGGACAGGTTTATCTTGATAAATACTACTAATATCAGGTTTGGCTACTGCAAATTTAACCCAATAACGACCATTAGGGACTTCACTATTATATGCATATGGGGAGCTACCTGTGTATTCCGCTCCATTGACCTCATAACGATATCTTATGCTTCGCCCGCTGGTTGTAAAATATATTTCTGTGGTATAGCCAATCGTATATCTTGCACCCGATGAAAATGCATTTCTTCTTTCTAAAACTGTCTTAATTGCATAGATCGACAAGAAGGAAAGTAAAATGACAGAGATTATAACAAGAGGTCGGCTCGGTAGATAATTTTCAGGTCGCATAGCTATTAATTTTCTAATGCATTCGTTGTCGACTTCTTCACAACTCAAACTTTTAATTTGGCTGGGTTTTGACGGCTATCCCAAAAAACTAACAGTTCTATTTCTTTCACTTTAATCCTATAATACAAACTGATCTGTTTGGTGACAACGGCACGGTAGACTTCTTTCTTTTTGGAATATAGATATTGTTTGGGATTACGTGATATAAAACTGATGACTTCATCTGTTCGGTTTAGAAAACTATTGATTTCATTTGCTGTCCAGTTTTCTTCAAGATATTCAATCACCATAGCATAAGTTATTTCTGCTTCTGGCAACCATTTAACAGAATAATTCACTTTTGGTGTTTTGCTCTGATCTCGCTCATTACCTCGGAATGTGGTCTTCCTTTTCCCTGTTCTGATTGGGCAATGGCGCGGTCAATTGATGCTTGTATATTAGGGTCTAAGTCATCCCACCAGTCTTGTTTTTTATCGGCATCGATCATTTCATTGACAAGCATTAAAAAACGTTCGTTTGCTTGATCAATATAATCATGTATCCTTTGTTTTATTTGTATGCTGTTCATCTTTTTCTCTTTTATTCAAGGTAACGAATTATCTTAAAATTTGATTTGCACTAAAGTTTGACAACTGCTCGGTGTGATCACAAGTTTATAAACAATTTAATTCCTATGATTAAATCGATCCTGAGGAATGTTTTTAAAATGGGTATAAACCGTATTGATAAAGGTAAGAATAAGACCAACTCCAATAACGATATAGATGATGGTGAAGATTTTACCCCAATCGGTTTGAGGTGAAAAATCTCCGTAACCCACAGTGGTTAAAGTGATGATTGAAAAATAGAGTGAATCTAACCACGTCCATTGTTCGAGGTAATGATAAGTAACGGTGCCGATTACCAGCACCGTTATAGTTGCAAAAAGCAAATTTCTGTAATGTTTGTCCCTTAGGAAAGAAAGTATGGTTCTAAGAATAATCACCTTAGAATTTTATATCTACCGTTTTTAATTCTTCGCCTCTTTTAAACTCCACTTTGGTTTCATCGCCAAGCTGAAAGGCAGCAAGTGCTCTCATATAGCTCATCATATCTACAATGGTAGAGTCACCAAGTTTCATTACAATATCGCCCTTTTGCATACCTGCTTTTTGTGCTGGTTTATCTTCAGACACACCATCTATTCTCATGCCTTGGCCATCGTATAGGTAATCTGGCACAACTCCAAGTGAAACAGTGAATCGTGGGCTATCGCCAGATTCATCTTTTGTTTTAGTAAAGGCGATTTTCTCTTCTTGGTCAAGCGATAATACTAATCGCTCAATAAGTCGAACTACTTTCACTATGCCATGGTAGTTGATTTTATCAGCATCATCCGAAGGACGGTGATAGTCTTCGTGTTGGCCTGTAAAGAAATGCAGTACAGGTAAATCCTGTAAATAGAACGAAGTGTGATCGGACGGTCCAATCCCAGATTCAGAAGTCACTAACTTCAAAGTATCCGTATTGGCGGCTTCGATTTTGTCCATCCATACCGGACTAGTACCTACACCATTAATGGCCAAAGTTTTTTCCTCGTTCATTCTGCCTACCATGTCCATATTAATCATGTAGTCCACGCTGCCTAAATCAATGGTAGAGTTTTTCGAGAAGTAATTTGAACCCCAAAGGCCGTTTTCCTCTCCAGAAAAAGCCATAAAAAGGTAATTTTTATCTTTCCCTTTATTCTTAAGAATCCTTGCCAATTGAATCATGGCTGCTGTACCGCTGGCGTTATCATCGGCTCCATTATGAATGGCCTTTTCTCCTCGGTAAAGAGAACCTTCTTCTCCATATCCTAAATGGTCGAAATGTGCACCAATGACCACTGTGTTTTCAGCTCCGTTATCAATATAGCCCACTACATTTCGGCCAGTAATGCCACCTTCTGCATCGCCAATTACGGCTTCTTCATGTGGGTTTGTGGCCTTTTTTACGTTGAATGGCTGCATATAACCATCTGTGCCTTTGGGTTCAAGTCCATACTTTTTAAAAGCTGCGGCTATGTATTCAGCTGCCAATTGCTCGCCTTCAGTTCCAATGGCCCGTCCTTCTAGTTTGTCATCGGCCAAATAGGCAATGTCTTTTTCTATACTTGTGCGAATTTCTTTATCGGTAGTATAGCTAGTACAGCTACCTAGCCCAATAAGGCATATGATGCTTATGTAAAAGGTGATTTTTCTCATGTTGTAGAATTTAAGGTCAAAGATAATAATCCTTATCTTCGCAACTCTAATTTACGACATCATAATGAAGAATAAGTACTGTCTGTTATTAACACTAGTTATTGTATTTAGCTGTAATTCAACGAAGCAGAAAACTACGAAAGTAGAGTCGCAAGAAAATTTAGATTCACTTCTTTTAAAACCAGAGGAAATGAAATTCCTTAAGAATATTAAGCAATTGACTTTTGGAGGAAATAATGCTGAGGCCTACTGGAGCTTTGATGATAATTACTTAGTATTTCAGTCTGATTATGCCGAATGGGGTGCTAGTTGTGACCAGATGTTTATTACCGATTGGCGTAATGACGATTTAAAGAACAACAAACCAGAAATGGTGAGTACTGGTATGGGAAGAACAACATGTGCCTATTTTCTGCCAGATAATACCTTCGTTTATGGTTCTACTCATTTAGGAAACGAGAATTGCCCTCCTGTTCCTGGGCCTCGCGCTGACGGTAAATACATTTGGCCTATTTATCCTGACTACGACATTTTTACGGCCAATATGGATGGAGAAATCATTGCTCAGCTTACTGATAATCCTGGTTACGATGCTGAGGCTACGGTATCTCCAAAAGGAGATAGAATCGTTTTTACTTCTATGAGAACTGGGGACTTGGAGCTTTTTACCATGAATATTGATGGCTCTGATGTAAAGCAAATCACCAATGAGTTGGGTTATGATGGTGGTGCTTTTTTCTCTCCTGATGGTGAGAAATTGATTTTCAGATCTTCTAGACCTAAAACAGAAGAAGACATTAAGGTTTATCAGGACTTACTCAAAGAAGGTTTGGTAATGCCTACCAACATGGAACTTTACATTTGTAATGCAGATGGTTCTGACCTTAGAAAACTTACAGATTTAGGGCAAGCCAACTGGGCGCCTTTCTTCCATCCTTCAGGTGAAAAAATCATTTTTGCTTCAAACCATACCGCTACGCGTGGCTTTCCTTTCAATTTATATATGATCAATATTGATGGAACTGGCTTAACCCGAATTACACAAGACGATACTTTCGATGCCTTTCCTGTGTTCTCGAATGACGGAAAATATTTAGTGTTCTCTTCCAACAGAAATAACGGAGGAACAAGAGATACCAATCTCTTCGTAGCCGAATGGATTGGGGGGTGATTAAGGAACTAAAGAACTTTAAAAACAGAAAAGGTAGAGTTTGCGCTCTACCTTTTTTTGTGTCTATATTTTGCCAATGATTAATAATAACTGTGGCTAGATAGGTAGTTCTTAACATAATCTTCAACCCCATCTTCCAAAGAAGTAAACTCTTGCGTAAAGCCAATCGACTTTAACTTGGCCATATTGGCTTCTGTAAAGTACTGATACTTATCACGAATGTCGGCAGGAGTATCAATGAAAGATATATCTTCTTTCTTGTCCATTGCCTTGAAAGTGGCCTTTACAAGGTCTAAGAAAGTTCTGGCTTTGCCACTTCCTAAGTTATAGATGGCAGAGTCTTTTCGGTGGTGCATTAAGAAATAACAAACATCAACCACATCTTTCACATAAACGAAATCTCTCATTTGCTCACCATCCTTAAATTCTGGATTGTGCGACCTAAAGAGTTTCATTGCACCTGTTTTATCAATTTGGTTGAAGGCATGCATAATCACTGAAGCCATTCTGCCTTTGTGGTATTCATTAGGCCCATACACGTTAAAGAACTTTAAACCAGCCCAAAAGAAAGGTTGTTGCTCTTGTGTTATTGCCCACTTATCAAAATCGTTTTTCGATTCACCATAAGGGTTTAGCGGAATCAGGTTGGGAATGTTTTCTTGGTTATCATCATAACCATATTCGCCCAAACCATAAGTAGCCGCAGACGAAGCATAAACCAATGGAATTTGGTACTGAATACATTTCTCCCAAATCTGTTTGGTGTATTCGGTATTCATTTTACTTAACAAGTCTTTGTCAAACTCAGCGGTATCTGTTCTGGCGCCAAGGTGAAAAATGAATTCTACTTTTTCGCCCACAGTGTCCAGCCAAGTGAAGAAGTCGTCTCTATCGATAGATTCAAGAATGCGTTTACCTTCTAAATTTTTGTTTTTTTCTTCATTGTCGAATTTATCAACCACAATGATGTGATTAAAGCCTTCGCTATTCAATTTGCTTACTAAACAACTTCCTATAAACCCCGCTGCTCCCGTTACTACAATCATAAAGTATCTGAATTTGTGCTTGCCAAAGTTAAGCAAATACCCATTATATTTGCAGCGAAATTGAAGAGAAGGTATGATCTACATCAGTAGGAAAGAGCATTTTAACGCAGCCCACAAGCTGTACAATCCTAATTGGTCGGAAGAAAAGAATGTTGAGGTATTTGGCCCTTGTGCGAATGCCAATTGGCACGGGCATAATTTTGAGTTAATTACAACTGTAAAGGGAAAACCAGATCCTGAAACTGGTTTTGTGGTAGATTTAAAACAGCTTTCAAATGTAATTAGAGCAGAAGTGATTGAAAAATTGGATCACAAAAACCTCAACATGGATGTAGATTTCATGCAAGGTAAAATGGCTAGTTGTGAAATTTTGGTTATGGAAATCTGGAAGATATTGGAACCAGAGGTAACCAAAATCACCAGCACAGGAAAACTGCACAGCCTTCGTCTTTACGAAACCCCAAGAAACTTTGTAGAATATTTCGGAGAATAAAACCCCGAAAACAACAACACTATTTACGAACTAAAGTTCGCATTACCTGATTACCTGATTACCTG
>NZ_JSVA01000050.1:0-1208 GCF_001267955.1 Roseivirga seohaensis subsp. aquiponti
ATTATAACAATACAGCCAGTACAAACATTACCGTTCCAGCAGGATCCTTGTCTGCCAATGCAGCTGTAGGCATTACAGCTAGCCAAGATGTCAATCCAGAAACCAATGAAACGGTCATTATAGACATTACAGGTGTTACAAAAGGAACCGAGAACGGCACACAACAACAAACGATCACTATTACCGATGACGATACCCCAAGCGTATCATTTACGAGCACCACATCATCGGGATTAGAGAGCGTAAGTTCGGCCAATATCACGGTAGACTTGAATATTGCCAGTGCTCTGACAGTAACTGTAGACTATACAGTAACAGGCACAGCCAGTTCAGGAACAGATTATACCTTGGCCAATGGAACGTTGACCTTCAACCCAGCCGATGTACAAGAGACGATTACCATAGCAGGAATTGTAGACGATGCGATTTTAGAGTCCAATGAGACGGTGATTGTTACCTTGTCGAATCCGAGCAATGCAAACTTAGGAACGAACACGGCACACACCTATACCATTACCGACAATGACGCAGCAGCAGTAACCATTGCCGATGTAAGCGGAGCAGAAAACGGAGGATCAATTACGCTGACCGCCACATTGGACAATGCAGTACAAGGCGGCTTTACGGTAGAAGTAAGCACGGCCGATGGCACAGCCACAACAGCGGACAGTGACTATACATCAATCACCAGTCAGACTTTGACCTTTGCAGGAACAGCAGGCGAGACCCAGACGTTTACGATAACTCCAACCGCAGACACTAAGTTGGAAGGCAATGAAACAGTAACGATTAGCCAAGGCAACTTAGCGGCAACAAGCCTAAGTGTAAACATCACAGATCAAGCTACCGTAACGATCAATAATGACGACAATGCTTCAGTCACTATTGCCGATGTAAGCGGATCAGAAAACGGAGGCGCGATTACATTGACGGCAACCTTGGACAATGCAGTACAAGGAGGTTTTACAGTAGATGTAAACACAGCAGACGGCAGCGCCTTGGCCGCCAGTGATTACACGGCAGTAACAAGCCAGACTTTGACCTTTGCAGGCACGGCAGGCGAGACACAAACCTTTACGGTAACACCAACCGATGATGCAGTAGAAGAATCCACCGAAACCCTGACGGTGAGCATGAACAACCTGGCTGCCACCGCACTAGGAGTAATCATCACCGATAATGCCACCATCACCCTTACCGATGACGAT
>NZ_JSVA01000051.1:0-325 GCF_001267955.1 Roseivirga seohaensis subsp. aquiponti
AGGCAATTATGCTATCGACACGGCCGCCCCAGTTATCACCTCAGTAAGTTCTACGAAGGTGGATGGCAGTTATGGATTGGGCGAAGTGATCGTAGTAGCAGTTACTTTTGATGAAGCAGTAACGGTAACGGGCATCCCGCAGTTGGAGCTTGAAACCGGATCAGTAGACCGTAAGGTGGACTACAGTTCAGGCACAGGAACAAACACCTTGACTTTCAATTATACCGTTCAGATGGGCGATGAGTCAGCAGATTTAGATTACAAAGCCACCAACGCATTGACCTTGAATGGCGGAACGATTAAAGATGCAGCCGGCAATGACGCC
>NZ_JSVA01000006.1:0-192841 GCF_001267955.1 Roseivirga seohaensis subsp. aquiponti
GCTCACGGCCGTCTACTCGATTGTGTAATCGTGCTTTTTTTCTTTCGTCCGTGCGTAGGGAAAGACACACTCTTTGACAAGCATTGGCTGGTGCGTTTGGCTTGAGCGGCTTGGCAATGTGTGTGGCTTTGAAGCGGGGGATTAAACATGGTCAAATTTTAAGTTCGTTAATAATCTGTCTAGTTGCCCATTGGGTGATTTGTACCCAACCACTATGTTGTCGCTTAGGCTCAGAATTGTTTCATTCTTATGAATTGCAGTTTCTCTCGTCACTCTTGTAATGTCTATCGCAAAAGGTGAAATAATCAACAATCTTTTCTTCTCTATATTTTCAAGCAAACTTTTGTCCCAACGTTTTTTTAGTCCCCTGGGTAATACCAAGACAAGCGGCTGTGCACCTTTCAATAGAATATCGAAAACATCTTTTTCTATTTGAGAGTGATTACCGCAAACCACACAGTTTCCTTTATGCCTTTGAAGTTTTGCCCATTCGTAACTTTTGAGGACGACTTCTGCCGGGCATTTTCTAGAGCTTAGAAAGCCTGTTTTGTGATGTTTCAGTATGTCCTTGTTTCCGAAATACTCCATTTTATAACGAGGTCTATTTATCCTTTAGCAAAGCAGAAAACTTTTTAGTTATTTCATAGCCGCCTGCTCTATTTGAGCCTTTGTATTCAATAGCATTCAACTGTTTCAAGATTGCGATGTGGCGTTCTAATGTTTTGTATGACTTGTTCAGCTTTTCAGCAATTTCAGAAGCTCTAATACTTTTTTCCGTGAGAATTATTGAAAAGATCTGTGTCATGGACTCTTTTACACCCTCGGTTATTCCCTCAATTACTCCCTCAGTTATTCCCTCATTGAGACCTTTGTAAGTCCAATGGTAATTCGTTTTTGAACTTATTCTTATCTCGCCACTTTGGCGAGATTTTGGCGAGATAGATAAAAATATCAGGCTGCGAGTAGTTTTGTCTCGCCACTTTGGCGGGGTTATGGCGAGATAATTATTCATACATCTGGTATTTCGTGCTCGGACCTGATCCTACTTTTATAAGTAAGCCTTTATCAGTCCATTCTTTTAAATAACGCTCTGCAGTTCGAGTAGCCAACCCCGTGAACTCAACAAAATCAGATTTAGATATTGGTCGTTTTTCGCGGAAAATCTCGAAGTTCTGTAATTCTTCTGAACTTAAACTATCTATAGTTTCTTTTCCAATAGTCTCTTTAACACCTTCAACTGTCCTAGGAAACGTCAAGGTTAAGAAAGGTTCTTTAAATGTGTATTTTGGAATAGGTAAGCCATATTCTTTATTTAGTGATTTAAAGGTTTTCATTCCAAAGCCTTTTTCTTCTACATAATCCATCAAGCTGAAAGCGTAAGTAATGATTGGGTTACGGCTTAACGATGGAGCTTCAAAGGTGTTGAGTTCATCCAATGAAATGGCTGGCAATGGTTTTCCTGGACTGGTTACAATCACTTTGTTTTCATCAATCTTAATCTCACACTTCGCGCCTTCAATTTCATAATCTCTATGAACCAATGCGTTCACAATGGCTTCACGCAAAACTTCGATGGGAAAATCAGGAACATCTTTTCTTTTGAAACCACTTGTGTCTTTTGATAGTGGCAATACTTTCTTCAACCATTCCTCAATTTGGTCAGGAAGAAGAACCAAAGCATCAGCAAAATCTTTGGGTTCAATTTTTTGGTTGCCGTAGGTAACATGTGCCTTTAAAACCGCATTCTTGAATTTGGCACGCGGATTTTTACCAAAAAGCAAGACGCCAAAACCTGTAGGCACAAACTGTTTCTTTTCCTTGTTCCACTCCATAGCTCCAAAGTCTGCCAAGTATTCAAGGAAGGTTTCATCCGAAGCTTTGAAGTCTAGACTTGATTCTTTGATGAATTTCTCAAGGGCTATATCCGAAAATTTACTGCTATCGTAATTGGTAACAGGAAGCTCAATAGGCGTGCGCAAATCCTCTTCTTCGGTTTCTCTTTTTCTTTCTAAAGCTTGTTTTAAAAAGGCTTCGTTTTCTTTTTCTATGATGCGCTGAAACTCTCTGTCAAACATTTTGACTTCTACACCATGATTTTCGAGATGCTTAATTCCCTTTCCGTCTACAGTTGGGTCGCTGTCTTCTATACCGACAAATACTTTTTTAATACGGGCATTGGTGGTTCTGCGACAGCATGGCACTTTTGGTGGATTTCTTTCCACACAAGGTTCAAGGGTGGTGAACAGGGTGCAGCCTTCTAAATTTTCATTGGGGAATTTACGCTCAAGCAAAGTGAATTCGGCATGGTCGCCTTCTCTTAACTCGCCACGGTAGGCTGTTTCAATTCGGCCATCAGGAAAAAGCAATACGGCACCTACCTTAGGTGGCACTTTGCCATCTGGTCTTGGTTCATTGACGCTTTTGTTCATTACGTCAATGGCCATTTGCATCAATTCCTTATCTGTGTATGTTTTTTTAGCCATAGATATCTTTTTTAATCCTCGTCCTCCTCACTTTCATCCGCCTCCCCAAACAAAGCCTTGCCCATGCGGTACTTGATATCGTAGTTGATGATAAAATCCAACTCCGCCTCCGTAAAACCATAATGCTCCGCCAATACCGTGTCGATTTGGTCGATGATGGGTTTGGATTTTGAGATTTTGTACTCATAGATATTCCCATTCGCTCTTTTATCGTATCGTGTAATACGATTTTCTTTAAAGGATTCCTCAAGATTTCTTGATAGTTCGGAAAGCTGCGACTCCCTTGCAGTGGTATAAGGAAACTCATTCAAATGCCATATGCCAAAATGCCAACAATCTGATATTGCTGAATAAAAGAAGTAATGAGCGGTAGAATTGAAAAAACAAAAAGTTGAATTAATTCCATCACTGGATATTCTTAATTCTTTGAATGACTTCAGAGGCGTTAAGTATGGAGAAAACTTGAAAGGGAAAACCCAATAAGTTTCACCGTAGTCCTTGATGAAAAACACTTCTTCCTTTTTCGAAGCAACTTTAGAGTATGATTTATCCGATGAATTAATTTTATTCCACACACTAACTTCGATGTCAGAGGAAAGCTTTGGGAATAACCCCTCTCGCTGAGAGTCTGCTGAAATGAAAGAGTACTCTAACTGTTCAAAAAGGACTTTAGTGCTCTTCGTTCTTAAATATTTGGTTGAGTGAATTTTATTAGACTGGCAGCCTTTATTAAAGGTGAGCACGATGGAAACTCTTTGAGAAATCCCCTCGAATAATGATTGAGGTCTGATTGCATGATTGGTTATATAAATTGCGCCATAAGTATTCGATAATTTGGTTCTCAATTCCGAATAATCCCTAATTCCACTTATGCTCATTGGAACGATAAGTCCGCTGTAAGATTTCTCATTAGAAATCATGTTGCACCGTAGCTGAACATATGCATAAAGATTAGAATGTCTCGAACCTTCAAAGAGAATTTTATATTCAACATCACTAGTTTGCACATAGGGCGGATTCCCCACAATACAATCAAAGCCACCTTTAGCCGCTACAATCTGGTAAAATTCAGCAAACCAATGGAAGGGTTGGTGGCTATGCAGCCATGCTTCAAAATCTTTTGGTTTTCGCTCGGCATCTATACCATAGTTGGTTGCGAGATAGACGTTGAGCTTATGGTTGAGTTCTTTCAGTTTACTCACTAATTGGGCTTTGGCTTGTTTAAAGCTGTCACTCCCTTGGTCGTTAATCAATTGGCTATTTTGGAAGTGGCCAAATGCTTTGCTTACCAATTCAAATTCTTCTTTAAACTCTTCTAATTTATCGGCAGCAAAAAGGGGCTCTTTCTTTTGTATGGTCTGCAGTAACTCGTTTTCTGTTGCAAAACCAATGAGGGTATTTCCTGCACGGATGTTAAAGTCTATATCGGGCAAGGGTTCTAAACCAAAGTTGTCTTTGCGTGGGTTTACATCTACGGTGGCTACCAATTTTAAGAACAAACGAAGCTTGGCAATCTCTACTGCTTCGTTCATAATGTCCACACCATAGAGGTTGTTCAGGATAATGCTCTTAAAAATGAAGTATTGCAAACTGGGGTGTTGGTCGCTTTTAACTTCGGCCAATGTTTCTTCAAAGAATTTGTGTTTGCCCGGTTGCTCCGCCACAAATTGCTCCATGCGAATGATACAAGCTTCATAAAGCGGTTCTAAAATATTGAGTGCTGCAAACAAAAATGCACCTGAGCCACAAGTAGGGTCAAGAATCGTAATCTTATTAATGGCTTTGTAGAAATGACGGATAAAAGCAGCATCCTCTGAATTCTCAATAAAGTCTTGGGTAAACTGACGAATATTGAGATTGTAAGTAATAAAATCGTTGATGTGGTTGATTTCGCTTTTTTCTATTTTGGCCTTGATGTCTGCATAGCGTTTTCTGCGCTCAATCAATTCACGGTAAATCTCGGTTGGCAAACCAATTTCGGTAGGGGTTTTTTGGTTCCACGCTTGGCGCAATTCCCACAAATGGGGTTGAGTAGTAGCTTCCACCACTTTGTCTTCCAAAGGGTGATTAATGCCTTCTTGCACCTCTTCGGGCAAATCGGCAAACAAATCATCGCTTTCGGGAATGCCGTGTTTTACTGCATCATAGATATATGTATTGCCACTTTCTTTTAAGAATTGCCAAAGCTCAGCTTCTGGTTTAAAAGCTTTCTTGTAATGACGTTCGGTTTCGTCAAATAGAAAAGGAATGATGGTGTTTTTGCCAATGTAGTCGGTAATGTCTTCTTTGGTGTAATAAGCACCCATAGCAGCCCGGTCGTTGATGTACTTTTCAAAGATGTACCCAATTACATCGGGGTTAATGTCTTTGCCGGTGGCTTCAATGCTGCTGTCTAAGTGCCAATTCCATTGATCAAAGAAGTTGAAAATCTTCTTGAAGGCATCATCGTCAATTTCAATTTGATCAAATTGGCGTTCCAATTCATGAACATCAAACAAACCACCATTGAGGTAGGGGATTTTACCCAAATCAACTGGCAATTCAGATTTACGTTTGATTTTTGGTTTGCCCAAACCGTCATGAAATAGTTCCAACAGGAAGCTGCGGTAAAAACTGTAGAAATTCGTTTGTCCTTCGAGTTCTTCACATCGTCTGAGCTTGTTTTGCAGGTAATTCAAGTCCTGATCCAAAAAGCCTTTCTTTTGGATAAAGTAGCAAAACATCAAGCGGTTGAGCATTAAAGAAGCATACCATTGTTTGTTTTGGTTTTCCTTGTTGCCAATGTGGTCGTCAATGCCTTCAATAAAATCGAGAAAAGCAACATGCTGCTTCTTAAACTCGGTGTAGAATTTTTTGGTGACCTGCTCTGAATTTTTGGCAAACCCTTCACGTATGCGGATACCGACATCAACAATGGTGATCGTTTCTTCTTCATCCAAAGTGAACAGTAGGTTTTTCATTCGTTGGAATAAACCTTCCACATCTTGGTGGCTGTACCAACTTACCTCACGTACTTGCTTCGGTTTGTTTTCTTCCTTAACTGCTAATTGCCAAATTTGGTGCTTTTGGTCTTGGTCAGCATAGATGATTAAGTGTTCAAAGTAGTTTTTCGAGACTTTGTTTTCAATCTGTTTACGAATGTTGCTAACGGGAATTTTTCCATTAGGCAGTGGCGGACAAAGCAGAATGACAAAACCTTTTTTCTGCGCCACGCCTTTGAGCATAAAGGCATCATTATTAACGGCAACAGGCAATTGGTTGGCAAATGTGTCCCATCCTAACTCATTGAAGAGCGTTTCGAAATCAAAATCCTTGATGTAGTTTGTAAATGTCTGTTTCTTCATACTACTTGATTTTTAATCCCATGGAACAAATGATTTGTGGCTCTTTTTGCTTGCTATCATCATCACCAATCAAACTTAGCTTGACATCTTCCCGCAAAGACACCACAAGGTTTGCCAATTCTTCATCGGTAATGCCCGTTTTCAATTGGCGGTTGATGGTTTCACGCGCAAACTCGCGCATAGGGTAATCGTAAATATCCTGAATAGCACGCTTGAGTTCTTCGGTTATCCAAAGCGTACCTTCATTTTGTGATGCATAACGTTCCAATCGATTGTAAGCCCGATAACGAGCACCTGTTTTTTTGCCCAACTGTCCGCCTACTTTGGCTTCCGTTTCCTTAATGTGATTGAGTCCGAATTTTACCAATTCATGATGTTTTTCAAAGCGCTCTAAAGGTTCAACATCAGGGCCACATTTCACCGCTTTGAGAATTTGAAACTGAGACTGAGTAACGATTTTATATTTTTCGTCCACCCAAGCCAAGATGTCATTTTCATTGTGTGTTTTGGTGTAAACAATGGAACCGTTTAACTTTTGGTCTTCACTTCCTTTCTTGGTGGCATAAATCACATCGGGTAAATCGGGAATAGTTTTCGCTAATTCAGGTTCGGCATCAATGGCATTTTTCCAAATTTGGTAAGCGTAAGAAGCTAAGTCCACTTCAATATCTTCTTCCTCATCTAATAAGCCTGATTTTTCGTTGTATAAATCAGCAATGTTAACCGGATCGCCTTCAAAGAATACTTCATCAGAGCCTACGGTTTCAGCGTTTTCACGAATGCGTTGCGACAATCTGCCTCTCAGGTTGATGATGTTCTCGATACCATCTTCAGGCAAGAAGGAATAACAAAGAATTTCGTGGTGCTTTTGGCCAATTCTGTCCACACGCCCTGCACGTTGAATCAAGCGAATGATTGCCCAAGGCAAATCAAAGTTGAGCACAATGTGTGCGTCCTGTAAGTTTTGACCTTCACTCAATACATCAGTCGTGATAAGTACACGAATTTCTTGCCCTTTCGGAATATCCTTTTCATTGCTTCTAGGACTGAATCTATGGGCAAAGGCAGTAGGATTTTCATTAGCGCCTGTTACACATTCTACTTTATCAAGACATCTTTTCTTTAAGGATTGATAGAGGTAGTTGGCCGTGTCGGAAAACTGAGTGAAAATCAATATTTTTTCGTCCTTGTGTTTTTTGGTAACAAGGTTGTAAAGAGCATTTAGCTGGCGGTCATTTTCTTGATGCCAATCTTTACCTAGTTTCAGCACACTCATAAGTTCTTTGCTGTCACCAATGAGATCATTTTTTAATTTCTCATTAAACAATTGACTTCTAATCCACTGGTATTTGGATTTCTTTGCGAACAGTGAATCATAATATTTTTCAGCTCTTTCAAGATATTGCTTTTGAGTGGTCAATATTTCGGTATTGTCGTCATCTTCATTATCCGAATCCGAATACATGAAATCATCTATCAAACCTGCCTCCTGTTTGCCAACAGGAAAAGGTAAGTCGTTTTCTATGGCATATATAAATAGGTAATTCCTAAGAATATGTCGGCTAATGGAAAGTAAAAATGAGTAACCGCTACTTTCCAAGCGTTTGAATAAGTTGGTTCTAGCAAAACCAATTAACCTTGTACCTGCACGACCAAGGTTCTCTTTGATGATAATTTCTTCTTTGGAAATTTCTATCGTTGGTTTTTTGTTTTCATAGCCCTCTTGTCCTAAACCATAGCGAGGAAGAATTAAATCATCAATAGCATCTACGACCTTATTGGAATATAATTGAGCATATTGGTCTTTGGGATCTTTGGGGTCGAAAACATATTCTACTTTTTTGGGTAATCTGTCCGGGAAGTAGGATCGTGTACCATCGGGAAATTCAAGATACTTTCGACCCATCTCAGGGTCGTCAATGGCATAATTGGATTTAATAAAACTACGTGTTCTACGGACCAAAAAGAGTCTCATCAACTCTGCCCAATCGTCAGAGAACGGACTTTTTTCAAATGCTGGGATTGATGTTTCTGATACTTGGTGATTGGCTAAAAAGTGAACTCGACCGCCAATGCTTTCAATGTATTGTTCGGGGCTAATTCCCAAATTGTACTCTTCGTCTAAAAACAATCGCAGTTGATTGCTTAAATCGAGATACGTCTTGTTATATGGCGTTGCTGTTAGCAAGATAACCTTACTATCATTTAAATGGATATATTCTTGAATCGCACGATATCGTTTCCCGTCCCGATTTCTGAGATTATGGCTTTCGTCAACAATAATCAGTCGGTATCTGCGCTCGTTGGCTAATTTTGTTTGAGCCTGAGTAACTGAAATTACTTTTGCCCTCAATTGGTATTTGTGGGCATAATCACGCCACATTTCCACCAAGTTTTTTGGGCAAATGATTAAAGTTTCCAAGAAAAAATCGTCCTCAAACATTTTGGCTAAGGCAGTTGCGGTTATGGTTTTTCCTAAACCAACTACGTCACCAATGATAACACCACCTCGATGATGCAAATGATGAGCAGCTACTTTAACTGCGCTTTGTTGGTAGGGAAGCAGTGATTTTTCAAAAACCTTTGGGAGTTGAAATTCTGAGATTCCTGCTCTTGCTTCTCTTGAAAGGTGATAGGCAATTTTCAAATAGACATGATAAGGGGAGTACAGTTTTTCAGTAGCCCAACTTTCATCAATGATTTGAGCCAACTCTTCTGTGATATCGATGCTCCATCTGTCTTCCCAACGGTCTTGATACCATTTAGATAGTTTCTTTGCGGCATCACCCTCAACAACATCCACATTCAGTTCACCTTGTTTGGTAATTCCTGCAAAAGTTAAATTAGAACTACCAACGAAACCAATAGTTGGGCTATTATAGTCTTCACGATGGGCAAGGTATAATTTAGCGTGAAGAGTATGCTTTAAGTGAAGCTTTACAACTACTCGCTTTTCTCTTAATTGTTTAGAGAGTTTTTTTAATGAGATTTCATCTTGATTGGTTGGATTACCAATGATTAATTGCTCTTTAAACTCCTTTGCAATCTTCTTTTTTAGCTCAAGAGCAATATTATTGTCTAAAGCTCTTTTTTCGCTTGAAAAGAAGTCACGAATTTCTTCCTCGGGTAATCGTTGCATCCCAATCAATACTCGGCAATGGTATTTGCTCTCATCATCGAATTCTTCCGGTAAATGCCCACCGGGAAGTTTATCAATCACACTTGCAACTTTTTGCCAACCTCTTAAATTGAAGTAGCCAATACAAAAATCTGCTCTCAGCGATTTTTCTAAGGTTTTATTAAGTCCTTCCTCAAGGTGTTTCTCAATGTTGTCGAATATTGTTGGCATATTATCTATCTTCTTTAATCAAGTCCTTAACTTCTACGTCAAGTATTTTGGCTATTTCAAAAAGAACTTCCAATCTTGGTTGTTGTCGGTTCTGCACGTATCCATTAACCATGTTATAACTTTTTCCAAGCTTTTCAGCCAACCAAGTTTGCTTAATTCCTTTCTCTTCAAGTACTTCCTTTATTCGGTTCATGTCCGCATAAAATTAAGTCGCTAAAATAGCCCAAATTTTCCATTTATCTCGTTTTTCAATATACATTTCGTTCGTTTCCTTGTTGGTCTGTCCGAGCGAGGGCAAAAAAATAGGCTCTTTTGGTTCTTTTGCGTTTGGCTTGTGGGTCGGCAAAAACCAAATGTGCCTATTTGCGCGTTGGCTTTTTCAGCATGTTGCACAACGTGTCGGTATACGCAACTAGTTGCGTATATATTTCATGTAATTTATCAAAACTTTCTTATTGCACACCAAATAATGGTAGAGATAAGGATTTCTACTTCTGTTAGATAAGATTGCTTCACGTAAGCTCCTTTATATAGTTAGACTTTGGCAGGTTCGCAATGGCGATCCGATTGAGCGTTTGTGGTGATTTGCATTCAAGAATAATGTGTGATTGAGGCTGTTATTAACCGAATATATCTGCGTTCATCGTCATTGCGAACCTGCTTCAGCTTTTCGAAGTGATGATGTTTACGTGAAGCAATCTCTATGATTCTTTAACCGCAAAGGGCACAAAGCTTCGCAAAGATTACAAAATGTACACACTGCGAATTGAGCTACGTACATGTAGCTTATTATTAAGATTGCTTCTGAATTCTTGCCTAGCGGCTACTAATTCATCGCAATGACGGCTCCGAATTAACATTTGTTCATCCTCACTACACTCAAACGCTGCCAGCCAGCTTAATCCTAAACTCAGTAGTTCTTTTGCTTCCGTCTACACTAAAGTTAATTTCGCCTTTATGGGCTTGTACAATTTGTTTGACTAAACTGAGCCCAACCCCAGAACCATTGGATTTAGTGGTATAAAACGGAATGAAAATATTTTCCTGAATTTCTTGGGGAATGCCTCCGCCATTATCCATAATCGAAATTTGAAAACCACCAGATTTTTCTTCTATCAGGGTAGGTTGCTTCACGACTAAACGGATAGTACCCGTATTGGCTTCCACCGCTTCTTTGGCATTCTTCAACAAGTTAATCAGCGCTTGCTCCATTAAGTCTGGGTCAATGTGTAAGGTGAAGGTTTCTTTAGGCAGCTCCATATGGAACTGAATATTGCTTTGGGCCAGTGTAGGTTTAAAAAGCGAGGCAATGCGCTGGAAGTAAAGTTGGCCTTCAACAGGTTTGATTTGAGGTAGTGGCACGCGTGTTAAACTTCTGTAGGCTTCGGTAAAGGCCATCAGTCCGCCACTGCGGTGTTGTATGGCATCTAGTCCTTCATGTAAGGATTGGAGCTGCGCTTCGGTTAAATCTTGACCCGATATCCTTGATTGGTTTACAAAATGGTTGAGCGTAGCAGACAGTGAAGTAATAGGCGCTACTGAATTCATAATTTCATGAGTCAGCACACGAATCAACTTTTGCCAAGCCAGCATTTCATTATTGTCCAGTTCGGTATGGATGTCGTGAATGGAAACCAAAGTGTATTTGGTTCCTCTCAATTTGAAAATAGAAGCCTTGATAGAAAGCTGAAATTCTTTACCGTTGATGGTTACTTTTAGCAATTCATTTTGGCCAATTTTTAATTGAAGTATAGAATCATAAAGTGTTGAACTGATTGTTTTTATACTGTTCAATGTAATCAGTTCGTCTTTACCCAATAACTGCTTGAGGGCTTTGTTCGCTAAATGAATTCTTTCTTTATCGTCATAAGAAAGCACACCAATTTCGAGCTGCTGCACCAACACCGACAGGTACTGATATTCGTTGGCTTCGCGCTGTGAAGCCTCGATAAACTTTTGGTTTACTTGGTTAAAACTGTCATAGAGTTTTTTAAAACTCTTGCCTTTTTTATCGGCTGAATACTTTAGGGTGAAATCATTATGGAGAATAGCTTCCAGAAAGTTCTTGGTGTCTTTGTTCGTTCGGTTGATATAATAGAAAAGCTCAATCAGAACCGACAGAATGAAAATGACAATAAAGAATAAGCGAATGTAATTGAGGTCCTCAAAAATGTAGAACAGCAAAAAGGCCAGCCCCACAGTGATAAGGAGTAGTCTTATAATAATCTGAATCTGGAAATGCTTAGAGTTCATATTTTTCCATTCTACGGTACAAGGCGCCACGGCTCAGCCCCAGTTCTACAGCTGCATTGCTAATATTTCCTTGATGCTTTTTAATACAAGTTTCTATCGCCCATTTCTCTAGCTCTTCTAAGTTAAAGCTCTCTATTTGTGCGTTATCGCTGGTGTTTTGGCTACTTAAGTTGAAATCCTGAACATGAAGTTGTTTGCCGTCACTCATAATTACCGCACGTTCAATGCTGTGCTGAAGCTCCCTGATGTTGCCCGGCCAATCGTATTTTTCAAGCTTGGTAATGACATAGTCAGGTACGAAAAGCCCTTTCTTTCCATATTTGGTTTTATACAAATGGATGAAGTGCTTGGCCAATACAGGAATGTCTTCTTTGCGTTCGCGTAGGGCAGGAAGGTGGATTTCGATGGTATTGATTCTAAACAGCAAATCCTGTCTGAATTCGCCTTCACTGACCATTTGTGGTAGATTGGCATTGGTGGCGCAAATCAAACGAACATCAATGGCTTTGGCATCATTGGACCCAACAGGCACAATTTGTCGGTCTTGAATAACGCGTAACATTTTGGCTTGAAGCGGAAGAATCAGGTTGCCGATTTCATCTAAAAACAAAGTACCTTCATTGGCCGCTTCAAATTTTCCAATGCGGTCCGTTTTAGCATCGGTAAAAGCACCTTTCTTATGCCCGAAGAGTTCGCTTTCAAAAAGGGTTTCGGTAATGGCGCCCATATCAACATTCACAAAAATGGATTTGTAGCGATTTGAAGCCCGATGAATTGCCCGAGCAACCAGTTCTTTTCCTGTTCCGTTTTCGCCTGTAATTAGAATATTGGCATCGGTATGTGCTACCTTTTCAATTTGTTGAAAAACCTGCTTAATCTTTTCCGATTCACCAATAATTTCAGTGAAGGGAGCATCGAGCATGTCATTCAATACGCTTTGTTTCGAACTTAATTCCTTGACCTTTTGGTTTGATTTGTTCAATTGAAAAGCAGCGGAAATAGTACTGAGTAGTTTTTCGTTTTGCCAAGGTTTGGTAATGAAATCGAAGGCACCCAGTTTTATAGCTTCTACGGCCAAGTTAATCTCTCCATATGCCGTAATCAGTACAATGGAAGTTTCTGGGGAAATGGTCTTAATTTGATTGAGGTAGTGTAAGCCGTCATTTCCAGAGCTTTCGCCAGCCTTAAAATTCATGTCCAAAATAACAAGGTCGTAATTATTTTCGGCCAATGCGGTTTCAATTTGAAGCGGATTGTTAATGCCCCGAACATCCTCATAATGCTGCTCCAATAAAATACGGATGGAAAGCATCACATAATTGTCATCGTCTACAATTAGAATTCGACCTTTGTTTTTCATAGCTGCCTAAAACACCAAATTTATACCAAGTTTACAATATGCTGATTCATTTACTTTTAGTAATATGAATGTATTGAAAAGTGCCCAATTTTGGGCACTTCTGTTTTACTGATGGACAAAAGGAACAGCTTAAATGAAAGTAATCGACTGTAACTTCCTGATATTCAGATATATTTAATATTGGTTCAAAATTGGTCATTGGAGAAGTGTCAAATACTTAAGCTATGATTAAAAATTACTTCAAACTCGCTATTCGTAACCTCTGGAAAAACAAGCTGGTAACTGGCACCAACCTGATTGGCCTTACTTTAGGGATTTCATGCAGCTTACTTCTACTGCTTTATGTTCAGTATGAATACAGAATGGATGACTTCATTCCAGAGAAAGAGAATACTTATTTTCTATATGGAACTCAGACGGGTGTAAATGCAAGAAAAGTGGGGCTTTCCATTGAGAATGACTACAAAGATTTATCGAGCAATTATGCCGGAATTAAAGAAACTGCGATTATCAGAAACAATAGCAGTGATTTTTACCCAGAAAATAATTCAACCAATAAACTGAATATCGACTATTGGTATGCGAGCAGTAATTTCTTCGAGTTTTTTGGTTTTCCTTTAATCGAAGGAAACGCAGCTCAAGTATTGAGTGACCCTTCTTCCATTGTAATTACAGAAAGTACGGCCATAGCCTTGTTTGGTACATCCCATGCCATTGGAAAAACAGTGACCATGGCTGGGGTTTCGTCTGACAAAGCCTTAGTGGTGCGTGGAATTGCGGCTGATGTTAAGAATTCGCATATCAAATTCAAAGCGATTATTCCTTGGGAAATGACTTTTCCTGATGGTTCGCAACCCACAAAAGGCTTAGCCTATTCTCTTTACACTTATGTAAAAACCGCATCAGGCGCTAGTATTGATGAAATACGAACACTTAAAAATCAAAAATTAGCCCAGGAACCAGATTTTGATGGAGACTTCAGCTATGAGTTTCTACCCGTAACGGATATGTATTTAAGATCTGGAGACATTCAATTTATGTCTTTCTCTTCAGGAAGCGCTTCGGCCATTCAAACGCTCTTATTTATTGCCATTATTATTTTGTTGGTGGCTTGTATCAACTACATCAATTTACAGACTGCAAAAGGAGCGAGGCGATCGATGGAGGTTGGCGTGCGGAAAGTAATGGGTGCGCACAGAGGCCAACTGATCCGTCAGTTCTTAGGCGAAGCCGTTTTGATTACGATCATTTCTGCGGTGTTCTCCATTTTGTTGATTGATGTAGGTTTATCGTCATTCAATCAGCTGACGGGTAAAGAATTCACCACGGCTACTTTAATGAATGAAGGTTTGCTACCTGTTTTATTGGGGGTTGTTCTTTTTACTTCCTTGTTTTCAGGGCTTTACCCTGCATTAGTGCTGTCGTCTTTCCAGCCTTCTCAGGCGCTTAAAGCTTCGGCACGTGAATCTTTAAAAGGAGGAAGGGCACGTAAAACATTGATGTTTGTTCAGTTTGTGATCTCTATATTTTTGATCGCTGTTACCGTAATTGCCTTTAAACAAAACCAGTTTTTACATCAGAAAGATTTAGGTTTCAACAAAGACCAAGTCATTACTTTTAGTGTTTCCACCAAGAACTTAAGTAGAAATTATAGATCATTCAAAAGTGAAATTGATGCTTATCCGAGTGTGGTGGCTTCATCGATAAGCACAGATGTGTTGGGGAATGGTTATACAAATAACTCTGGGCCGATGATGTCTAAGACCAATCCAGACTTGAGCGCAGTCACCACCATTTTTGGAGTAGATTTCGACTTTTTAAAAACTTATGATTTGGAGTTAGTGAACGGTAGAGATTTCGATATACAATCTTCATTAGACTCCACTGCGCTTATCGTAAACGAAGCTTTTATTGCTCAACTCGGCTTAGATAATCCGATGGAAGACGAAGTGACGCTTTATAACCCCAATAACAGAGGAATGAAAATTATAGGTGTAGTGAAGGACTTCCACTTTCAAAAGCTTCATCAGAAAATCAGTCCGGTAGCTTTTAGAATTGCCAACAGAAATTTATGGAACCTATCGGTGAACATTAAGGCCGAAAATATTCCAGAGACACTTGCATTCATAGAAAGTAAATGGGCCGAATTTGAACCAGATCAACCATTTACCTACAGTTTTGTGAACGATGAGTTTGCACGGTTCTATGCCAGCGAAACAAGGTTATTGAAGGCCATTAGCTTCTTTTCTATTGTGAGTATTGTGCTTACTGCTTTAGGTTTATTCGGCATGGTCACTTTCGTGATTGAGCGAAAATTGAAAGAAATAGGTATTCGTAAAGTGTTGGGGGCTTCTGGTACTAATATCAACTTCATTATTCTAAAGGAGTTTTTGGTTGTGTTGGCCATTGCGGCTTGCATTTCAATTCCTTTGGCGCTTGGTGCTGGAAAAGAGTGGCTTTCAAATTTTGCTTACACTACCAATATTGGAATAATGCCCTTCGTGGTCGCGTTGGTTATTTCTCTAGTGATTGTACTGATTACCGTTGGTTTACAGGCCATTAAAGCCGCTAAAGCCAACCCAATAAATGCTTTGAAAAGCGAATAACTCAAACAAAAACAACACATCATGCTCAAAAACTATTTTAAAATTGCCTTTCGTACCCTTGCCAGAAGTAAGGGCTACGCCTTCATCAATATCCTTGGCTTGGCCATTGGTATTACAGGAGCCACGCTTTTGCTCACCTATGTAAAAGATGAAACTTCTTTTGATCAGTTCCACAGCAAGGCCGATGATATTGTACGGATAATTGCAGTAGATAAAACTGGTGAAGCACCAAGGAAGTTTGCCGTTAACGCTGCTGTTTTTGCTTCTACTTTGGTAGAAGAATTGCCAGAGGTAACCAAGGCCACTACCTTGTTTATGCGGGGTGGACATATGAATTTCACCATTGATGGAGTCCGTTTTGCACAACGAAATTACTTCATTACAGACCCTTCATTTTTTGAAGTATTTGATTTTGAGTTTTTGGAAGGAGATAGGGTTACAGCATTGGCTGAACCAAATTCTGTGGTGTTGAGTGAAAATGAAGCCATTCGTTATTTTGGCACAACCGATGCGCTAGGCAAAACTATTACCTCGCCATTTGCCGGAGAATTTAAAGTAACAGGCATTTCGAAGAATACTCCCGCCAATTCGCACATTAAATTTGACGTACTGATTTCACAAAATTATTCTGACCCGCAATGGCAACAGATGCTCACCAGTTGGGAACAAATTGGCCCTAGTTCCTATTTAGTGCTAACCAAGGGAGCAGACATTGCCGATGTGCAAAAGAAAGCCGAAGCCATTGCCAATGAAAGAATGGGGGCGCCAATGGCAGATATGGTTGATTTTGAATTGCAATCCCTTAAGGATATCCATTTCGAATCGGCCAATATTGAGCAAAGCATAGCTCAAACCAGTGGTGATAAGAGTTATATCCTTATTTTCATTTCCATTGCTATATTCTTAGTAGTCATTGCTTCGGTAAACTACATGAATTTGGCTACTTCTAGGGCTGTTTTTAGGGCCAAAGAAATTGGAATAAGAAAAGTAGTAGGAGCCGTTAAAAAGCAGTTGGTCGCTCAATTTTTAATGGAGTCTTTGCTAATCACATTAATCTCCCTCATTGTATCCATTGGTCTTACCGACCTCAGCATGCCTTTCTTTAATGATCTTACGCAAAAGAATTTCGACTTTAGCTGGGCTACTTTAGGGGAATATTTACCGATGCTACTAGGGCTTACCGCTATTATTGCTTTACTCTCTGGAATTTACCCTTCCTTTTTCATGACCCGTTTTAAAACAGTAGATGTACTAAAAGGTGAACGTAAAACGAGCAGTCCATTTGCTCTGCGTAAAATATTGGTGATCGCGCAATTTGCCCTTTCCATTATCATGATCATTTCAACCATTGTGGTAACCCAGCAAATGAACTATATCAACGATAAAAATCTTGGGTTTGATGATAGTAATTTGGTAGTAATTGATATTAACAATGGAAATGTTAGGAAGAACTTTAAAGCCATGCGTACCGAATTGGCTAAAGTGACCGGAGTAGAATCGGTATCTGTTTCCACTCGCGTACCAGGCGAATGGAAAAATATTGATGAAGTTACAGCAGTCACCAACAATGTAAATCAACAGACTCGGGATTCGGTGGATGTTTTTTATATGGGCTTTGATGAAAATCTGATTGAGACTTTCGGTTTTAAATTAAAGGACGGAGTGAGCTTTACTGGCGTTGATGCTACTGATAGCACTAAAATATTATTGAATGAGACAGCTGTGGCCACTTTTGGTTTAGAAAACCCAATAGGGGAAACCATAGAGTTAACTTCACAAGGCAGAAGTATACGAGTACAGATCATTGGTGTGGTAGAGGATTTCAACTTTCAGTCGCTACACAATAAAGTAGCACCAATGATTCTTGGTTATTGGAATAACCCTGCGGCCTCAATAGATTATTTTACCGTAAAGGCCAGGGGTAATATGGCGAATGTGGTAGCGGGGCTTACGGAAGTGCACAATAAGTTCGATCAAGCTACGGCCATGGAGTCACACTTTTTAGACAGTCAAGTGGCGAATTTTTATCAGGCAGAGCAGCAGGCCAGTGTAATTTACAAGGTAGGGGCTGGACTCAGTATTTTCGTGGCTTGTTTGGGCTTATTTGGTTTGGCTTCGTTCACTGTTGAAAAACGAATCAAGGAATTGGGTATCCGAAAAGTGTTAGGAGCCAGTCAGTTGAGCTTGTTCTATTTACTTTCATCCACTTTCGCAAAGCAGGTGTTTTTGGCCTTTATCATTGCTAGCCCCTTTGCTTTTTGGATTATGAAAAATTGGCTGAATGGATTTGTCTATCATGTAAACATGAGCCCAATCTCGTTTATTGTGGCGGGATTGATGACGATGGTGATTGCATTATTGACAGTGAGTTATAGGTCAATACTAGCCACCAAATCCAATCCAGTAGATGCGTTAAGAAGCGAGTAACAGCAAGCCTTTATATCAAAACAGCCCTTTAATGAAATCCATTAAAGGGCTGTTTTTTTAAGTGAAGTTTAGGTTACCAATCTATTGGTCTGTAGTCTTTTAAGAATTTACCACACCAGTGTTTTCCAGTGTTAATTCCGTCAAACAAAGGATCTAAAACTCGGGCGGCTCCATCTACAATATCCAGCGGTGGCTGAAAGTCGTGTACCTCTTGCTTCATCTTAGAAAGCTCCGCTGGGTCTTCATCAGTCACCCAACCCGTATCTACAGCATTCATATAAATTCCATCCTTCGCAAAGTCAGAAGCAGAAGTGTGCGTCATCATGTTCAAGGCAGCTTTGGCCATGTTCGTATGCGGATGTCGGTCTTCTTTATGGAAACGATGGAACTTGCCTTCCATGGCCGAAACGTTAATGATGTGCTTCATGCCCGTGTTTTCTTTTCGCATTAAATTCGAAAGGCGGTTACACAAAACAAAGGGGGCAACGGCATTTACGAGTTGCACTTCCACCATTTCTGGTGTTTCAATTTGACCCAACTTCAAACGCCAGCTATTGGTCTTTCTTAGGTCAACTTGCTGTAAATCGGCATCTAATTGCCCTTCAGGGAATACTTCTTTAGTAGGAAGAGAATTATCGAAACTATACGGAATCTGCGATAATTGTGCAGAAGCCCTAATTCCAATTCCGGGTTCTGGTGCGTGCCAAGTGACCGAAAGGGCATTATTCTTCTTGTCTGAAACACCTGAAGAAAGCGTTCTCAATTCCTGCAAACAGTAATGGTGATCGGCCAAAAGATCTTTCATATAAGGCGTGAGTTTCTCAATGGGTTTTTCCTCGTTCTCCATCAGGTGATGGTAAAAACCAGAAGGCCTTCTTACGGTTTGTGCCGCGTTATTAATCAGAATATCAAGTCGATCGTATTTCTGCTCTATGTAATTGCAGAAGATCTCTACACTCGGAATATGCCTTAAATCTAAACCGTGAATCTTCAAACGATGTCCCCAGTCGGCATAATCTGCCTCTTTCGAATAACGAATGGCTGAATCCACAGGGAATCGGGTAGTGGCTACAACGGTAGCGCCAGCCCTTAAGAGCATTAAGGTAATGTGGTAACCAATCTTAAGTCTGGAACCAGTAACCAAGGCCACTTGGCCGGTAAGGTCTGCAGTTTGAAATCTTTTGGCATAATTGAAGTCACCGCAATCTTTGCACATGGCATCGTAGAAATGGTGTACTTTGGTGTATACTGCTTTGCAGACATAGCAGTTTCTTGGCGATTCTAGTTCTGGGGTATCCAGCATTTCTGGTTCCACCAAAGAAATGAGTTTTGGTGCTTCAAAAACAACTTGCTCTCGGGCACTTCGAATACCAGTAGTTTTTCGAGCATGTTTATCGCGTTCAATCATTTTACGTTTGGCAGCTTTTTTGGCGTCCTTTCTGCGCCTTGCAAACTCATCTCGGTCGGGACGGGTTAATTTTCCAGCCGCCATAAATAAGGCTACTCGTTGTTCCTCAGGCATTTCAAAGAGTTGGTTGGTATCGCCAACAAGGCGTTCCATTACTTCAATACAGCGTTGTATTTCTTCCTGACTTAGCTGTTTATCGGCCTCTTCTTTCATAAAACAAAGGATTGGAAATTATGGCTGCAAAGGTATACATTAAACCTGATTTCAACTTTATAAATGAAGTAACTCACCGAAGTGCTACGGATGAAATTCTAAAAATTTACGTCCTTGTGTAAGAAATCCATTGCCTGTTGGTACTAGTAAATTGAGAATAAGGCAAAATGACGGAAAACGAAATCAATCACATTTTTCAAACCTGGTTAAAGCAGCATAAAGCTTTACTATTTAAAATAGTGAGGTCCTATGCCTTTAACGAAGAAGACAGAGATGATCTTTTTCAAGAAATCGCGATTCAGGTTTGGAAGTCTGTGGCGAGCTTTAAGCAACAATCAGCGGTAACCACTTGGCTCTATCGTGTAGCGTTAAACACGGCCATCAAATGGACTACCAAGGAGCGAAAGCACCAAGATAGACATGAGTCGATTGATGTTAGTCAGCACATTATTGAAAGTCATCAACCGCCAGACGATCGGTTGGCTTGGTTGTATGAGGAAATTGCCCAACTCAATGAGGTAGATCGTTCACTCACCCTCTTATTATTGGATGGGTTCAGCTATAAAGAGATGTCCAAGATTTTGGGAATTTCTGAAAGCAACGTAGGAGTGAAGATCAACCGAATCAAAAAACATTTAACCACGAAATCAGAAAAATCATGATCGCCATGGAATTTAAGGAAATGAAAAAAATATGGGATACGCAGAACGATGAGGCACTTTATGTCATTAATGAAGATGCACTGCACAGAAGAATTAAAGCGAAGAAAGTAGGTACAAAAAGAAGAACCAGTTTTTCAGAAGTGGTACTTATTGCCTCTAACCTTTGTGCGGGAGGCGTAGTAATTATATCACATTTACTGAAAAATAGTGGCAATGTAGCTGCAATTACTATGGGAGCTATGATGATGTTTGTTGGGGTATATATTTTGTTTCTGCGCTCACAAAGAATCAAAAGAGATCAGCAAACGGATGTTTCTATTTTGGGAGACTTAGAGAATGCGATTGAGAACATCAACTATCGAATTAAGCTTTCTCAATCCATGATTTGGTTCTGCTTGATTGTGATTGCACTCACTATGTTTACTGTACTCAATAGCGATCAATCTGTGTTTAACATTGTCTTGATCTCGGCTTTCTTTATTTTAGGCTTTATTATGAGCCGTTGGGAACACAAGCGATTTAACCTCGGAAAAAAGAAGCAACTGCTAGACCTAAAGGAAAAACTGATCAACGAATTCGAAATGTAATTTCAATCTTCTATAAATAAAATGGCTTCTCTAGAGAATAGTGAAGCCGTTTTTTTATGATTACGAACTATTTGGAAACGTCCACTGAAAGGATTGATGTGTTTTGTATCTAGCCCCTTCAGGGCTTTTGAAGAAATTAGATTGTATATGTCGAAGGGTTACACCCTTCGTTTAGTTATTACGTCCTTTCAGGGCTAATAGGTAGAGTGATTTTTATTTTAGACTAAATAAATACGAGTTAAACCAAATTATCCTTAAAGAACTTGATGGTTCTTGACCAGGCTAAAGTAGCAGCAGCTTCATCATAACGAGGAGTGGTGTTGTTGTGGAAACCATGGTTTACATCAGGGTAAATAAAGGCTTCATACTTCACATTATTGGCCTTTAGTACTTCCTCGTAAGCAGGCCATCCCGCATTCACTCGGGTATCTAAACCAGCATATTGTAACATCAAAGGAGCCTCAACTTTGGCAGCATCTTCTGCTGAAGGCTGACCACCATAGAAAGGAACTGCTGCGCCTAAAGTAGGGACTTTCACTGCCATCATATTGGCAATCCAACCACCAAAACAGAAACCAACCACGCCTATTTTACCATTACAATCGGGGTGATTGCGTAAATACTCATAAGCAGCAATGAAATCCTCTAGCATCTCGTTTCTATCGCGCTTGCTTTGCATTGTCCTTCCCTCATCGTCATTGCCGGGGTAGCCACCCAGCGGAGTGAGTGCATCGGGTGCTAAAGTGATAAAACCATCTACAGCAGCTCTGCGTCCTACATCTTCGATATAAGGGTTTAACCCACGGTTTTCATGCACCACAACTATCCCCGGTAGTTTACCGCTCGAATTGTTGGGTTTAGATAACAAACCTTTGATGGTGCCTCCACCTTTTGGCGATTCATAATTGATATAATCTGAACTAATTCTTTCATCGTCTGGGGCTACTAGCATGGTGTCTTTATAATTGGGCATCATAAAGCTCATAAGAGAACCAACGGTTATTCCACCAACCGCATAAATGGAAAGCCTTTCCATAAAAGCCCTTCGGTCAATTTTACTATGGGCATAATCATCATACAGATCAAAAATTTCCGGATTGACTTCTTCTTTGGTTAGCTTTTTCATGTGAGTATAGATTTGGTGGGTTTAACTTATTGATTGACTGTTGAATATAGCTGAAAGTTTAAGGCGAGACAAGAGGTGTTTTATGGTGAAGAACATAAAACGTTCATCAGAAAGCCTTTAATCAACTCAAATTTAAACGCTATCTTCATTCCGAATAAAGACCTAAATGATGAAGAGATTTACCGCCATACTTTTCCTGACTTTCTTAAGCATTAACCTTTTTGCCCAAAAGGCTGAGATTGACAAGGCCTATACCAAAGAAATTAAGAACCTTACTTTGGAGAA
Source organism: Roseivirga seohaensis subsp. aquiponti (assembly GCF_001267955.1). NCBI lineage: Bacteria > Pseudomonadati > Bacteroidota > Cytophagia > Cytophagales > Roseivirgaceae > Roseivirga > Roseivirga seohaensis. Next base: position 22,104 of record NZ_JSVA01000006.1, read on the forward strand.
ACAGCTTGAAAAGGCTTTCCAAGTGATAGATGAGCTTGAGCCTCAATCTCAAAGTGATTTGGTGTTACTTACAGAAATTGAAGCGCCTCCGTTTAAGGAAACCAAACGGGCCTTAAAGTATAAAGAAATGCTGGAAGAAGCCGGTGCTGATCGGGTATGGATTGACGAAGTGGGAAATGTATTGGCCTTAAAGAAGGGTACGAAAGGTGGTAGAACTGTCGCTTTAGATGCACATTTAGATACCGTTTTTCCTGAGGGAACTGATGTAAAAGTAAAATACAAAGGCGATACTATGTACGCACCCGGAATCGGAGACGATACCCGAGGTTTGGTGGTAGTGCTAACCACCTTAAGGGCTTTGAATAAGGCCGAAATTCAAACTGAAGCCGACTTGCTTTTTGTAGGCACTGTGGGCGAAGAAGGCTTGGGCGATTTAAGAGGTGTTCGTCACTTATTCGAGTCGGGCGAAGTTAAAATTGACGCTTGGATTTCGATTGATGGAGGTGCTATTGGTCGTGTCAATAATCAAGCGTTGGGGTCTAAAAGGTACAAGGCCATTTTTAAAGGGCCAGGTGGTCACTCTTGGGGTGCTTTTGGTTTGGGGAATCCCCATCATGCCATTGGAAAAGCGATTGATTACTTCGTTCAAGAAGCTTCTAAATTCACAGCAGAGGGGCCAAGAACTAGCTTTAATGTGGGGCGGATGGGCGGAGGAACTTCTGTGAATTCTATTCCTTTTGAATCATGGATGGAAGTAGATATGCGTTCAGTAAGCCCAGATCGTTTAAATCAAATTGATAAGATTTTTAAAGACGCCATGAACCGTGCATTGGTAGATTACAACAACAGCGGCATTAAAGGCGAGAAGCTCACTTTAGAGCTTGAGCAAATAGGAGATAGGCCCAGTGGCGAACTGCCGACAAGCCTAGCTTTGGTGCAGCGTTCCATGGCCGCTACTCAGTTCTTTGGTGAAGAACCTTCATTGACCAGAGGTTCTACTAACTCTAATATTCCTATATCGTTGGGCATTCCAGCAGTTACCTTAGGACGTGGCGGTGTAGGATCAGACGGACATTCATTGACAGAATGGTGGTTAAACAAAAATGGCGCTGATGCTATTAAATTGGCCTTATTAGTAACTGTGGCCGAAGCTGGTTTGGATAAAAATAGAAAGATCAGTAATAAGTGATTACTTATTAATAGTTAGGTTTATGTTTGACTTTATTTTGTTGAAGAATTTCTCTTGCCCTTCAAAGGTATAGCCACCAGAAGTTAATAATGCAGAGAAAGATGAAGTTTCAATTTTGAGCTCAGTTTCAGCAATATAATACTCCGAATACCTGAGTCTAAAACATCGAGCAATTTGAATTCTGACTTTAAACTTGAGTAAAATCCACATAAGAGAAAATGGGATTGGTGTTATTTGCTCTTCTCCTCTAATCAAGTGAATTGATTTAATTTCTTCGAAAGGAATTGGAATTGCAATAGAATTTGAAACGTAAAAAGTATGCATCAGTATCCCTTTGGTATACATTTCAAAAACGGCTTTCCTTTTTAGAATATCATTTGGTAACAAGGCCTCATCATGGCTTTGAATCTCTTTCACATAATAACTAGTGCTACCTTTTAATTTGGTTTTAATGGGTGAACCAATAGCTAGAAGTTTTTGGCGGGAGTTCATTATTGTCTTCAAGTCAATTTTTGAATTTATTGACATTCCTATTCCAATAATCTTCGATAAAACCCCATTTGTTGTCCTTGTAGGTATCAATGATAGAATAGGGGAGAGTGTCTATTTCCGTGGAACTATTGTCAGGTAAATATTTAACTATTCTGATTTGCCAATCTTTATCGTTCTCCGAACAACCTTCCCCATAAATGGTAGCTACCCTAACAGTTTTAAAATTATCAATTCTGAAAAGATGGCTTATCCAGTAATTATCTGCACATCCAGCTCTACTATACGAATAATAGTAGCTCTTGTCACTCTCAAAAATAGATGATAATAGATAAGGCTTGAGATCATCAACAAATCTGAAATTATGAGATTCAGGATCATACAAGTATAAGCGACTGTATGCAACTTGACTTATCCACGTTATTTTTAAGTCTATATATCCATCTTGATTAAAATCAACGAATTCTCTACCACCACTAGGACCAGTATAATCCATGGAGTCAAGGAAAATAACATTTCCATTCTTAGAGAATTTCAGAAATGAGTGCGTAGGACTATAGTGTTCTTCATTAAACTCAAGTCTGTTCCCTGAAACCATATAAGTAGTGTCCCAAACAAAATCTTGCGCTAGCAAGGGTATGGGAGAACATCCTAAAATGAATAGAATCGATATCTTATACTTGAGAAGTTTCATTTCAACCCACTTGCAGTGTGCGGATTGCTCAATAAAACCTTAAAGACTTCCCAGCGCTTTTCAGGCTGGTCTGCCGTACCGCCTTGTTTTTCAATATAATTCGCGACCAAATCTCTGCCGAGGTTATAATTGATTACATAGCTTCTGTACTGATCGAAAAAGCGGGTGCGTTGCAAAGCACGGTCAGGTTCGTAGAGCAAATATTTCTCTAGCCATTTGGCGGCTTCTTCTCTACTGATTTCTTTGTTCAAGTACTTTCTAGCCGCTTCGTTTCCGGCATAGTCTAGCTTGGCACGCAACTCTTGAATTTCATAATATTGCTCTGCCTTGTTCGGGTCAATTCCAGCCAAAGGAAAAAGCACTTCCTTCTCAAACTTGATTCTTTCTGCACCCGGAAAAGCCACGTTAATGCCGTAGTTGGCACTTCCTTCCGCAATAAGCGACTGAGGAGAGAAAAGCGGATACACCGAAAACTCTTTCCAGCCTTTTCCATTCACTAAGTTTTGCTCTAGCAAAGCATTAAAAACATGATGCCCAGGGTAACCTTCATGGCAAGCCAAATCGATGGCCCTTTCAATATAAATGGGAAAATCGGTGTTGAGCTGAATTAAACTTTGGCTGTTGCCCTGATAGTAATTGTAACCCGACCAAGATTTATCGTTCACATATTCTAAAGCAAAGTTTTCGTTTTCGGGTAGGTTGAAATGCAAATCGGTGCGCTTTCGGGCTTCGGTAATGGCGGCCCTGAACACAGCGTCTAATTTATCTTTAGGGATCACAAACTGACTCGCATAAGCTGCATACCGCTCTGAAATAGAGCCTTCTCCGCTAAGCGCATGATCAAGATCGCTTAATAAACTATCGAAGTGTGCTAAGTCATAATGAGGCGGTTCGGCATCGTATAATAGTTTTGCTTCTTCATCGAAAGTGAACGATTTTCCAGCCATCATCTCCACTTTGGTTTTCACAGCTGTCAACTGCTTTTTCATCATATTTAAGCGTGACTGCTCAAGCTCGGTAAATCCGTCACTATTCACTAATTCTAGCTGCATGAGTAGCAAGAAAGCTCTTTCTCTAAAATCTGTGGAAGGAAATACCGCTAGTTTTTCGCCTTTTGGTTTCCATTCTTCAGGGCCATAATAAGCGTCCACAAAGTCTAAATCGTATTGGCCAATTTCTAATACCAGCTTTACATAGGCTTCGGAAATTGAATTCATTTCTACATCAGATTCACTGGGTTTTCCGCAAGAAAGGCAGAAGAAAATGAATAGGGTGAATAATAAAGTTGGCTTTTTCATTGCTTCAAATATTATGACGAAACTCAAATGTAAGTGATTTGTAAATTGGTTTAAAATGGGTATTAAAAAAACGCCTTATGCTGAAAATTCAACATAAGGCGCTCCTTAAAATTTGAAGTAGGCTAAACCTTGAAAGTTTTCCATTTTCCTTTTTTGAACCAATACCACGACACCGCAGCAATTAAGGTTTCGGAAAGCGTAATGGCCAAATAAACGCCCAATGGCCCCCAACCGAGGATTAAGGCCGCAACATAAGCTACTGGAATTTGGAACAGCCAAAAGCAGAAGAAGTTAATTACCGTTGGTACTTTGGTGTTTCCTGCTCCATTGAAAGACTGGGTCAATACCATTCCATAGGCGTAGAAGACGTAACCAGCAGCAATAACCTGTAAACTCAAGGCTCCGGCTTCAACAACGGCAATATCACCTTTAAACCAACTCACAATGGTTTTGGCAAAGAGTAGGTAGATTACAGAAATACTCACCATAAAAATGGCATTGTATTTAGCCGTTGTCCATACCGATTTCTCGGCTCTATCAGGTTGGCCTGCACCCAAATTTTGGCCAACCAAGGTTGCTGCAGCATTGCTCATTCCCCAAGCGGGCATCATGGTAAACATCATTACGCGAATGGAAATACCATAACCCGCCAATACATCGCTGCCAAATTCAGAAATAATTCTGGTGAGAATTACCCAAGAAGAAGTTCCAATAATGAACTGACCAATGCCTCCTAAAGAAACCTTGATTAATCCCCACATGATTTTGCCTCTGAATACTAAATCCTTAAGCCCAACTTTAATCCGACTTCCTCCCATAAAGAGCACCACAAGCTGGCCGATTACCGCCACTCCACGGCCGATATTGGTGGCAATGGCTGCACCTTCCACGCCATAAGCTGGAATAGGGCCAAAGCCGAAAATGAACATCGGGTCAAGGATAATGTTGATGCCGTTGGAAAGCACTAAGGTCCACATAGCGATAGAGGCATTGCCCGCCCCACGAAAAACTGCATTGATTAAGAATAGGAGTACTACCGTAATATTTCCCCCAATCATAATTTGGGTATAGCGATAGCCTTCTTCGATTAAATCGGGTTCTCCACCCATTAAACCAAGAATCTCCTTGGGATAAATGATACCGAAAACGCCAATCACTGTAGCGATAATTGTACCGAGAAGTATGGCTTGCACTGCTGTTTTAGAAGCACCTTCCATGTCCTTTTCGCCAGTTCTACGCGCTACAACAGCGGTGGCGGCCATACTCAAGCCAATCGCTAAGGCGTATACCAAGGTGATTACGGATTCTGTGAGTACCACTGTGGCAATGGCATTGGTGCTTACCTGAGACACGAAAATCATGTCGACCAAAGCAAAAGTAGATTCCATCAGCATTTCCAAAATCATTGGGATGGAAAGCATAAAGATGGCTTTGCGAATGCTACCAGTAGTGAAGTCTTCTTCTTTACCGGTAATGGCTATTTTAAAATAGCGTATAAACTTCTTGATAGAAGATTTTGAAAAATCTGTCATTGTTGTCTTGAAAAATAAATGTAAAAATATGAGTAATAGGGGGACGAGCTATTTTACTTGCTCGCTTCTGCGACCAGTGCACGGACGGCTACTATGGTAAACACAATTCTCATAACTTCATGATGACGCAAATGTGGAAGTTTTTTTTCTTTTCTCAAAATTCAAGTGTAATCTGTCAGTAAGATTTCTTAAGCCCCATCCATGCCTTCCCCAAAGGGGAAGGTTTTGCAGCTGTGGTTTATAGGCTTCAGGGATCATTAAATTAAACGTAATCTTTCAGCAAAATTTCTTTGAGCAATGCCATTCCAGTAGTTGCCTTTTCCTGAATAAAATGACGGTTTGATCTACGGCTAATTTCTGGTTGATGTGGGTCTACAATAAACACAGGCGCATGATTACCTACATAATGCACCAAACTGGCAGCAGGATACACCACAAGAGAAGTGCCTACAATCACTAGAATATCAGCTTGCTCTGTGATTTCGGCTGCTACGTCCATCATGGGTACGGCTTCTCCAAACCAAACAATGTTGGGGCGAAGTTGATGACCTTTCTCGCAAAGATCTCCCAGCTTTAACTCCCAATGGTCCATCTCATAAATTAATGAGTCATTCTTTTCACTACGACTCTGAAAAAGCTGACCGTGTAGGTGAATTACTTGGCTTGAACCAGCTTGTTCATGGAAATTGTCTACGTTTTGGGTAATGATACTTACCTCGAAATGAGCTTCTAATTCTTTCAGAATTTCATGTGCCCTGTTGGGTTTAGTCTCTAAGGCTTGCTTTCTGCGTTGGTTGTAAAACTCCAATACCAATTCCGGATTTTTGCGCCAAGCTTCGGGTGTGGCTACTTCGGTTACGGAATGGCCTTCCCAAAGTCCGTCTGCATCGCGAAAGGTTTTTAAACCACTTTCGGCACTTATGCCTGCCCCTGAAAGTACAACTAGCTTTTTCATCAAATATTCAACTCTTTTCTGTTTTCTTCCAACACTTTAATAATGAATTCAATGTGTTCGGTGAGGTCAACACCTAAGAGTTCAACTCCTTTTTCTATTTCATCGCGCTCTACTTTGGCCGCAAAGCTTTTCTGCTTGAGCTTTTTCTTTACTGATTTAGCTGTTAAACCCTCAATGCTTTCTGGTCGAACTTGGCAACAGGCAATGGTAAAGCCTGTCAATTCATCGCAGGCGAGTAAGGCTTTGTCCAGTTTGGTTTCATATTCAACGCCCCATTTGGTGTAGTGGGCAGAAATGGCATGAGCGATTTTCTCTTCCCCCATTTCTCTGAGCATATTTACAATTCGATTAGGATGTTCTTCGGGATAAGCCTCATAATCGGCATCATGGAGCATGCCTGTTATAGCCCATTCCTCAGAATCTTCTCCAAAATGCTTTCCGTAAGCTTCCATTACCAATTCTACACTTCTGGCGTGACGTAATAGACTTTCCCCTTTGGTCATGGATTCTAGAATGTTTCGTGCTTCTTCTCTGGTCATAGTGTCAAAATACGAGCAAAACCCTGATTTTAAAAATCGCAATGCAAATAACTAACCTTAGCAATTTACCATCACTCTAAGTTTGAATATTGAAAAGGGAAATCGTGAGAGTCTGTCTGTTCGGAGTGGTAGTCGCTTACTTAGTCTTCGTTTTACCCAGCTTTATGGATTTTATGATGTAGTAGGTCATTGGAATAAAGATCATTCCTAATGTTAAAGGTAAGAACCAAACCCCTAAGCCTTCAGCCGTTCCGTTAATATTCTGTATAGTTCTAAATACAATCAGGCTAAAGATTATCACTAACACTAACTTCAACACACGTAATAATCGGGTAGCCATTGTATAGTTTTTTAGGGCATTTTCTTCAGTTAATACTTCAGTAGGATAGTTAAAAACATGAGGATATTTGTTCAGAATCGTCATGCCAATATACAGCACCGAAGCAACGATTGGTAATGTTAACATGTTCCATTTGTTTCCAAAGCCATCTGCTTTTCCAGCTGCATTAAAGTGAATGGGTATGGTTTCAGGTAAATCCTGAAAATTAATGAATACTAAAACCCAAAGTCCAATCAAGATCAGCCAGCCAAAAAGCTCCATGGCAACATCTAAACCCGACAATTTAAGTCTCAATATTGGGCGACCGTTTTTATCCTTTTTTGAATTCAATTTAAATTACTTTGATGTTTTGAAGCCGTTGAGTTTTGATTAAGTGCATTGGTACTTAGTAATTGACTATAACAGCCGTTTCCACGTACAAACAGTTCGAGCCAAGCGTAGGCTACATTACCTAAATCTCCGTTTCCTGTGTTTGGATAAAGCGGAGTAGAATGATTTCCTTCTGTAATTTCAAAAAGCATTTTTTTAGTGTTTGAAGGAGTGTAGTCATAATGCACATTCGAATGACTTGCTGGAGGGGCTGTAGGGTCAACTTGTCCGCTTAAGATCAATACTGGTGCGGTATGGTTTAAATCCGTTTCCACAAGTGTTTTAGGGTATAACCAGGGTGTTATCGCAATCACGGCTTTCACTCTTTTATCGAGCGCTGCGGCTAATTGTGCGCCACCGCCTCCCATAGACCAGCCGCCCACAGCGATGTTTTTAGTGTCTAGCTTATGGAATAAGGGCGAATCCGTTCTATTATTTTCTTGTCGAATGGTTTCCATACCATCTACAAGTGCTTTGGCCCTTAATGCGGGGCTGTCGGTTAGAGCGTTTGTGCCAATTGTCATAGTAACATAACCACGTTCGGCAAGGTACCTTGCCCATAAGCTTACAGACCTTTGTGTGGCTTTGTAGCCAGGTACCAATACGATACTTTTTAAATTCGCTTCGCTATTGGTTGGGAAGTACAAAGTGGCACCATCATAATCATCACCATTTCGCAATCCATCAGCTTCATACAGTGAATCCAAGGAGAATGGTGTGTAGGTTGAAACACTTTTTACTGTTATAGATTCGCATTGTCCGTAAACAGAATGCGATAACACACATATTAACAATACTAATAAGGTTCTGACTTTCATAATAGGTGATGGTTAATGGTATTTTTGATTAGGTGTAATGAAGATAAAAATACTTTTTACAAAATTATTTCTGTAGCCATGCTATCCCTCAAATTTTAACCTTTTTTATTTAAAGGGTAGTCATCACATTCCGTGGCAACCAGACTGATTTTAAAGGAAGTATTTGGGAAGTACATAATTGAATTTGGATGGCAAATATATTGGACTTTTTAACCTGTAGCTTCTTTCACCACTAGTGTGGAATTCACTCTACTGTTTTTTATTGATATGTTGATCAAAATCACATATAGACTTAATTGAGAGGCCTTTATAGAACTGGCATAGTTCTTTCAAAAGGCTAGGTAACTTTTAATTAAAATATAGAAACATGAATTATACAGAAAAATTAGTCGACAAATTAAATGATGTTTTAAGACGTTCATATGATGCGATTCAAGGGTATGAAAACGCTATTGATGACATGAACGATGCCCAATTGAAAAACTTCTTTAAAAACCAAGTAATGGAAAGAACTAGGTTTGCTGGAGAATTGGCTTCTGAAATAACGGCTTTAGGTGGAGAGCCAGTAACTGAGAGTAGCTTTAAAGCAGCTTTACACAGGGCATGGATGGATTTGAAATCTTCAATAGCCTCTAATAACGCAGAAAAAGTTTTGCAGGAGTGTATTCGCGGAGAAGAAACGGCTAGTGAAGACTATAAAGACATTTTAGAAAGTGATCTTTCGCTTCCGCCAAGTGTAACTAACATGCTAAGAAGCCACAAAGCCAGTATTGACGCAACAGTAGTTAAGCTGAAAATGATGGAAAAAGTAGCTTAAGATACTAGAGTAGTTTATTTGTTTAGAGCACCGCACTTGATACTAATAGATCAAATGCGGTGTTTTTTATTTATGGAGAACTTACAGCTTACCGTCACTCTGAGGTTGAAGCTTGAAAAGCGAAACCGCGAGAGTCTGCCTGCTTGTTCGGAGGGACAGCGCTAGAGAAGGACAGATTCTTTCTTCCTCGTACCTCGTCATCAGAATGACGCTCCGAAATCCTCGCCTTGCAGTCATCCTGATTCTGAAGTCTCGGAAGTTTCAGGATTTGTTTGCTATTCAGGTAAACAGCAAAAACTTGAAACTCGCACTTCTGCCTAATGGCAGATAAACCGGAGAACCTGCGACAGAGTAATTTGGCGCCTGACTAACCTATAGATGACCGTTATCCTGTCCTTTCAGGACTCAAGTAGTGTTTGTTGTAGCGTTTTTCCGAAGGGTGAAACCCTTCGTTATGATATTATGCCCTTTCAGGGCAATGGGAATGAAATACTCACTACAAGGGATATTGATGGGCTGATTGATGACCTAAAGCCCCAACGGGGCGAAATAACATAGGAATGGGTGCAGCCCGTTCCTAATTCAGTGGAAATTAATTTTAGCCCTGTAAGGGCGAAATACATTTTTATGGACAAACAAGTCAGTCGCCTTGCTCTAAGGTTCACGATGAAAAGAAAACGGACAGCGTCTTTGATGAATAGTTGGACAGGTTCTGCCTAATGGCAGATAAATCGTAGAACTCGCGCAGTGGGACTATAAATAACCGTCACTCTGAGGTTGAAGCTTGAAAAGCGAAACCGCGAGAGTCTGTTTGTTCGGAGGGACAGCGCTAAAGACGGACAGATTCTTTCTTCCTCGTACCTCGTAATCAGAATGACGCTCCGAAATCCTCGCCTTGCAGTCATCCTGATCCCGAAGTTTCATAGAGTCTTAGGATCCGTTTGCTATTCAGGTAAACAGCAAAAACTTGAAACTCGCACGGATGTCCACCCTCGGGGGCGGTAGGTGGGGGATTTGCGCTAATTAAACCGGACAGCGTCCTTGATTAATAGCTGGTCACAGGTTCTACCTAATGGCAGATAAATCGGAGAACCCGCGACAAGGGGGCTTAATTATAAATTTCATTTTCTAACTTTCATCTCTTTTTTTATCAATATCATATTCCACATCTACTTCTTGGGCGTGAACTCTTATTCGATTACTATATGAATTGAGGCCTTTCTGTTCATAAAATTGGTCTAACTCTGAAATAGGTATCCATCGAGAGCCTATAAGGTTTGAGTTAAATAGTTCTTCAAAAATTTTACTGCTTAAGCTCTTTTCAGCACAATTATCCTTAGTCAATTTGGTATTTGCTTGTTGGATTTCTCTTACTAGGCAGATAGGAACGTGAAGACCCGTAGAAATTAATTTGCTATCTTCTTGAGCTATACGAGAAGTTGGCCTGAGAAAACCAGAGCAATAGGGGAATCTATATTTATCTCGTTTACCATGTTCTGGCCCTCTACAATATCCAGATTTACATAGGTTGGATTCTATTTTATCAAGCTGAGGTAATAAGTTTTTTGATTGAGAAAAGTAAAGAGTATTAGCATTCCACATTTTATATTGAAGATGTACAAATCGAACTTGTTCTCTTTGAAGATCAAATTGCTCATATACTAAATCGACCCCTAGAACTTCTTCATCTTTGTCAGGATGAAGTAACCTCAATCTTAAAAATTTATTTTTTCCAATTTTGTAATCTTTATAGTTGTCATTTTTATAGATTGGCTCGTCAAAGCTCGAAATAGATCGTAAATAAAAGTCTTGGTTTAGGACTTTATGCTCACTTATTTGTCTTGGTTTAAAATATTCTCTTGCCGATCTTAGTTCAAAAATCTTTTTTGCGATAAATCGATTGTTAGTAAAACTGGTATCTCCAATTAATTCCTCATGTGAGTCAATATCCTTTTGAATCAAATCATTTGGTTCAATTTTTTTTTCTGGGGTTGACTTTATTTCAGCCATTTCCTTGTAATATTTTACAGTTTCACTCTCATTTTTACTAGTCAATAATTTAGTAATCGATTCATAAAGTTTTGGATCAAGATCCTCGATTAAATCAAATGCTCTTTCATATGTTATTGGAAGGGAAGTTCCTTTAGCAAGTGTTACGGCCTCTCTTACTGCGTTAATAGCCTGAAATGCATGGTTTCGCCTGTCTTCTGATGCAAAGTTATCATTGTCTAAATAGGCCATAATGAAATATTAGATTTATTTAATATTATTACAAATTATGCATTAGTATTTTTAAACATCTTAAGGTGTATTTAATAGTGATTAAGAGTTGTCTTTAATCCATTCTTCTAATGCTAATTATATGTCTTTTTTAATTCTACTGTCCCTTTGAGTTTTGGCTCCAACTAGTTCTTTCTCAATTTGTTCATCAACGACTGAAAACCTCAATAAAGTTTTCCAAACTAGTTCTAAATCTTCCAATATTCTATCTCTTTCTGAAAATAGAGCCTTGATGTTTATCCTCAGATCCGAATAATCTTCTCTTGAAAGTTCGCTAGAAAAAAACTCTTTAATTTTATTGTTATACTGTTCAAACTCAGTTTGCATTTTATTTGTGGTACTTTGAAGGTTTTCTATCACTAAATCTCTTTCAGATAATTGTTTTTTTAAAATCTCAATTCTATCATAAAGTACTCTTATTTCTGAATTTATTTGTGTGTTCCAATCCTTATACTGATTAAGAATAGTGTGTGTGTCATCAATAGAGTTCTTATTATTTTCTCTTGTTTCCCTTAATAATGCTTTGTATTCATCAAGTACATTTTTTAGAACCCATTTGAATGATAGGATAACTGAAATAATAAGTACTATGTAGAATGAAATATTTGGCCAATTACTCTCTAAGTAGGATAATAATGTTTCCATAATTAAGGAAGGGTTAAGTTCTTATATATTTTTTATGGTACATAAGAAAGTTGTCAAAAACTTCTGACTTTAACAAAGATCTACTCTTAAATACAAAAAGCCCAATTCTCTCGAATCGGGCTTTCAGTATTTTAGGGTGTGAAGTGAAATTACTTTCTCTTCATTACTCTTTTAACGGCTTTCACGATGTTTTCAGCATCAATACCGTATTTCTTCATCAGTTGCTCTGGTGTTCCGCTTTCTCCGAAAGAATCATTCACCGCTACCATTTCTAATGGGGTAGGGAGGTTAAGCGCTAAAGTCTGTGCTACGCTATCGCCCAAGCCACCGTTCATTTGGTGTTCTTCGGCAGTTACTACACATCCTGTTTTCTTGGCTGATTCAATAATTGCTTGAACATCCAAAGGCTTAATGGTGTGAATGTTAATCACTTCTACGCTAATGCCTTCTTTGGCCAAAACGGCTTCTGCTTCAATGGCTTCCCATACTAAATGACCCGTAGCAAAGATGGTTACATCATTTCCTTCAATCATTTTAAGGGCTTTACCAATTTCGAATTTCTGATCGGCAGGTGTAAATACAGGCACTTTTGGTCTTCCAAAACGCAAGTAAACAGGGCCTTCAAATTCAGCAATGGCAATGGTAGCCGCTTTGGTTTGGTTGTAATCACATGGGTTGATCACCGTCATGTGCGGTAACATTTTCATCAAACCGATGTCTTCTAAAATCTGGTGCGTTGCGCCATCTTCACCCAAAGTTAAGCCTGCGTGAGAAGCACAAATCTTTACGTTTTTACCAGAATAGGCAATCGACTGACGGATTTGATCGTAAACACGACCCGTAGAGAAGTTTGCGAAAGTACCTGTAAAAGGAATTTTGCCGCCAATGGTTAAACCAGCTGCTACACCCATCATGTTCGCTTCAGCAATACCTACTTGGAAAAATCTTTCAGGAAATTCATCGATGAAATCCTGCATTTTTAAAGAACCCACAAGGTCGGCACAAAGCGCCACCACTTCAGGGTTGGTACGTCCTAATTCCAATAAACCAGCACCGAAGCCAGAACGCGTATCTTTTTGATCTGTATATGTAAATTTCGTCATTGCTGCTTATTAATAGTCTCCAAGGGTTTCTTCTAACTGGGCCAAAGCGGTAGCCAATTGTTCATCGTTTGGCGCTACACCGTGCCATTTGTGCGACCCCATCATAAAGTCTACACCAGCACCCATTTCGGTTTTCATAAGGTTCACTACGGGTTTTCCTTTACCAGAAAGTGATTTAGCCAAAGTCATCGCGTTGATCACAGACTTCATGTCGTTACCATCGCTTTCAATCACATCCCAACCAAAGGCCTGCCATTTGGCTTTCAAGTCCTTAAGGTCCATTACATCAGAAGTAGGGCCGTCAATTTGCTGACCGTTATAATCTACAGTAGCAATAAGATTATCAATTTTGTGGTGAGCTGCATACATTGCTGCTTCCCAAACCTGACCTTCGTCAAGTTCTCCATCGCCCATCAAAACATACACGCGCTTGTCGTCCTTGTTCAGTTTTTTAGCTTGGGCTGCTCCACAGGCTACAGAAAGGCCTTGGCCTAATGAACCTGACGCTACTCGAATTCCGGGTAAACCTTCTTCAGTAGCAGGGTGGCCCTGAAGCCTAGAGTCCAATTTTCTGAAAGTGGCAAGTTCGGATACCGGGAAGTAACCGCTACGGGCCAAAATGCTGTACCAAACTGGAGAAATGTGCCCGTTCGATAAAAAGAACATGTCTTCGTCTCTTCCATCTGGATCAAATGGCTTTTTGATGTCCATAATGTTGAAGTACAAAGCAGTAAGGAAATCGGTGCATCCTAAAGAACCACCTGGGTGACCAGAGTTCACGGCATGTACCATTCGTACAATATCACGCCTTACCTGAGAAGCTGTTTTCTCTAGGGTTTCAATACTAGGTTTATTCACGCTGTATTTATGATTGGTTAAAAATTATTTCAATATCTGAGCGGTGTGGTCTTTGGTTTTTACTTTCGCAATCACCTCTTCAATCACTCCGTTTTCATCAATTATAAATGTTGTGCGGGCGGTTCCCATATAAGTTCTGCCATACATCGATTTTTCTACCCATGTTCCAAACTGCTCATGAATGCTTTTGTCTTCATCGGCAATTAGCGGAAATGGAAGTGCGAATTTATTAATAAAATTTTGATGCTTCTTTGCCGAATCCGAACTAATCCCAACAATTGCGTATCCGGCCTCTAAAAGGGCATTATAATTATCTCTAAGGTTGCATGCTTCTGCTGTGCAGCCGGGGGTGTTGTCTTTTGGGTAGAAGAACAGAACTAATTTCTTTCCAGAAAAGTCAGAAAGCTTAATTGGGTTACTGTCCTGATCGATTCCTTCAAAATTTGGGGCTTTATCGCCTGCTTGTAATGCCATAATTAAAGTTTTAATGTTAGGGTTTTCTTGTTTCCAGCGTAATCTGTAACTGTTAAAGCAAAATCTCCCTTTAATGGTTTGCTCTTATCTAAAGTTTCTGACCAAATTAATTTTCTTTTGGAGTCGTAGTTCATTAAAAGCCATTCTCCGTTAATGGTGGCCTCGTATTCTTTAATGCCCGAAAGTTCATCGTCAATATTGAAGTAGAGAATTCCGTTGCTTGATGCGCGTTGCTTAATTGTAGGGGGTATTACATCTTTCATCAATGTGAAGTTACCAAAGGAGGAAATGGCAAACCTGATTTTACCCTCGTTCCAATTTCCACCTACAAAGCTTGCATTGCCCGAATTACTTAGCGCATAAGCTTTATATTGTTCAAGTGTATCGTATTCCAAAAGTGGAACTAGCTCTATTTCAACAATTCCTCGTAAAGCAGAAATTTCATCACCAATCTGTAGTACTTCTATTTTCTTTTCTTCATTTACGTAGTGCCTCGCTTTTAGGTAAAGCGTATCGAACAGAGTGTTTTTGCCGAAGGCTGCAGAAAAAGATTCAGAAAGATAGGAGTGTTCCTTTTCTGAAGGAATCATATCTATAAAGTCCATTTCCTCTTGATCGTCTCCGAAATCTATAGTTTTTGGCAGACCTTTATTCAAATCTATCAAGTAAACGTTTTCCTCGCTATCAGAATAGGCGGGTTCTAGAATGTGTGAACCTTGTTGGGTATACACAGTAATGTTGTTGAGTTCGTCTTTACGCTTTCTGTGAATTTGTAGCGTATTGTCTAATAAGTAAGAATGATTTCTACGGTCAATTTGAGTAAGCTCGGTGGGAGCAGCCTTTTCTCCTTTTACATTGAATGACACCCTACGTTGGTTGCCATAGGCATCGGCCAAAAGAATTTGGAAAAGGTAAATCGAGTCTTGCTGTGGATAAAAGAATCCACGGTCTTCCATGTCGTTGTAAAAGCCCAAACTATTACCATCATCAATATAAAGCTTATTATAGCGCCTTCTTGTTTCTTGCTCAGCTTGGTAATTTGTGAATGACTTGATATTGTATTGTAAAGAAAAATTGACAGAGTCAATTCTCTGACTGAACAGTAATTCTCGATTTTGATACACATCAATTTCCGGAACACCATTTTTATTAGCAGCGCCATCGAGTTTGTCGTGTGCCCAAATTTCGAAACCAATTTTGCCTGCGGTGCGAATGGTGTCGGTAATCACATATTCATTTCCTCGCTTTTCTAGGTTGAATTCGAACCTACCGAATTGCCCATTTACCCTTGAGTTGATGTTCATGGTTTTCAAGGCAATTCTTTCAGCAATAGGGGCGATATTGTCTTTGATTTCGGTGAAGCCGATTCGAAGAGGATCGAGCACCTCTTGATTGGCATCTCTAATTTCAAAATGAAGGTGTGGACCTGTAGATGAACCAGAATTACCTGAGTAACCCAATACTTCTCCTTTCTTCAATTTAAATCTTCCGCGATCAGGAAATAGGTTTACAGTAAATGACTTTTGCTTGTACTGACTTTCCAATACGTATTTGGCCAATTCATCATTAAATCGCTGTAAGTGGGCATACACCGTTGTGGTGCCATTGGGGTGAACCACGTATACAGCATTTCCATAGCCTCCGGTAGATACCGCAATACGACTTACATAGCCTTCGGCAGCTGCATAAACATTGAGCCCTTCTACGCCATTGGTTTTAATGTCGAGCCCAGCGTGAAAATGCGAGGAACGCAATTCACCCATATTTCCAGCCAAATAATTGGTGCGTTCTGGCTGAATGGGGAATTGATAATAGCCTTTTTCGATCTTGCTGTATTGGGCAAAGCTCGAAACCGTAATAAATAAAATGGGTAATAATAAGAGTCTACTTAACCTCAACTTCCAACATTTTTTCATTCTCTATATAAGCAGTAAGTGTATCGCCAATCACCGTTTTACCAACACCCGCAGGTGTACCAGTAAAAATGATGTCTCCCTTCTTCAACGTAAAGTATTTCGAAATATGCTCAATGATGTCGTCAAAACTGAAAAGCATCATATTGGTATTTCCGTTTTGCTTTACTTCGCCATTTTGCTGTAAACTGAAATTCAAGTTGTTTAAATCAAACTTGTCTTTGCTTACAAATTCAGAAATAGGGGCAGAGCCATTAAAGGCCTTGGCTTTTTCCCAAGGTAAGCCTTTTTCTTTGCAGCGTTGCTGAACATCTCTGGCGGTGAAGTCAATTCCCACGCCAATTTCATCATAGTATTTGTGGGCGAATTTCTTTTCAATGTGTTTTCCTTCCCTACTTATTTTTAAAAGGATTTCTACTTCGTAATGAATATCATTTGAGAAATCGGGATGATAGAATGGTGCATTATTTCTCAATACAGCGGTATCGGGCTTTAAAAACACTACTGGTTCTGTGGGGCGTTCATTGTTTAATTCTGCAATATGTTCTGCATAATTACGGCCAATAGCAACAATCTTCATTCGGATAAGTTTAGTTAGGGTTGGATAACTATAAAGGTAACAATGGACAAAATTAAAACTTCGATCTGATTTGACAACCTGTCATTTATGATCAATTTTGTGTAACGAAAGAATATGCCAGTATACCTTGTTGTTCAGGAAGATAGATTTTTAATAAAAGAGAATTTTTAGTGATGAGAAAATTAATAGCACTGAGTTTTATAGTAGCCTTAGTAATTGGTTGTACTACTGTGCCGATTACAGGTAGAAAACAACTTACTGGAGTGGTAGGTAGTGAAGAAGTGATTGCCATGAGTGCTGATGCTTACAAGCAAGTGATTGATTCGGTACAATTATCGACTAATCAAGAGCAAGTAGCCATGATCAGACGAGTGGGGACCAGAATTCAAAAAGCTGTAGAGCAATACATGAATAATAATGGTTATGAAGGGCTTTTGGATGGTTTTGATTGGGAGTTTAACCTGATTGAAAGTGATCAAGTAAATGCTTGGGCTATGCCAGGCGGAAAGGTGGCTTTCTATACAGGAATCCTTCCTATTTGTAAAGATGACCTAGGGGTAGCTGTAGTTATGGGGCACGAAGTAGCGCATGCAGTTGCTAAGCACGGTCAGGAGCGAATGAATCAGAACTATGCTAAACAAGTGGGATTAAGTATTGGTGCGGTGGCACTAGGGCAGGATCCAACTTTAGCTCAGCAAATGGTATTTCAGGCAGTAGGTATTGGTACCGATATTGGACTGTTGAAATTTTCAAGAACGCATGAATCAGAAGCCGATGAATTGGGCTTGACATTTATGGCCATTGCGGGTTACGACCCAAGTGAAGCACCCAAGTTTTGGGAAAGAATGTCGGCAGGAAGTAGTGGACAAGCACCACCAGAGTTTCTTTCTACACACCCAAGTCATGAAACTAGGATTGAAAGGCTGAATGCTGCTTTGCCTAAGGCTATGGAGTACTATAATAAGAGTACATTGAAGTAATTAATATTCAGCCTTTCGGGGCTTTTGAATATGTCAGGTAGTTATGAGGAGGGCTTTTGTCCTCCGTTTTTTTGTGGGTAAGGTTGTTTTGTCCTTTCAGGACTGTATAAGAATAGGGATTGGGTGTTTCGAAGGGCTTTACCCTTCGTTTTGATATATAGCCCTTTCAGGGCAATTCATGACTGGCATGTTGGGAAAGCACCAACGGGTCGTAATATGATAGGGATGGGCTGCAACCCATCCCTAGTTCTGGATAGTTTGATTTAGCCCTGTGGGTGCGGTAGGAAGGCTAATGAAAAAAGAATTGAGCTCCAGTCGTCTGTTGGGGAAAGCACCAAACAGGAGCAGAACTTTTTATATTACTGAAAAAACCCAAAGCTTCGAGGCTTACAGCATAACTTAGCCTTGAAGTTAGTGCTGATGATTTCATTGAATTGGTAAAGCAATCTAATCCGCGTAATCCTTCAACTCCTAAAAATCTGCGATCACTCACAATTTTCACTGTAATTAATCGCAACAAAACTCTTATCCCCCCTGTTTCCTTCGTATTATTGCACCCAAATTCGAAAAAATGGCGGTTGTACCTTACAAAGAGAACCAAGCGAGTAAAAAAGAACAGGTGGCTGAAATGTTCAACAACATAAGCCACAAGTATGATTTCTTGAATCATTTTTTAAGCCTAGGCATAGATATTCTTTGGCGAAAAAAAGCCATTAGAATGCTAAAATCGCATCAGCCGAAGCAGATTTTAGACATTGCCACTGGTACAGGTGATTTCGCTATTGAGGCTTTAGCCCTTAATCCAGACAGGGTAGTAGGGGTCGATATTTCTGCAGGAATGCTAGAAATAGGTAAGCAGAAAATGAAGAAGAAGGGGCTCGATCATATCATTGATATGCAGATGGGCGATTCAGAGAAGTTACTCTTCGAAGACAATACCTTTGATGCCGTCATCGTTTCTTTTGGCGTAAGGAATTTCGAGAACTTAAAGAAAGGTTTGAGCGATATGCACCGCGTATTGAAGCCAGGAGGGAAGGTAGTCATTGTAGAGTTTTCGCAACCAAGAACTTTCCCCATGAAGCAGCTCTATAATTTTTATTTTAAGTCGATTTTACCTGTCATTGGTAAAGTAGTGTCTAAAGATCAGTCGGCTTATACGTATTTGCCAGAATCAGTAGCTGCTTTTCCTGATGGCGAAAGATTTTTGAATATTTTAGGGGAAGTAGGATTTAACAAAACTGAATGCAAGCCACTAACTTTTGGTATAAGCTCAATATACATCGGTCAAAAATAGTTTTCTTTTTAGCACTGTTCATTGCCAATTTAGCATTGGGGCAAAAAGCACCCATAAAGCTGAATAGGATTGGCAGTGATGATAAAAAAGCAAATTATGGCTTCTTTTTGGGCTATCATCAGAACTACTACGGAATAAAATACTCCGATGCCTTTGAAGGCCCCGATTACGACAATGTAACCTCTATTGTGTCTAAACAAAACTCTGGGTTTAACTTGGGTTTCATGGTGAATTTTAGGCTTGCCGATCAATTTACCCTAAGGTTTGTGCCGGTAAAAATTGGTTTGTACCAACATATGGTGCAATACAATATGACAGATGGCACAGTGGATGAACAGTTGATTGAAAGCACCCGAATAGAGCCTGGCTTATTTCTTAAATACCGCTCTATCAGACGCGACAACCTTAGGGTGTACGTGATTGCAGGTGTAAGTGCTTCCATGCGTTCGGGTAAGGCTGAAGACTTGGGCGGTGTGGATAAGTTGGAAATAAGGAAAGGAAACTTGAAAGCTGAAATTGGCTTTGGCTTCGAAAATTATTTTGAGTTCTTCAAGCTTGAACCTGAAATACGCTACTCCAGAGGCTTGACGAATGTGCTTAACCCTTCGAACAACTTCTACTCGAATGGCATAGGCCAAATTACCACGCACAACTTCTCTATCTATTTCCACTTTACGGATTAGTTGTATCGTCCTGAAATAGGTTGACAAAACATTTCCTAAATCTTCTTAATAAAAGGGAATTGACCAGTGCTAATTTCAGGTGTTTGAAGTCAAATCTCAATAATGACCACCGAAGTACTCCCTCCTTGAAGGTGTATAATCGTTTCAACCTATTTGAGCATGAGACAATCCTAGTTACAAAAACGAGGATTAGTGGCGTATCTTAACCAATTGAAAATAAGCTACAACTCACATCATAAATAATACCTTCATACTTACCCATATTTCTTCTAAATTCGAACCTCAAGAATTTAGAACAGGAATGAGCAAAATAGCAATGGTTACCGGAGCTACCTCTGGTATTGGTTGGGCTACTGCCGAAGCACTGGCCAAGGAAGGTTATCAATTGATTATCTGTGGAAGGCGAAAGGAACGACTTCAAGAATTGTCTGCGAAAGTGGACGTAGAAACCCTAGAACTCATTTTTGATGTGAGTGATAGAGCTGCAGTCGCAGAAGCCCTTAATTCGCTTCCAGAGGAATGGAAACAGATCGATGTGTTGATCAATAATGCTGGAAATGCACATGGTTTGGGCAAAATTCACGAAGGAAATATTGATGACTGGGATGCCATGATTGACATTAACGTAAAAGGCCTGTTATATGTCACCAAAGCCATTGTGCCGAATATGGTAGAGCGAGGTGAAGGTCATGTGGTGAATATCGGGTCTATTGCAGGAAAAGAAGCTTACCCGGGAGGAAACGTATATTGCGGTTCTAAACATGCGGTAGACGCTATTAATACCGGCATGCGAATGGACTTGAACGGAACAGGTGTGAAGGTTTCTCAGGTTTGCCCAGGTTTGGTAGAAACCGAGTTTTCATTGGTCCGCTTTAAAGGCGATAAAGACAGAGCGAAAATGGCCTATGAGGGCTTTGAAGCACTTCGTGCCGAAGATATTGCAGACCTTATTCGTTTTATAGTCACTCGCCCTGCACATGTAAATATTGCCGACACGCTCATTTTACCTGCTGCACAGGCTTCCCCAACTTTGGTGGATAGAAACTGAGCTCTAATTTCTAGGAAAGAACAAGAAACACGATGAACGAAGAAGAATTCAATGACAAAGTGCCACAAGAAGGCCTTCCCATTCCAGAAATATTTAGAAATTCCGACACCAAGGGTTATATCACGCACTGTATTCAATGCGATTACGAATTACTTAAAGGCGATCGGTCTTATATGATCGAAAAGGTATTTAAAAGATACCCAAACCTTGATTCCACCCAAGTGCTTTTTGAGTACGGTATGTGCAGCGTTTGTTATGAAAAAATGAAGGACAGCCTGTCCGCAGAAAGCATGCAGAACCTTTCCAATTACATGATGAACAACATGGATTTTTCGGCCATGCAGCAGCGTATTGAAGAAAACCCAGAAGATCCTGAGAAGTGGATGTCGCATTGTATGATTCACGGTACCCCAAAAGAAGAAATGACTGAATATCAGGTAGCGGCTTCCTTTAAAGGTGATCGTTTGATGACGAATTTTATGCCTCCTTATATGATTGGAGGTTTGGCTTTAGAAGAATTAAACGGTTTGCTTTCAAAAGAAACCAAAGAAGACATGGACGGATTTATTGACCAGCATTTTGGCATTCCTCCTGAATTGAGAAAAGACTTTATTCTGATATGAAAAAACTACTTTTATTCTGCCTGCTTCCCTTTTTAATCTTTTCGTGTAACAGCAAAAATGAATTTGAAGGCATTGAAAATGGCGTTTCCTTGGTCTTGGCCAAATCCAGAAAGGCCATTGTTTCTAATATCAATTATACGCTCGAATTCAGGGTACCAGAAGCGCTAGCTCAGCCCATTCAGTCGCTGGAAACTTTGACTTTTAACCTAAGTGACAATTCTAAAGACCTGCTTTTAGATTTTAGAGAATCAGCCGATAAGCTTAAAGGCATTATTGTCAACGATCAATCCACTGAAATCAATTTTAAGAATGAGCACATCATTATCAGTAAGGATTTATTGAGAAGAGGGAAGAACATCATTGAAATCAACTTTTTTGCAGGAGAAACCTCGCTCAACCGAAAGGAAGAGTTTATGTACACCTTGCTCGTTCCCGATAGAGCAAGAACCCTTTTTCCTTCATTCGATCAGCCAAATTTAAAGGCGACCTACGACTTAACTTTAGACTTACCTGAAAGCTGGACAGCCATAGCCAACGGGCCTGTGGCACTTTTAAGTGTGAAAGATGGCAGAAAAAACATTCAGTTTGAAAAGTCTGATTTGATCAGTACTTACTTGTTCTCTTTTGTAGCGGGCAAGTTCAAAACCGAAACTCGAAATGTGGGAGGTATGGAAATGACCATGCTCCATAGAGAAACAGACAGCGAAAAAGTAGCTAGAAACCTCGATTTGATTTTTTACCTCCATGGTGCTTCAATTCAATGGTTACAAGAATACACGGGCATTCCATATCCCTTTAAAAAATTCGATTTCGCGCTAATTCCTAGTTTCCAATACGGAGGCATGGAACATGTTGGCGCTATTCAGTACCAAGCGAATAGCCTCTTGTTAGATGAAGATCCTTCGCAATCTCAGTTGTTGAGCAGGGCCAGTTTGATTGCACACGAAACCGCCCACATGTGGTTTGGCGATTTGGTCACAATGGACTGGTTCAATGATGTTTGGACCAAAGAAGTATTTGCCAATTTTATGGCCGCCAAAATGGTAAATCCAAGTTTCCCTGAAATCGATCATGAATTGAATTTCTTGGTGCGCCATTATCCTTCCGCTTATGGGGTAGACAGAACCGAAGGTGCCAATCCAATCCGACAAGAACTGAACAACCTGAATGAGGCTGGTCAAATGTATGGCGCCATTATTTACAATAAAGCACCAATTATGATGCGTCAGCTAGAAATGCTGATAGGAGAACAATTGTTTCAAGAAGGTATGCAAGAATATTTAAAAACCTATTCGCACTCCAACGCCACTTGGCCTGATTTGATCAATATTCTGGACAAAAAAACACCTGAGGATTTAAAAACTTGGAGTGAGGTTTGGGTAAATACGCCTGGTCGCCCAGAGTTTCAGTTAGAACTTGTTCGTGAGCAAGGAATGTTAAATCAGATGCGATTGAGTCAGTTTGACCCATTAGGAAAAAACCGAGTATGGCCTCAGGTATTCAGTGCGGCAGCTTGGCTCGATCAAACCAAAGTGTATAAGAAAATCATTTCAAAGCAGGCGGTTTTAGATATTGATCTACCTATTCTACGATTAGGAGACCTTGTTTTGAATGCAGACGGAAGAGGCTATGGTCTTTTTGAAGCAGACATCAATATGGTTACTCAGCGGTATTCACGCATGACCGATGTGGAAAAAGGGACCACTTTTGTGAACCTTTACGAGAATTTCCTCGATGGTAGAGTTCCTCGTGTTGGCTATATAGAAATGGTGAAATGGGTGATTGCGAAAGAGGAAAATGAATTGATTCTGAATTTGGTTTTAGGGCAACTCAACAATATTTATTGGTCGTATTTAACGGAAGATGAAAGGGCCAGCGTAGCACCTGATTTGGAACGTACCTTATACTTTTTAATGGAAACCAAATCTGAAAAGCCAAGTGTAAAGAAAATTTACTTCAATGCCTTCCGAAACATTACCATTACCCAAAACAACGTTGGACGTTTGTATGACATTTGGAATGGTGCCAAAGTAAAAGGCTTGAATCTTTCTGAAAACGATTTGGTGGGGCTGGCTTCGCAATTGGCCATCCGTTTACCCGATAGAGCAGATGCTATTTTAAAACAGCAATTAGATTCCATTAAAAACCCTGACACCAAACGTAGATTCGAATTTGTGATGCCTGCGCTTTCTAATTCAAAACAAGTGCGTGATGCATTTTTTGAGTCGTTGAAGGATGAGAAAAACAGACAGACCGAGTCTTGGGTGCTTTCTGCTTTGGCTGCTTTACATCATCCATTGAGAAAAGAGTCTTCTGAAAAGTACATTCTGCCAAGTTTAGAATTGCTAAAGGAGATTCAAGAAACGGGCGATATTTTCTTCCCAACGCGTTGGTTAGATCAAACTTTAGGCAATTACAATTCGGCTTCGGCAGTAAAAACAGTGCGCGATTTCTTAAAGGATAACCCTGATTATAATGCCCAGTTGAAAATGAAGATTTTGCAAGCATCAGACAATCTTTTCCGTTCAGAAAGAATTCTAGGAGGGAAGGAGAGTTTACAGCAGAAGTAAATTCTTATGAAACTCTAGCAATCTAAGTAAGTAACCCAATTATACTAATACCTTACTCATTTAAGCTAGAAAGTAGTTAACAAATAATGGAGTTGAACAGCCTGAAATCTATTTCTGATACTCAATTTTAAGGATTTCCCATATAAAATCACCCATTTTGGTTTTAACGATTACTTCATCTCCAACCGTTTTATCAAGAAGGGCTTTAGCCATAGGGGAGTCCATAGAGATATAATTTTTGTTACCTATTAGTTCTTCGTAACCAACAATACGAAAACGGTTTTGAAGCCCTTTTTCTTTATTTTTAATTTCTACCCAAGCCCCGAAATTCACTTTTCCTTCTTGGTTGGGATGGTATTCAATCACTTTAAAATCATCAATACACTTACGCAAATAACGAACGCGATTATCAATTTCTCGTAGACGCTTTTTGTTGTAATGGTAATCAGCATTTTCTGAACGATCTCCCAAGCTGGCGGCCCATGTAACCTTAGCAGTAACGTCTGGACGCTCAACTCGCCACAAGTGATCATGTTCTTCCTTTAATTTTTCTAAACCTTCGGAAGTAATCAATTGCGAGCGATTGAGTTTTGGTAGCGTTGATTCTGGGATTTTTCGCCTCATAATAAATGCCTTGTTTTGAAAAATTTCCGCAAGATAATAAATGATGTAGAGTTTGTTTGGGAAGAATAATCTATAGATGGAGGTACATGAGAAAATAGACAGCCTTTAAATCTTATGCATAGCGCAGGGAACTGCCGGCACGGCACAGCGGGTGAGTAGAAAATAAAATAGGCGCGTTCGGTCCACGCCACTGCGTGGTTAATATAATATAGAATTATATATCAGGCGGTTGGTGGTGAAGGCCGTGTTTCGCTTAACATAAGAACTGTCGTTATCGTACAGCCACGCAGTCCGAGAACTGTTCTTATGTTAAATACTCCGCAAGCTCCGTATTACGCAAAACACTATGATTGTTATATAATTTATATTATGTTAAATAAGTATATTAAAGAAGAAGGGAGATTGTTAAACCTCCCTCTCAATCTTAAAATTATTCTCCTCCGTCTAGGGCTTCTATTCTTGCTAGAATTGCATCTCTTTTTGCGTCCATTCCTAACTGATCATATACAGTACTTAAAGGATTAAGAATGTAAATATCATTCGGCTTAGACTTTTCTGCTTTTTCGAAATGAGGTAATGCCAATCTAAATTTAGCATAAGCTTCTTCTCTTTTCTTATCGTACTCTGCATTGTCAGTAATATCGTTTGCAGCCTTTAAGATCTCAACTCCCTCGTTGAAATACACACTACCTACAACATAAGAAGCATCTGGGTAATCAGGCTGTAATTCTAAAGCTTTGTTAGCCGATTCTAAAGCTGCAGGATAATCTCCGGCATTATACTGTAAGAATGCAAGCGTATAATAAAGAATCGCAGTTTTATCGCCATTGTCGATATTCTTTTGAATTCCAGCAATCGCCTCATCTAATTTATCACCTTGAATTAAGATATCAATTTCGAAGTCTCTGTATACCTTTTCATCTGGAAATGCCTTTTGAGCCATTCTAGCATACTTCAAAGCGTTATCAAAATCCTTTTTAGTAAGATACATGTCGATAAGACCGTTGTAAGCGAAATTAGTATTCTCAAACTCTTCAGTTGATTCTACTACTCTGGTATAATACTTAATCGCATCATCTACCTTATCTGCATTATAAGCGCTATAACCCGCATAGAAATTCATAATCACATCTGCTTTAATATCAGCCGATAAACTAAAGTACTTATATGCATTTTCGAAATCGTCAACTTCGAAGTATTCGTTTCCTTTCTTGTTGACTAGGTTTTGAAGAAAGATAAAACCTTCACCACCACCAATAAAGTCATTATTAGAATTCATTACTGGAGGAAAATATAAGTCTTCCTTAAGGTCTTCATCTCCCTTTTCCACCGCAGTGTTAAAGTAAGCGAATGATTCTCTAGCAAGGTCAATGTTCTCCATATCAGCCTTAAACTGATATAATTTCGCTTTTCCAAGGATTACATACACCTCTGCATCGTCTTTGGTTTCAGCATTTTCTGAGGCCTGTTTGGCCAATGTAAGTGCTTCTGCGTATTCGCCTTTTTTCAGCGCCTTTTCAGCACTTTTTAGCACTTTCTTTTGTCCGTATACCCCCGCTACAAAAAACAATAGCAAGGCGGTAAAAAATAGCTTTTTCATGTTTTCTAGTCTCTTGTTTAGTTTAAAATTTACTCTTCTGTTTTATTTTCATTTTGGTTTTCGCCTTCAACTTCTGGTGTGTCAGTAGAACCTTCAATTGATTCTACATTTTCTACCTCATCTTCCGATTCTATTTTTTGAATCTTCTCAACTGATGAAATAGCATCACCTTCGTTTAAGCGAATAAGTTTAACACCTTGGGTGGCTCTTCCCATTACCCTAAGTGATTCCACCGATATTCTAATGGTAATTCCTGATTTGTTTATGATCATAAGGTCATCGCTATCGACCACCTCTTTTATGGCCACTAGGTTACCGGTTTTCTCAGTAACGTTAATGGTTTTTACACCCTTACCTCCTCTTTTGGTAATTCGGTAATCATCTATTGGTGAGCGCTTCCCATATCCGTTTTCAGACACAACTAATAGGTTAGCTTCTTCTCTGTTTACACATACCATGCCAATCACTCTGTCGTCATCTCCAGCAAGCCTAAACGCTCTTACTCCAGCTGCTGTTCTACCCATTGGCCTAACATCGCTTTCGTGGAAGTGAATTGCCCTACCAGACCTAGCTCCAATAATGATGTGATTATCACCGTTTGTGAATTTGACCTCAAGTAAGCGATCTCCTTCGTTAATAGTTATCGCATTTATACCATTGGTACGTGGACGAGAATAAGCCTCTAAAGAAGTCTTTTTAATGGTTCCGAGTTCGGTACACATCACTACATAATTGTTATTAATGTAGTCTTCATCCTTTAGGTTCTGAACATTGATTACTGCTCTGATTCTATCACCTGGTTCTATATTGATAAGGTTTTGAACCGGTCGTCCTTTAGCAGTTTTATTACCTTCAGGTAATTCCCAAACTTTTTTCCAAAACACTTTACCAAACTCTGTAAATATGAGTAGGTAATCGTGAGTCATTCCAGTGAAAAGGTATTCGGTAAAGTCATCTGTTTTTGAGCCAGCACCTTTAGAGCCAACTCCTCCTCTACCTTGAGTTTTATATTCAGACAGCAGTGTTCTTTTTACATAACCCAAGTGAGAAATAGTGATTAACATTTCCTCATTCGGAATCATGTCTTCCGCACTAAAATCTTCGTATGAATGAATGATGTCTGTTCTGCGTTCATCGCCATAGCGATCTCTAATCTCAATCAATTCATTTTTGATGATTTCCATCCTAAGCTCTTCTTTTTCAAGAATTTCCTTTAGGTGGTTAATCAGCTCCATAATCTCATCATATTCCTTCTGAATTTTATCTCTTTCCAGACCTGTCAGTCTTTGGAGACGCATTTCCAAAATGGCTTTTGCTTGAATTTCAGAGAGTTCAAACTTCTCCATCAAGCCGTTTTTGGCTATTTCAGGATCTCTTGAATTTCTGATCAATGAAATTACTTCGTCCAAATGATCTAAGGCTATTAAATAACCTTCTAAAATGTGGGCTCTTTTTTCGGCTTCATTCAGTTCGTACTGAGTTCTGCGAATAACTACTTCATGTCTATGTTCTACATAGTACTTGATTAAGTCTTTGGTGTTGAGTGTATGCGGTCTTCCTTTTACAAGGGCCACATTATTTACACTGAAAGAAGACTGTAGCTGAGTGTATTTAAACAAATTGTTCAACACTACATTTCCAATAGCATCTTTCTTCAGTTCATAAACAATGCGCATTCCATTACGATCCGACTCGTCACGTAAATCCGAAATACCTTCAATTCTCTTTTCATTAAT
The DNA here is from genome assembly GCF_001267955.1 of Roseivirga seohaensis subsp. aquiponti. Classification (NCBI taxonomy): domain Bacteria; kingdom Pseudomonadati; phylum Bacteroidota; class Cytophagia; order Cytophagales; family Roseivirgaceae; genus Roseivirga; species Roseivirga seohaensis. Next base: position 50,155 of record NZ_JSVA01000006.1, read on the forward strand.
TAATGCAGCCGTCTTTTCAATCATACTGGCCTTATTCACCATGTATGGAATCTCCGTAACGATGATTCGCTCACGACCTGAAGGCATGGTTTCAATTTCTGATTTTGCTCTCAGAACAACTCTACCTCTTCCGGTTTCAAAAGCTGATTTTACTCCAGTATAACCATAAATAGTCCCTCCCGTTGGGAAATCTGGTGCAGTAATATGCTGCATCAATTCCTCTGAAGATATATCGTTATTTTCTATATAGGCAATGGTTCCGTTTACTACCTCGGTTAAGTTGTGAGGAGCCATATTAGTAGCCATACCTACTGCAATTCCTGAACTACCATTCAATAATAGATTTGGAAGCTTACCTGGAAGCACCGATGGTTCTTTTAAGGAATCATCAAAGTTGAATTGAAAATCAACGGTTTCTTTATTGATATCAGTTAATAGCTCATCTGCAATCCTCCTTAGTCTGGCCTCGGTATAACGCATGGCCGCAGGTGAATCACCATCTACCGAACCAAAGTTTCCTTGCCCATCAACCAGCGGATAACGTAAAGACCAAGGTTGAGCCATACGCACCATCGTGTCGTATACTGATGAGTCACCGTGTGGGTGATACTTACCCAACACCTCTCCTACAATTCTGGCCGATTTTTTATATGGTTTGTTCCAGTTTACTCCAAGGTCTAACATACCATAGAGTACTCTTCTATGAACGGGTTTTAGGCCGTCTCTTACATCTGGTAAAGCTCTTGAAATAATCACCGACATGGAATAGTCGATGTAGGCTCCCTTCATTTCATCTTCAATATTGATAGGGATGATTGTTTCGTTCGTTCCTTCTGCCATTTAGTCTAAAAATAGTTCGAAATATAATGTGGCAAGATACTAAAATTTGTTAGAGTAAAAGGGTAAAATGAAGACTAAAAATGGCGGTTTTTAATCGTTTCCTCCGCCATATTTCACTTTCTTCTTTTTGGTTTGACCGAACTGGCCAGTACGTGGATTTTGCGGTTGGAATATAGACCTTCCACGATAGATTTTACCGTTGAAAATATGCTCCATTTGTACCCGGTTTGCCCCATGCCTATTTCTAGGATATGTTGGGTATTTTATCAGTGCCCCAATATCAATGGTAAACAGGCTTAGCGAGTGTGCTGTGGTGATGAATTCATCAGATAGACTGTATTTCCTCATTTCGAAAGAAGGGCGCATATAAAGCTTGAAATACTTCGAAACTTTCTTTTCAATGATAAACCCCACATTAAAGAAAGGATCATAGGTGACCAAGTCTTGATTAAGATGAGATGATTTAGTTTTCCAAACTCCCCCACTGGCATCGATCATAAAAGAGAAATCCATAAAAGTATATGCATTGTAGGTTAATGACCCAAAGAGCTTTGTGGTAGAAATTTTAGTTTGTGGTACATTGAAGTACCTCAGTCTGTCGTCCACCTCTTGATAATGAACTTTATTTGTAAACTTTAATGCACCTGTACTTATTCCTAAACCTATACGTAGCATCTCTTTCTCAGACATTACGCGCTCACCTGTTGTTTTTAACCTCAGCTTATCTACTTTATTTAAAGAGAAAGAAACTCTTAAAGTAAGAGGATTGATTCTTCCACTATTTTTATAAATCACCGAAGCTGTATCGGTTCTTACAATTTGAGAATCGTCATCAACTCTATAAATATTTGTTGGGGTCAAATCATTGAACCAGTTAGAATAGGCATTATATGGGCCTGAGGTAGATTCTTGACCAATGGGCATGATGTATAACTGATCTCCTCTTGGGTTGCGAACTACAGAAACATCTGTCAATTCATTTTGATACAGAAAAAAACCATAGCCCTTTTCTAACTGTAGATTGAATTTATTTAGCATTACCCGTACAGGGCTTACCATTTTTGCCTCTTTGGGTTCGGTAGCCTCGCCTGGGGCAAAAGCCTGTACATCGCTTTTGTTTTTCTTTTTCCAAAATTGCGCATTCACCTCATTAGAAGCTAATGATGAAAGTAGTATCAGAAGGATAAGTAAGCGTCCGTTTTTCAAGATTTGCAATGTTTAGACTAATAAAGGAAAACTATCGGATTTATTATCAAAGACAAATAAAAAAGGCCGCATCACTGCGACCTTTCTGACTTAGTATGTTAAGGTTGATTAAGGTTTCTCTGCTGCTAATTCAGCCATCATGGCGTCAATTTTAGCTTTAGTTTCTCCACCACTTGCATATGCTTTTTTTACCGCATTATATGCCGAAGCTCCTAAAGAATATTTAGCTAAATTATTCACTACAACACCTGCTGCATCTGTTCTGTCTTTCACTCTTTTCTGAACAATACCATAGAATTGTTTTTCAAAGTCTGAAGCATCTGCTGGTAATTTATTTACATCTCCTTTTGCTGCAGCATCTAACTCAGCGTATCTATTTCCATCAATCCCCTCTTGCTTTTCAATCAGATCATTAACATATGGGCTAATTTTGTCCGTAATAGCTTTTTGTGCCAACATAATAATGGCATAATCTTTCATGTCTTGATCAGTGATTCCTTGAGCTTTTACTGCGGTTGAAGTCAAAGTTACCATCAAGCAAACCAATACAGCTTTAGTTAAGTTTTTCATCATGTTTTCTCCTCTTAGTCGTTTAGTGTTAATTTTGATTTTACAAATAATAGCATTCGATCAAATAATACAAGAGAAAAATTGCCTAATGACTCAATTGACCGATATTTTTTTTTGTGTCCACCATTAGTTAGCACTATTTAACGATCTATTTAGTTTATAGGCCAGAAATGCTTAATCATTGCAAATGAAAAACCTAGATTGGCTTTGCATTTAGTTTTTAGAATAGAAATTTGAAATATGAACCCCAATAGCACTATGAAAAAAGTATACTATCTCTCCACTTGTTCTACTTGTAAACGAATAATGGATGAACTGAACCTGTCAGATTTTGAGAAGCAAGACATTAAAACAGAAGCCATCACTGCTGATCAGTTGGAGCAGATGAAGGAGATGTCGGGCTCTTATGAGTCACTTTTCAGCAGAAAAGCAATGAAATTCAGGTCGATGGGGCTTAACGAGATGGATTTGGATGAAAAAGATTACCGTAAATACATTTTAGAAGAGTACACCTTTTTAAAGCGCCCAGTATTTATAGTAAACAACCAGATTTTTGTTGGAAACAGTAAAAAGGTGGTAGAAGAATTGAAGGCCTTATTAAACTAAGGCCACTACTACCCTATTCTTTTCAATTCTTCTATGGTAGCCAAAGGGTCGAGTGATTTAAACACGAAACTACCAGCCACAAGTACATCTGCACCTGCTTCCATCAATAAGGGTGCGTTAGTAGCATTTACTCCACCATCAATTTCAATTAGGGTTTTGGCATCGTTTTCGGCAATTATCTCTTTTAATTGACGTACTTTCTTATACGTATTTTCAATGAATTTCTGACCGCCAAAACCAGGGTTAACCGACATTATACATACCATGTCGATGTCGCAGATAATATCTTCGAGTAACTGAACATTGGTATGAGGGTTTAATGCCACTCCTGCTTTACAGTCGAGCGACTTAATTACCTGAAGGGTTCTGTGTAAATGATCGCAAGCCTCGTAATGCACGGTAATAGTAGCTGCTCCTGCATTCCTAAAGTCTTCCAAATAACGATCAGGCTGTTCGATCATTAAATGAACATCTAAAGGTTTTTTAGCATGCTTGTAAATGGCTTCGCAAACAGGTAGACCGAAAGAAATATTCGGTACAAACATTCCATCCATGACATCAACATGAATCCAGTCCGCTTGACTTTCATTCAACATTTCAACATCTCGCTGCAAATTGGCAAAGTCGGCAGCTAAAACGGAAGGGGCTATAATGGGTGCGTTCATGCCCCAAATATAAGGCTAATATTTTATGATTTTCTTCTTGAAACTGGTTCTTTGACCATTGATTCTAAGAATATAAATTCCAGCCGTTTGATTGCTCAAATCAATCTGAATACGGTTACTGCTCCTTTGTGGTACAATTTGAAAGCTATTTACTTGCTTACCATTTATATCGATTAATGTTACAGTTGCAGATTCGCTCAAGAAACTCTCTGGAAAGATGAGGTTAATAAAGCCATCTGAAGTTGGGTTTGGGTAAGCCAAAACTTCATTTTCTAACGGTTCTGGGGTAAAAGCCAATTCATAAGCCCTAATATAATTTGGTATGCCATAGCCCAATTCATTATCTGGGCTATCGAATTGATGACCACTTTTTCTAATTAAATCCAACAACTCTAGGTTAGTGAGTTCAGGAAAAGCCTGCCAAAGACATGTTGCAAAGCCTGTTACCACAGGGCCAGAAAACGAAGTTCCATTCTGAAATGAGATATTACCAGAAGCGGTTATAACAGCTGTTCCTTGTCCTAATGCACTTACATCAGGTTTTATTCGGTTATCTGCAGAGGGACCGAAACTGCTAAAACTCGCCCTAAAACCAGTAGCATCTATGGCGCCAACTGACAGAACATTTTCACTATCGGAAGGTGCAGTTATAAAACGCCATACTTTATTTCCTTCATTCCCTGCGCTGTTGATCAATGCTATGCCTTTAGTAGCTGCAATGTTAGCGGCTTTGGTGATAATTGCTGTTTTGCCATCCATATCGCTATAAGTATAACTCATGGTAGCATCATCAAACACACTGTAACCCAGTGATGTATTGATAAGATCTACTCCGACACTATCAGCCATTTCTGCAGCAAAAAGCCAATTATATTCTTCTACTCGATACTCTCCTGGAGCTTCGGTAACACATAAAATATAATTGGCGGCTGGTGCTGCCCCTATATATTCATTTGGGTTGTTGGCTGCTAGAATGGATAAAACCCTTGTGCCATGTGATTCATTGTTTTCAACAGTAGTTGTATTCGTAACATAATTCTTCTGTGCTACAATTTTGTTGGAAGTAAATAAATGTTGCAATGCCGCAATTTGACTCATGTTCTGAAAACCACCATCAAACACTCCTATTAACATTCCCTGTCCTTCAAAACCATCTTCATGCATTTCATCGATACCTAGCATGTTGTTTTGAAAGTCTGCCGCTCCTGCGTTAGCAAACTTACTGTTGGCTTCATTACCGCCTATGCCACCAGAGGGAACTTGGCCTGGCGCAACATATTCTACTCTTTCCACAAAACTTAAGGCTTCCACAAGGTTCACAGAGGAAGTTTCCATTTCAACCAAAATGCCATTCATCCATTTGCTTCGGTGAATTGCCTTGATGCCTAAGTTGCTTAAGGCATCTATATAAGTTTGGTTTACGGGCAGGTCGTTTTCAACAATAGAGATACGCTGTTTTTCCCTTCTTTGAATTGATCTTTGGGAAAGGTATTGACTTGGATTGCTAATGGAATATGGAGAGTTTAACTTATCGGTAAAGAAAACCATGTATCGGTCTTGGGCCGAAAGGCTAAAACCAATAAAGATTAATATTACAATTAGCTTAGTCTTTCTACTCATTTATAAAACCATGTGCATAAATGGTTTCTCTGTAAAATCGCCCTGATTCAATTTTTTCTTCGCCTAAGCATTCTTGGCGAGAACATATCTTCACTACATTATAGAGCTTAGAAATTAAACCAATACTATCGGCATAAATTTCTCGTCTTATGTTTCTGAAGGTAATTCCATCTTCATCATTTTCTTGCTCTATGGTCATGGTAGAGGTAGTCTCCAGGTCATTATTCACCGCTATATTGGTGAGCACCCCAAAGTTCAATATCTTAAACTGATCGGCTTCTTTAGTATTAAAAATGTTCCCATCCCAAACGCGTTCGGCCTGCGAAGGGAATACCATTTTTACGATTGAAATGTTGTTCTCGATCGAAACGGCCCTATCCTTTTCTATCCTAGCTGTCCAAACTGAATCTAAAACCCATGGTTGAGTATCGTTGTCGCGGGTTAAGCGATGGATGATTCTCGATTCCTCTCCTTGACTATTGACAAAAGATTGATGAACCTCTTCTCTCAATTGGTACACAAGTGTGTCGCTGATATCTACTGCTGAATACCTGATTTCACGTACATTATATTCGCGATACTTATTCTCCACCATAAAGAAATAACTCTTTCCTTGGTCGGCATCCGGTGCAGGAATTGGGGCTTCACCTGTTTGGCAAGATGAAAGTGCAAGAATGACAATGAAAAAGGATAAGCAGGCTTTTTTCCACATAGGACAAATATAGAACTTCAAAACAAACGAAATATCAATAGAATCAGTATAAAAAAAATGGTACTGCAAAAAGTATTGCACTACCATTTCTCTTTTTACCCGAACAAATATAAGGCTTTAGCTTATAGATGTCCTCACTTTTTGAGTGTATTCACGCAAGGCTGTTTTAAAATCAACCCCATTTTTTTCCATTTTCTCTAATATGAAAATGGCCGCAAACACATGTGTAAGTTGCTCACCCTCATCATCTCCTTGAATTTCTATGGCTGGTTTCTGCTCTTCCATCAAAGCTTCTTCAGCTGCTTTTAAATCTTCTAAGGCTACTTCCTCAACTAATTTTTTTATTACCGGAATCTTCATTTCAATTCAATTTCGAAATCATTTCTACTACTTGATCTTCTTTGTTGGAAGCAATGGTTTCTACCAACTCACCATTCTTAAAAATAGCGAAAGTAGGTAAATTAGATACTTTACCTAGGTTACGAGCAATTGGGCTTTCTTCGGCATCTACATCTAAGAATTTAATACCATCAAAACGCTCATCTGCTGATAGTCTTTTGAATTTCGGTGAAAACAATCTGCAGCTACCACACCAGCCAGCAAAATACTTTACTACCACTTTCTCATTTTCTTGAATTTCCTTTTCAAAACTCGTGTCGTTTACTAATACAACTGCCATTTGATATATTGTTCTTTGTTAAATATGCTTAAAAATCGAATTCTGATACTGTCTCTGCAAAGTAATCAGAAGCTTTAAAATTGTATGCAAAACAGCATTAATTCTATTAGTTTTGCCAGCATTCCGAATTCAAACAATCAATTGATTATAGAAAAACTCAATAGGCATGGCATTAAGAACTTTTGTAAAAGTAAGCGGTATAAATAACCTGAGCGATGCTCGCTATTGTGCAGGCATGGAAGTAAATCAGCTTGGATTTGAAATTGAAGAGAACGCATCTAATTACACTGATATTCAGAAATATAAAGAAATTACTGAATGGCTTTCTGGTGTAGAATATGTAGGTGAAATATCCTCAGCCCATAGTGTTATAAAAGCGGTAATTGAAGGTTATCAGTTGGACGCCATCCAAGTTGAACATATTGATCAGATTAATGAAGCACTAGAAACTGGATTGGCAGTAAGCTTTTTAGCCCATGATATGGATTCGGTAAAAGCAGCTTGGGAAACTTCAGGTAAAAAATTGGCTTATATACTTCTCGATGCTTCTGAGATTGACCAAGCCATGCTTAATACTTTATCCAAAGATATTCCAGTAGTATTGGCCTCTGGGTTTACAGCAGAAACCGTAACAGAATTAGCCAAAAGTGACCTAAAAGGAATTGCCATTCAGGGAGGAAATGAAATAAGACCCGGCTATAAAGACTTTGATGAAATGGCCGATATTTTGGAAACCCTTGAGATTGATGACCTTGCCGATGAGTAGTTTCCTTTACTAAACGCTAAAGAACTTTTTCTATATTGGCTTCAAATAATAATCAGACCATGAAAAAGTTCTTACTCGTTGCCCTGTTTTCTTTAAGCTTTTTAGGCTGTATTGCTCAAACCAATACGGAAGCGACTACTTTTATTTTAGTGCGCCATGCAGAAAAAGGAACGGATGACCCACGCGATCCATCATTAAATGAAGAAGGTAAGCTAAGGGCTAAAAAACTACACCACATGTTATCTTCGGCTGAAGTTGCGGCTATTTATTCATCACCTTATAAAAGAACCAGAGAAACAGTTGTTCCCCTAGCCTCCCAACTCGGACTTGAAATTCAGGAATACAACCCGAGTAATAATAGTTTTGCTGATGATATAGTAAAGAACTACAAAGGAAAAACGGTTTTAGTGTCAGGTCATTCTAACACTGTTCCTGGTTTAGCGAATTACCTTTTGGGTGAAAAGAAATTTGAACAGCTGGATGAAAGTGAATACAGTAAAATATTCATTGTTACAGTTAATAAAATAGGAAAAGCCAGGGTAATGGTTCTGAATTATTAATTGCCTTTGCTTTTTGCCTCAATAGATTTTACCTGACGCAGGTAAATTAGCCCAATGAGCGAGCTAAACAGCGTGATTAGGAAAAATAGCGAGGCAAAAGCTAATGCCGCATTCTTATCTAAGTTGAAAAGATCTGGAGCAGCACCCAAAACCATTATACCTTCTCTTACACCAAGTCCACCGGGTAATGATATTGGAAATGCAGCAGCTACAGAGGAAGTTAAAAATAGCGTGAAGTAGTCTAAATAACCATCGGTAACGCTCAGGCTTTTCAGCATAAAAAATGCACATAGCACTTGTAGTATTTGCGAAACCAACGACTGTAAATTGGTAATATGGTTTACTTTTTTAAACGTTGGAAAAAGAAAATAAACCAGAAGGTAATAGCATGGATAAGCGATAAACAATCCCACCCAAATGAGAAATCCGTAGCCTTCCATTAAGCCATATGCCTCTCCGCCAATAAGGGCCATAAGAAAAGTTAAGAAACCAAGTGCTACTACTCCGCTGATACGATCGAGCAGTGTGGCTGCAATTAAGCCTTTAACGGGTGATTTAAAACGTTTATTGAGCAAGTACACTTTATAGCCATCTCCCCCAATTCCTCCGGGGAAAACCTGATTATAGAGCATTCCCACATAATATAGCTTGAGGTTAAATTGAGCATTTAAATCAAGTTGAATGGCCTGAAAGAAATGATTGAGCCTAAATGCCGCTATTAGTTTGGATAAATTAAATGCTAAAACGGCCAAAACAAGCCAGCCAATATCCACCCCTAAAAGTCGGTTTTTATACTCTTCTAAGTCGATTTCACCAATTACAAAGTAAATAGCAACTACGGCTATCACCAATTGGGCGGCTAGCTTAAGCCATTTTTTACGCTTCTGCTTGTCCAACAAAGACTTCTTTTAAACGATAGACTTTCTTGTCTTGCGACTCATAATAGGTACGCATCATTAGTTCGGCAATAATTCCTACTGTAATGAACTGTATACCACCAAGTAATAGAATGGCTCCTAAAAGCAATAATGGTCTGCCCCAAATATCTTCACCATAACCAAACTTTACCACTAAAAGGTAAATATTGATCATCATTCCTATGGCAAAGGTTAAAATTCCTAAACCTCCAAAAAGGTGCATAGGCTTTCTGAAGTACTTTTGGAAGAAGATCATCAGCATCAAATCGGCCATTACTTTAAATGTTCGATTGATACCGTATTTAGATTCTCCGTGAATTCGTGCGTGGTGATTCACATTCACCTCGGTCATTTTAGCACCTTGAAGTTTGGCTAAAACAGGGATAAAGCGGTGTAATTCACCATAAAGACCAAGGTTTTTGGCGATGTCTTTTTTATAAATTCTTAATGAACAACCATAATCTGAAAGACGAACGTCTGTCAGGTTTCGGATCATCCAGTTGGCTATTTTACTCGGAAACTTACGCAACACAAAGCCATCTTGACGGTTGGCACGCACACCAGCCACTACATCAAATTCACCTTCTTCTAGTTTGGCAAGCATGGTAGGAATATCGGCAGGGTCGTTTTGAAGGTCACCATCCATGGTTACGATGTATTCGCCTTGCGCCATATCAATACCAGCAGACATGGCGGTACTTTGCCCGTGATTCTTATTGAAAATCAAAAGCTTGGTGCGATTGTTTGCAAAAGATTTGATGTTTTTTACGGTATCATCAGTAGAACCGTCATCTACTAAAATTAACTCGTAATCAATGCCTTCTAAGGCTTCGTATTCTTTCTGACAAAGGGGAATAACGTTGTCTTCTTCGTTGTAAACCGTAACAACTACCGATAGCTTCATAGTGTATTTTTCTGCTTGCAAAATAAATGCTTTCAATCTTGAATACCTAACAGGACGTTAAGAGACTGAAAATGGTTCAAATCCATTCCTGATCGTTGTGCGTGCGCTCATGCTGCACTTCACCGGTATGTTGTGTTGCGGCAGGTTCGAAAAGCATCACCCAAACCTCTTCTCCGTTTTCTGTTCGTGGGTTGTGCTCCACTCCTTTCGGAACAATAATCATTTCTCCTTCTTTAATCGTTTCCGTTCTATCTCTAAATTCCATGATCAAAGTGCCTTTCCACACCAAAAACATTTCGTCTTCATTTTCATGGCTGTGCCAAACAAAATCATCCTTCAGTTTGGCCAATTTAACTAATTGACCATTGAGCTCTCCTATTATTTTGGGGGTCCAATGGGCTGAAAACTTGGAGAACTTCTCTGAAATATTGGCTTTAGTATTTTCCATAAGTTGATAGTGGCTTTTTAGGCCCTTTCTAGTGAGTAAATTTTTATCAGTTCATGCTTACCTCTCAATTCTTCTTCGCCAAGCAATTCTGGTTTAAAACCTGTCTGATGACGGATTTTATTATAGTAGCATTCTGAAACCAATAAAAGGCGATCGTATTGATTACATTTCTCTTGTATCCGAGATGTGATATTCATGGTATCTCCATGATAAGCGATTTCTCTTTTAATTTCACCGACTTCAGCCACACTAACTTCACCCTCGTTGATGCCCGCTTTAAAAACAGGCACAAGTCCGTATTTGGCCATATAATTGGCTTCACGTTTTTTTAGTTGATCTTGAAAAGCCCAAAAAGCCTTTAAACAAACTAAGTAGTCCATCGAAGGGGTCGACTTCCAGCTTAGCACCACTTCATCGCCTACATACTGGTAGACTTCAGCACCATATTCATGAATGGCCTGTAAATCGAAAAAACAATCCTGTATAAACTGACTGTAGCGAATATGCCCAAGAGTTTCGGCTATTGTGGTAGAACTCTTGAGGTCGATAAACATGAATACTCGGTTTTCTACGCGGGGAGTATAAAAATCACCTCTCAGTAATTTCCATAAATTACCATCGCCCAACGAGAGGTTGATTTGCCTTAACAAGGCCATAATAAAATTGACAAAGATGGAGTAAAAAAAGGCTAAGATTGCCGAAGGGTTGCTTATAAACTGCCAAAAATCGATTGGTTCATTAAAGCCAAGTGTAAATTTGATCATGAAATAAGCCATTATAAACATAATAGACATTATGACCACGTTACTCGCTAGCCCAAAAAGCTCTAATCTCCACAAAGGAATCCTTCGGTATAAGTAGCGCTCAATTTTAATTTGAGTTAAGCCAAACATAATACCAGCCAAAGGCCCAAAGATAATTACTAAGCGTAAAGCTTGTGCTGGTTCAGCAGTAGTAGGAACATGTAACGTTACACCATAGCTACGCATTATTACCCAAAAAATAATAGCTATGATCCAACCGATGATGTAATCTCGTAATATCCTTAGGTTTCTTTTCTTCATGCGAACTGTTAATGCGGCCCTAAGTTAAATCAGATATATTTAATGGCAATTTTTGAGTCAATCGAAATCTCCAGACTGGTAGAGAACTTAAGTAATGTTTGGAGCTTACGGAATTTATAGTGAATAAATCCAATATTGATTGCACATTTTTTTAAAGTAAAGTATTAGAACGAATATTTAATATCTTTGGCCCATGCCTCAAAGCTACAAAAGGTATAATTTGAAGACACCACTTTCGTTTAGCGTTTTGCTCTGTTTTTTCATTTTTGCTTGCTCAACACCAGAGGTTTCAAACACGGTAACCTTAGAGGTAAAGCATATAGAATTACAAAGCCCCAATGACATCCTTCCGCTGAAAGATTCACTAGTGGCTCCCCTATTGTATTCTCACATCAAGGGCATAGATACACTTGATGTGATTGAGAAAAAGAATAAGTTCATTTCTGCAGTTCTGCCTGCGGTTTTAGTAGCAAAATATAGAATTGAACAAAACAGAAATAAGGTAAAGAACTTACTCAAAAAAGAAGACTGGAGCGAACAGGACAGTACTTTCTATAAGCAACTTTGCACAGATTTTGGTACTGATAACCAAACGGTATTACTGAACCGAATGGTAACCCACCCCAACAGTATTATTTTAGCACAAGCCATAATAGAAAGTGGCTGGGGAAGTTCAAGGGTTTTTCAAGAGGCCAATAACATGTTTGGAATCTGGTCATATAGCCCAAATGAACCCAGAATAGCAGCTAAGTTTCAAAGAGATGGAGAAACTATTTACTTGCGTAAATACGAAGATTTTGCAGATTCTATTGAAGATTATTTAAAGACAGTTGCAAGAGTGAATGCTTATCGTGAATTTAGAGCAGCAAGACTTGTTACTTCAGACCCATATAAACTAATTTCCCATCTGTCTCATTATTCTGAGAGGCGCGAAGAGTATGTAATAGAACTCTCTGCTATGATTCGGTTTAATGAACTAACCAAGTTCGATAATTATATAATCGACCCTTCTTACATCAATTTAAGCGGCAGTATTCAATGAAATACCTTTTAACCTCAGCCTTACTTTTAATAAACACCCTAAGCATTTTAGCACAAGCAAGCATTAAACACGAAGTTACTTCTTTGGTGTACCACAGGTTTGGTGACGACCGATTTCCATCTACAAATATTGCTACTGAAACATTTGAAGAGCATTTAAAATTTTTAAAAGCCCAAGGTTATACTTCTCTCACCATTTCCGAGGTGGTAGACGAAGTGAATGACAGCACAGCTGCGAAACGAAAGTTGGTAGCCATTACTATTGACGATGGTTACAAAAGTTTTTATGAAAATGGACTTCCATTACTCAAGAAATATGGCTTTAAAGCCACTCTGTTTGTAAACACTAAATCAATAGGTTATACCGATTACATGTCGTGGGAAGATATTCGCGAAGCACAAAAGGCAGGTGTTGAAATTGGAAACCACAGCCACAGCCACCCTTTCTTTTTAAGCGTTTCTGAACGAACACGAAATAGCTTTTTCAAAAGCGAAGTACAGGAGAGTCAAAACCTGATGAAAGCCAACCTCAACTTTACGCCTAAAGTTTTTGCCTACCCTTATGGTGAACATGACGAAGAAATGAAGATTGCATTATCTGAAATGGGTTTCAAAGGTGCTGTTGCTCAAAATTCTGGAGTAATCACAGAATACTCCGATGTGTTTCAATTCCCTAGGTTTCCCATGTCAGAGTCTTACGGAGATGTAGATCAGTTTAAGGACAAGATGAAAATGAAAGGATTAGCAGTAACCAATGCCGAAGCCATTTCTACGGGGTATAGTGGCAGTACCGAAAAGCCTAAAATACTTATCGAGTTTAAAGAGAATGGCCTTTTTGTGGAATCCATGCAATGCTTTGTGCAAGGCAGTAAATGCGCTAAATCTATGAGAATTACCCGTGACGGAAATGTAGCACTATCCATTCGTCCGCAAACAGATTTAAAAGCCCGAAGAACTTTATTTACCATTACAATTCCCGACTCTAAAGGCAATTGGCATTGGTACAGCTATTTATGGGTAAACCCAGAAGTTCAATAATTAAAGTTGCTGAGCAAACTTTCGGTATGGGGTTTTAGTTCTAATTTAAGGCGTTTCTAAACTAGTGAATTATGTTAACGAATATACACCCTAAGCTTCCGATGCGCATGAAAAGTGTGACTCAGGATTTCTATATTTCTAAATTGGGTTTTAACGAATTTGGAAACTATGACGGTTACCTAATGGTAAAGAAGGAGGATATAGAAATTCATTTTTTCGAGTTTAAGGAATTGGAACCATCAGAAAATTACGGACAGGTTTATATTAGAACCAATGATATTGATGGCCTTTATCAGTCCTTCTTAGACAATAAAATTGAAATACATCCTGCAGGACATTTGCAATTAAAACCTTGGGGGCAAAAAGAATTTGCCATCCTTGACCCTGACAATAACTTGCTCACTTTTGGGCAGAGTGTTTAATCTAATATCCTAAATAGTAATTATTTAGAAAACAAAGGTGGATGCTTTTCGTCAAAATCTGTCACATTTTGATACGCTCTGGCCAAGCCTAAAATCACTCCCTCATCGTATAAATTCCCAATTAAGGTCAAACTAGTAGGTCGATTTCTTTGGTCGAAACCTGTGGGAATTGTCACTACGGGGTGTCCGGTTAGGTTAGTGGTGAGTAATTGGCTACCGCGAGAAGTTTGCGAAATGATTACATCATATTGCATAAAAAGGGCATTTACTTCTTCAATCAATTGTCTTCTCTGGCGGTTGGCCTGTAAGTATTCCACAGCGGGAATAAAGCGGGCTTGTCGCAACGAATTCGCTCTTGAGCCAGTCGTCTGCTCTACCATATAATCTACCTCACCAGAGCGCACTAAATCATCGAAAAAAGCACCTGCTTCGGAACGCAAAATAATATCGAATACATTGAAGGGGTAATCTGAAGGAAGCTCGATGGCCGTAGGCGTAATTCCCATGTCTTTAAATACAGCCAATGCCGACCTGATGTTATTTCCTGTAGCAGAAGAATCTCGATCAATATCTCTTTTTAAATAAGCTACTTTAAGCTCGCTTGGCTTTTTCGTTGAACGATTGAAAGGTGCTGTGTTGGTTGTAGGATCTTTTGGGTCCTTGCCGTAAATGGCATTAAACACAATTTCGCAATCTTCAGCCGAACGACACATAGGGCCGATTTTATCCATCGACCAGCTTAAGCTCATTACGCCATAGCGGCTCACCCTTCCATAAGTAGGTCGTAAACCGGTAATTCCGTTTCTAGACGAAGGTGAAGTAATCGATCCTAAAGTTTCCGTTCCTAAGGAGAAAGCCACCAAGCCTGCTGATGTAGCCGAACCGGGTCCTGCAGACGATCCGCTAGCGCCTTGATTTAAATCCCAAGGGTTTTTGGTTTTTCCTCCAAACCAAACATCTCCCCTAGCCAATGAACCCGACACCAGTTTTGCAATTAACACCGCTCCTTGGGATTCTAATTGTTTAACTACGCTAGAAGTGTAATCGATCATTTGATGCTCATAAGGAGCCGCTCCCCAAGTGGTTGGGTAACCTTCAACAGCCATCAAATCCTTTACGCCATAAGGAATACCATGCAACATTCCTTTGTAGTTTCCTGCCGCAATTTCCTGATCTGCTTTTTTGGCTTGCGCCATTCCGAGTTCTTCCGTTAGGTTAATCACACTTTGGAGCTGCCCATCATAGCGCTTAATTCGGTCGATGTAGAGTTTGGTAAGTTCTACGGAAGTAATCTTTCTATTCTTTAACAGCGAAGCCAATTGCGGAATACTATAAAAGGCTATTTCCTCTTTATTGGCAGGCAATTCTACATTATCAGGAATAACAAATGGAGCGTTTACTTGAGCCTTTGGAATTTCAAAACCAGCAGGATGTGGATCGAAAGTCATGGCAGGGAAAGTTTCGTTATGGGTTTCGTACTTCCTCAAGGTGTCATATCCGCGTTTATTTCTGCCCAAATACTGATACATGGTATCGATGGCATCTTTCCCGAAATTCATGCCCATTAGCTTCTGCCCGCTTCGAATGTCCCTTTTTGTAAAACCATATTCATTGGTTTTACAGCCAGTGGAAAAGACCAGAACAAAGCAGGTGGCTAAAATGATCGAGAATTGCTTATTCATAATATTTAGGTTAGAGGTTTTGTAATTGAATGTACAAGATGAAAGCTCAATAAAAAGTAAAATTAGGACGAGACACATTTTGCATGTTATTACAAGAACCGAAATTCACCACTGATTTATAAGTGCAATTTACATCAGTGGAAAATATTATTTGGTGCATTATGTTCTCGCTATCAATAGGACATTTTCAATGTGAACAACGGAAATCAATCAATTCAACCTTTCTTCATGTAAAAAATAATGGACTTCTCTTTCCAGGAAGTCCATTGTGATGATATAAATATCTGTCTTGATTATTCCGTTCTCAAAGCCTTTACCGGGTTCGATTTGGCTGCTCTAATGGCATGATAACTAATTACCAATGTGGTTAAGGCAAAAGCCAAAATCCCGCTTAGTAAAAACATATCCACTCCTATATTGATTTGGTAAGCAAAGTCTTTAAGCCAATTGCTCATTAAATACCAGGTAAGCGGCACCGACAATACTATAGCGATCATCAACTGCCAAGAGAAATCACTGAACAGCATAGCAAATATTTTGACGGGGGAAGCACCCAAGATTTTCCGGATTCCAATCTCTTTTACTTTCGTATTCACAATCAGAATAGTAAGGCCCAATAGCCCAATACTGGCAATCAGTATACTTAATACCGTAGCAATACCGACAATTTTATTTACCCTTGCTTCATCCTGATACATCAGGCGTAACTTCTCATCTATAAAATCGAACCTCAATTCTTCGTTAGGGAAAGTGGAAGCCCAAGCCTGATCTAAAATAGATTTCACTTCCAAAAGACTTGTTCCATTGTGCTTGAACACCAATTTTGGGGTGGGTGAATCGTTGATACTGATATCGTTGATGCCAGAGAATATGAGTTGGTCATTTTGCGTAATCACTAAAGGTCTCACTGCACTATGCAGCGACTCAAAATTGAAATCTTCGGTAACGCCAATTATGGAGTGATTACCGAATCCTTCTCCTGGTATTTTCTTTCCAATGGGGTCTGTTAAACCGAAATAATCAACTGCTGCTTGGTTGAGAATAATCGACTCTCGCTTGTCTAAATCCAGAGCAGGGTCAAAGTCTCTACCTTCCTTCATTTGAATGTCAAAACTGGAGATATAATAAGGGTCAACCACCAATAAGTTGAATTGCTTAAAAGCATCATTGTTATCGTTAAAGCCCACTTTCATCCATCCATTCGAACCAAAAATATGGCTACCCATGGCTACATCCGATACATCAGGGTTGGCCTCCAACTTAGTTTTCAATAACTGACCATTCTTAAAACCCGATGTGAAATTATCACCCAAACCCTGCCCTTCGGGATCTGGATATAAAACCACCGACACCATGGCCTCACGATTAAAACCCAAATCTTCGTTCTGAATATAATTGAGCTGCTTTTTCATAATCAAGGTACTCGAAATCAGAAATACCGTGAGCAATAGCTGAAAAACTAAAAGTGATTTACGCAAAACGTTTTTTCCGCCCATGCTAGATTGACCACCCCTCAGTACATTGGTTAATTTAAGGCTGGAAAGCACCAATGCAGGATAAGCTCCTGTAGCCAAACCGATACCCAAAGCCATTACCAAATACACCCAAAGCGACTCGAAATCGAAGGGCATTACCAAATTTGTGTTAGCCAAATTGTTGAAAAGCGGCAAGAGCAAATAGGCCACTACCAAACCAATGACCGTGGCAATAAAACTAATTAAAACGCTTTCCGATAAATACTGCCAAACCAAGCCCGATTTCTGTGCGCCTACTACTTTTCTTACCCCAACTTCTTTGGCGCGTTTCATAGACTGCCCCATAGAAAGCGTGGTGTAGTTAATGCAAGCAATAAGTAACACCAACAAGCCAATGGCTCCAAGCACATATACATATTTAGGATTGCCAACCGGCATATTACCCAAAGGGAAATCAGGGTTTAAGTGGATGTCGGTGAGGGGTTGCAAGCCCAAAGTATATTCACCCTCTTCCATCCTATCACCCAACACCGTTTTTATCATTGCAGGAAGTTTTTCTTCAACCGCTTTCAGTGTAGAATTCTCTTTGACTAGCACAAATGTCTCTGGCGAAACATGAAACCAAGCTTGTAAAGCCCGTTTTTCATACAGTAGCTCATCATTTGCATTCGAAATCATCATGTCAAAACTAAAGCCCGTATTCTTAGGCAAGTCTTTTATAATAGCCGACACATTGAAAATTCGGTTTTCTCCATTCATGAGTACCGAAATCGGTTCACCGATGGGCGTTTTGTTGCCAAAATACTTGGTCGCATAAGCCTCGCTAATTACGATGGAAGTTCTATCTGCCAATGGGTTTTTCTGATTTCCATTTACAATAGGAAATGAAAACATCTCGAAGAATTCTGGACTGGCTATAGCAATCGTCTCATTAATTCTTGCGTTTTCTTCACCCACCAAAAAGTTATTGCGGTTATATTGTACCGCCATTTCTATGTCTGGAATATGATCTTCCAGCGCCTTTTCTAAAGGAAGTGGCGAGTTGGTGTAAAAAAACTGTTGGTCACCACCGTAATCTTCTAATGTCCAGGTACGGTAGATTCTATCTCCTTTTTCATGAAATTTATCAAAGCTTACTTCCTGCTTTACATAAAGTGAAATGAGCAAAAAGCAGGCGATGCCAATGGAGATTCCGGTTACATTTAATAGGGTATTTACCTTCTGCCGCCAAAGTACCCTTGCGGCAATTTTAAAGTTGTTGCGTGTCATTGTTACAATATTTGAGTTGAACCTTGTTGTTTTCTTGATATTGGACCATTTAAAAAAGCGCAGCACATTCCAGGCATAGCGCCAATTGGCACTTCGTTTTCCATGCGCTCGATAGTTGACATGATAGATTTCTTCTAAGTCGCCACTGATTTCTTCCAGAAATTCCTCTTTGCAGAAGAAAGTAAGGAAGCGAAACACCCAGCGTGGTGGCCTTATGGATTGTTGTTCTTTCATTAACTGCTGAATGAAATGTTGGGAATGCGGTTGTACAAGCTCATGCGCTGCTCTTGCACTTCGTCCAAAGCCTTTTTACCAAAGGCAGTGAGTTCGAAAATGCGCTTTCTGCGGCCTCCCCTTTCATTGGTAGAGCCGCCCATTTCAGATTTAACAAAACCTTTTTCATCTAACCGCCTTAAGGCAGAATGAATAGCACTGATATTTACCGATCGACCTGTCTCTTTGGCAATCTCATCCATAATACCTACCCCATAGGCTTCTGGATAAAGGGCGCCTACGGTAAGTAGCACCAGTTCTTCAAATTCTCCGAGGTATGTTCCTTTCATGTGTATCGCTACGATTTAATTACTTACACAAATATAAAAGAAATATATCTTTCACTTATGTACAACTAATTAATATTGATACTGTAGTGAACTGTGGAATGGGTGTATTGGAATGTGTCTAGATGTATTGAAGTGTTGGGGTTTGGATGTGTTGAAGAGGAAATAAGTTTAAGCTGAAGCAAACTCGTCAGACCTGTGAATGAAAGGTTTATGTTTATTGCTTAGTGTGTGGAAGTGGAAAGCTTTGACATTTGTTTTTTGATCTTAGGTATTTATTATTTAGAAATGGGCAGCCCTAATATTGCTTCCAGCCTAGCAGACGAATGGTGAGTTGAAGCCGCTAGCATTGCCGACTTTGTATATAGATGAAATGTTAAAAAGCTTGGGCTTCTGATTTCGTATGCAATTCAAAAGGATCATCTCGTTACCTCCGCAACTTTCTCTAGAGGCGAAAACCTACCTCCCACTCACCCCATAAAAAACGGCCATTTCGTTGACGAAAAGCTGGTGAAACTCATTGCTGATATAGAAGTAGCCACCATCGCCCCAGTCGGTTCCCCAAGAGTTTTTTAGGATAAAGCCATCGCTATCAAAGCCTACAATTACTACTTCGTGTCCGCCATAAGCTTTTGGATTTGGGTCGGTGCGGACTACTTTCAGTTCGCCTTTGTATATTTTCGGCAGTAGCTCTTCGCCATACAGCAACTTAGCTGCGCCCATGGTGATATTGGAGGTAATGCCCTTAATGGCAAAGCCTGAACCCTCGAGCCTTAGCCTATCTTCTGGCTTTCCAGAATTGTCCTTCCATTGCGGAGCATATACCGTATAACCCACGACTATAGCTTTATGGCCTTGCAACAGCAGTTGACGAATCAGATCAACATTCCTTCGTTCTTCCACGCTAAAAACCTTCGATTGATTTTCGGCTACAAAAACTTTGGCCTTCGGAACATACTGCGCCATTAAAGAAACCGGCCCAATATCGCCTTCCAAAATCACTTTCCTTAGGTTAGAATCAAAGTCGGACCATTCTGTATAAATGGGGCTGTAAGGCAATTCATATTCGTTGATCAGTCCATATTGCGCCAAACCAATGGCGTAATTGGCTACAAAATCGCCAGCCGTAATTTTGCCCTCCCCCATGTTCCATTCCACCATTTTACGGATGCCGTAAATGTACTTTTCACTGATATCTTTTGGAGCACCCGGTAAAATTTCTAAAGCTGCGGCCACCGCAAAAGCAGTGCAAGTACCTCGGTAGCCTTGATCTTTTACAGGCGACTGATAGGCACGGTAATCGATTTTCAGTTGCTGTGCCTTAGAAGGTCGAATTCCACCCAAAAAAAGAAGAGCAATACATAGGGAAGTGAACAGTGCTTTCATAAAAGTAATTTTTACTGAATCTATTAGATAATTCGATTATTTCAAACTTTATTGATCTAGTCATGATGATTCAATAATGTAGAAGCGATTGAATTTTTATAATCTTGCACTTGAAAGCATTTCGATTTTATGAAGAAGATATTATTACTAGCCACACTATTTATTTTCAGCAGCCATACGCTTAAAGACGAAACCGTTTTTTGGGGGCAAATTGGTCACCGTGCCGTAGGTCATATTGCTGATGGCATGCTAACAAAAAAGGCGCAGAAGCATGTAAAACGAGTTTTAGGCAATGAAACCCTGGCCGTAGTTAGTACTTGGATGGACGATATTAAATCAGACCGTTCTTATAGCTATGCCAACCCTTGGCATTACTGCACCATTCCTGATGGAATGACTTACGAGACTGCTCCTACTCAGGAAGGTGGTGATGTGGTTTGGGCCATAGAAAAAATAATTAGAGAGTTGAAAGCAGGTGGGCTTACTCCTGAGCAAGAAGCCACAAACCTTAAATTCCTCGTGCACCTTGTGGGCGATATTCACCAACCGATGCACGTAGGCAATGGAGAAGATAGAGGCGGAAATGACACTAAAGTGGAATGGTTTGGCAGCAGCACCAACTTACATAGCGTTTGGGACAGCCGTATGATTGAAGGAAAACAATACAGCTATACTGAATTTGCGGATGTGGTAAATCACCCTACCAAAGAGCAGGTTAAAGAATGGCAGGCAGCTACGGTTCGCGATTGGGCGATGGAGTCTATGAGCTACCGTGATAAGATTTATGATATTCCTGAAAACGGAAGGTTGAGTTACGAGTACTCTTATAAGTATTTCGATATCCTAGAACTTAGAATCGCCCAAGCCGGTGTTCGTTTGGCAGGTATCATCAATGATATTTATAAGTAGATAAGCATCTTACGGTGAGAAGAATACGGGTCGCTCCTACGGAGCTTAATTTTCATTTTATACATTTCTACAAATAGTTCGCCCCGATGGGGCTTTCGGCTTGCATATCTCTGTTGGTTTGGTGGAAGGTGCGACCCTCCTAGGGTCGGGTTCTGCATTATGTTATTCTTTACAAATGTATGACCCCTCTGGAGGGCTAAAGGGTGTTTTATTGATGTTTACGTTATAAATGTATGAAATAGATAGGGCTTTGGGCTCAACTTGGGAATTGATAGTCAAAAAAGCCCTGGACTCCTTTTTCATATCAATCTGCACCCCATAAAAGCTGGTACTGATCACCTTTACCAAAACCTATAATCCCATAGGGATGGCCTGTTGGTAGCAGTGAATTAATCACTGCGTCAAGCTCCGTAGGTGCGACCCGATAATGATGGTGAGTTATCCAATGTCTAAAATTGCCCAAGCCGGTGTTCGATTGGCCGGTATTATCAATGATATTTATAAGTAAGCCAATCAAATTCTTATTGTGTTCCGTCCCAAAATAGGTTGACGGTTTTTAAATAATTTATGTTGAACCCTTGGGGCTAGCCTCAAGGGTTTTGTTGTGTATAGGGAGGGTTACTTGATAATCAAGCCCTATGCATAGCAAGCACTTTTCTACTTAGGTTTTGGAGCTGAATTTTGAAGAATGGAAAGCTCAGCGTGGTGGCTAGTCTTGTCATCCCGGCTATTTGGTAACAAATGTTACTCACTTTTAAATTAGAAATGTGTCTATTTACTTCGGGCTGCGTTAGCAGATTTTTTTCAACTTGATGAGACATTAAATTACATGAAACAGAAAAACATATTTTTGGCCTTAGGCCTATTATTTACAGTTATGTTATCAGCATTGGGCTGTAATAGTAAAAGCAATGTTAGCACAGAAGAGACTCAAAACTCGACCGATCAACCCACAGAGGTTATGGCGAATATTGATGCCGCTAACTTGCTTACAACAGTTTGTTATGCCTGTCATAACCCAAAAAGTGGTTCGCATGATGAAATGCTCGCTCCGCCCCTCGTTGGTGTAAAACAGCATTACTTAAATGCTACTGAAGGTCGTGACGGTTTTGTGGAACGCATGGCTGCATTCGTTATGAATCCGAAAGAAGAATCTGCATTGATGAAGGGACCTATAAGACGGTTTGGATTAATGCCTAAGCCGCCAGTAACTGATGAGCAAATTAAGGCGATTGTTGCTTTTATTTATGATAATGAGCTTGCAGCTCCTGATTGGTTTGCGAAGCACGAAGAAGATATGCATGGCACGGATAATACGGTTGGCTATAATGTATACAGTTTAGCACAACAAAAAAGTCCCAGCCGTTGATTCGACTGGGACTCTAAGTGATAAAATAAGTTCTTAGGAAATGAACCGAAGTCCATTAGAATTTTCGATACTCACCATCTAAAAAGGCATTGGCCTCTTCTTCTTTAAAACGGGCAGTTTGGCTGTTCCAGTGTAGTTTTTTGTTTGGGAATCGACCAGCGATAACACCTAATAGTATGGTTTCTGTCAGTCGAGCAGCGTATGAAAATGGTGCACTGACTTGATCTTTTCCCATACAGGCGTCTACAAACTGGTGATAATGCTTTTTACTCTCTGCACCATAGTCTTCCGTAGGACTACCTACATTTGAGAAAGGCTCCAAATCTATATCCACATATTCACCTTTCACAATGTGCTTAGGTAATTGCATAAAGTGCGGTAATAACAGTCTCCCTTTCTCACCAACAAACATAGCTCCTTGGTCAGGAAGTTGGTCGCCATTTGGCAACTTCAAGTCTTTATGGTTTTTAGGCGCTCCCGGGCCATCGTACCAAACCCATTTAAATTTCTTGGTGGTATACTCTGTCCCTGGAAATTCGTAAGTAACAATATTGTTTTCTGGAAAACCAAAACCTGTTGGTTTTCGGCATTTAGTGCGAATAGTTTTTGGAATATCTAAGGCCAAGGCATTGTAAGGAGTATCGAAAATATGTACGCCCATATCTCCTAAAGTTCCACAGCCATAATCCATAATTTTTCTCCAGTTCCCTGGATGATAAACTCCTTCTTTGTATGGTCTTTCAGGGGCTGTTCCTAACCAAAGGTTCCAATCTAAAGTATCAGGCACAGGGTCGCTTCCTTCAGGTGCTGGACCATCAAAACCCCAGTTCTTTGGAGACCAAGCGTGCACAGCTTTTACTTTACCGATTATACCTGATTGTATTAAGGCTGTTCCTAATTTGTAATCATAAAATGAATGCACTTGAATACCCATTTGGGTAACTAAGTTCTTCTCTTCTGCCATTTTACGCATGGCCCTGGCCTCAGTAACGTGGTGGGTCAATGGTTTTTGACAATACACAGGCTTATTCATTTCCATGGCCATCATTGAAGCAGGTGCGTGTGTGTGGTCTGGTGTAGAAACCACAACTGCATCAATGTCACTTCCGATCTCTTTCAACATTTGACGATAATCAGTATAGGTTTTAGCCTTGGGATGCATTTTAAGCGCAGCAGCCAGATTTTTAGCGTCTACATCGCAAAGGGCAGTAACTTCTACCGCGGGGTGCGATGCGATGGCTTTCAAGTCTTCCATACCCATTCCTCCTACTCCAATATGGGCAGTTCTAAGTTTATCGTTCTTAGCTAAAGCCCAAAGAGATGAGGGCAACATAGAAGCTGAGGTAATTATGGCAGCGCTTTTTAAAAAGTCTCTTTTGTTCATAATAATGAATTAATGAGGTAATTAATTAATGGATAAATGAAAGAATGAGTCAATAAAGAAATTAATTATAGTTTTCTGATTTTGATGTTCTTAAACCAAAGCGGACTGTCGTGGTCTTGTAAACCGATATAGCCTGTTTTGAACGAACCGTATTTTGGGTAATCTTTCCATTTTCCAGCAGCCTTGCGTGCATACCAATCTTCTGACCATGGCACAAAAGACACAATCATTTTCCCATTCAACCAATGCTCTACTCGCTCTGGGGTGAAAATAATTCTTGTTGTGTTCCACTCTCCTGCTGGCTTTACAATTTTTTGAGTAGTATCAGGTAAGTGCATGGCGTAATCTGCACCTGTCTTTTGCCATTCTTGGAGTTTGGCATTATTGATTTCCTCCCATTTAAGGTCATCTAGCAATTGGTATTCAGGAGCTACAGCTGCTGGGCCTCCTTCAATGCCTTCTTTCAAATGATAGAAAACACCACTGTTTCCACCTTCTGGAATTTTCCATTCTAAATACAATTCAAAGTTGTCAAACTCTTCTGCAGCATAAATAATATCTTTTCCTCCTTGGTGGTCAGATTCTAATCGCTTTTCGGTATCGAAGGTTAGTGCGCCATCTTCGATAACCCATTGCGCAGGAAGTTTATCTCCATTATATGCCCTCCAACCCTCTGTGGTGGTGCCGTCAAATAGGTGAATCCAGCCATCGTCTTCAGTTTGAGAATTAGTACTACAAGCCGAAACAGTGGCTGCTAAAAATGTAAGTAGAAAGAGTTTTTTCATATTTAAGGTTGTTGAATTTGAAATTATGGTTTTGATTAGTTTTCGAGGAAACAATGCCAAGAAGTTTATTCTGCCACTATCGGGGTTAATTTTATGTTCTTCCAGCTTACTTTAATTCCTCCGCCATCGTGAATCTGAAGTGCTACTGCGCCCTTTCCAGCACCAATTTTTTCATCTACTAAGTGTACCATTTGAGTGCCATTTAGCCAAGTGGTAACTTCAGGCCCTTCCACTCTAATTTTCATGGTATTCCACTCTCCCATTTTTAATACTTTGTCTTTTTCCGGATCAGGTTGAATTAACCAACCACGCCCATAAGATTCGTAAATACCACCCGTATTATCACCAGGAGGAGCTACTTCTACTTGCCATCCGCTCACTTTAGTACCTTCAACAGTCGATCGGATAAACACTCCGCTATTGCCGTTGGCTTCTTGTTTAAAATCAAGTGTCAATTCAAAATCATCATAAAAGTCTTCCGTAGAAAGATAACCGTATTGGGCAGCAGGGCCACTTTCGCAAACCAGCAGTCCATCTTCTACATACCATTTTTCTTCACCGTGATTCACCCAACCATCTAAATTTTCACCGTTGAATAATTCAATGGTATTTGATTTTGGAGTGCATCCTGCAAAAAAGAGTGATAAAACGATTGTAGCAATCGAATATTTGGGATTAAATCTCATAAAGCGTATCTAGTTTGGCCTATGGGCAAATTGAAAAAAATATCTAGCGCTGAATGTAAAGAATTACTCGGTTAAAAACGAAAGAAAATAGCTGACTGGTTAAATCACAATTAATTCTCGCTTTCGAGATTCTCTAAAAAACTCTTCAAATCATTTAGCCTTTGTTCGACTTCGATTTTTTGAAGGGCAAAAGCTTCGTCTTGTTTTACATTATTAGAATAATGTGCCCAATGCTTCTGCGCTTTTTTTAACACACGAGGTGTGATATTAAATTCTTTATGATCAAGTAAGTCTTCGGCTATTTTTGACACTTTAAAGCTTCCAAAAAGATAGAGTTTAAAAAGGTCTACGTAATTATTGCTTACATCAAATCCTTCAAGAGACATTAAAAGATCACCGAGAATTTCTTTGTTTTCTTTCTTATCAAATGCTTCGAAAAGTGGGGATAAAGCCGCTGAATTATTTTCCACCAAGCCTAAGGTTCTGGCAGCCATAAAGCGTGTTTCAGGGTTAGGATCGTTGAGCAAAGCAATCATTGCATTTACTACTTCTTCAGAACCAATACTTCCTAAATAATTTGAAGCGTTGAAGCTTTTGTCGTTTAGCTCGCCTGTGAGTTCTTTCAGTGCATTAGTGATTTCTATGGTCATTTGAAGGATTGGTTAGGTTTCGAAATTACATAAAATACTAGTAAGCACAATTGATCAACAAACGAGTAATTGCATTATCAACACTATTGGTCTTTAACACATTGGAAAGCTGATCTCATAGGAAGTACCTTCTCCCTTTTTCGACTTAAGAATGCATGTACCATTCAGCAGCTTTATTCTGCTGTCAATATTATTAATCCCAAATGTTGATTTAGTTTTTTTAATAGTTGACAGATCGAACCCACAGCCATTATCTTTAATTAGAATGTTGACAATGTTCTCTTGTTGAGTCATAGAAACGAGACAGTGCGTGGCCTGTGCATGCTTAATCATGTTATTGAATACTTCCTGCATAACCCTATAGATAGTCATGTATTTATCATCCGATATTTGGTCAGAATCAATCTGATATTCAAAGTCAACTTTTATGCTGGCCAGTGAACGAATATCTTCCATCAATTCATTCAATGCTAGCTTCATTCCGATATTCTGAAAAGCATTAGGTACAAGTGAATGAGCTATATTTCGAACCTCGTCTACGGAATTCTTTAAATGCTTCCTAGTTTTATCCATAAGAGCACTGTACTCTTCATTTACATTTTGGCTTTTCTTAATCAGTAAATCTAAGGTCAGCAAGCTTATTGTTAAAGTCTGAACCACTCCATCATGCAAATCTCTGGCAATCCTTGTTCTTTCTGTTTCCGCCCCTTTAATAATGGCATTAACGTAATTCCGCTCCATTTTATACCTATCCATGTACCATTGATGTCGTTCAATAGAGTATTCAATAGATTTCATTAGGTCTTTTGGTTGATAAACTCCTTTGACTAAATAATCTTGGGCACCACTCTTAATAATCTCTTTAGCTGTTTCTTGATCTTCAAGGCCAGTAAGAACAATAATTGGAAATTTTGGTGAACAACTCATAAGTGACTCAAAGCTCTGAATACCGGTGGTGTCGGGTAGTGTTAAGTCTAGAAAGGCCAAATCAAATGTTTCGTTCTTTAACAATTCTCTAACTTCTAATGAAGTAGAAAGTGCAGTCACATTGGAATCAGAAAGCCCTATCAATCGGAGGTATTCATTGAAAAGAAATACATCATTTTCATTATCCTCAATGAGTAAAATGTCCATAGTACATTATTTTAAGTTCGTAGTTTGGCCTAATAGATTTATGTCTGTCGGCAATTTTCTATGCTTTTGGTATAGTAAAATAAAAAGTTGTGCCCACTCCTTTTTCAGAATCAATCCAGATTTGGCCATTATGTTGGTTAACGACTCTTTTACATAGCGCCAAACCAATTCCATTACCTTCATATTGAACCCTTGAATGTAGTCTTCTGAAAGGCTCAAAAATTGACTCATGGTACTCAGGGTCTATTCCAATTCCGTTATCAGATATTTCAAATAAATATACTCCTTCATTCAGCTTCCAATCTATGCGAATTTCCGGAGTAGAATTCGTTTTTTTAAACTTGATGGCATTTGAAATTAAGTTCTGAAAAAGAATGTTGATTCTTCTTGAGTCACATTGTAGAGTTGGTAGTTTGTTTTTTGTAGTAATATTGACTTTGGATTCATTGATACTCGTAGCGAGGTCCTGCTCTAATTCACGAAACATGGCATCGAGATCCGTCATTTCAATTATCAAATCGTTGTTTTCTAGTCTTGAAAAAGAAAGTAGATCTGATATAAGGCCTTTCATGCGTCCAGCCCCTTTTTCAATAATTTCTAAGTATTTTTCACAGTTCTCGTCAACTTCACCAATTTCCATTCTGAGCAATTGAATGAAGCTGGTAATGGTTCTTAAAGGTTCTTGTAGATCGTGTGAGGCAACGTAGGCAAATTGCTTTAGTTCATCATTTTTCTTTTCTAGAAGCTCATTATATAACATCATAGATTCTTGAATCTGGATGTCTAATGTGTGGTCTTTTACTGCCCCTCTAACAACAATTACATTACCCGATTTATCAAATACACACTCTCCTTTTACGTGAATATGTTTTACCTTCTCTCCTATTTTGATTTTATGCTCAACATTGAAGTCTACTCCATTGGTTACGGTTTTTTCAATGGCTTTTTGAATTCTTTTTAAATCATCTGCATGAATGTAGTCAATATAGTTCTGTACAGTGAGAATTTTATCAGGGTTATATTCTCTTTCAAATAAATCATAGGTGCCTTTTGACCAATATAAATCATCAGTAGATACAAACCATTCCCAACTTCCTACTTTCGAAAGTTGTTCGGTTGTTTCAAGAAGGCGGGTTTTGCTTTTGAGTTTATGCTGAAGTTGATAACGATCAGTTATTAATCTGCCTTCTGGAATAAGTAAAGTTACTTCCCCTTTTTCATTAAGGATTGGGCGTATCGAAAAATCAACTGTCTCTCTAACATTAGCACCAATCACATGAGCATCAAACCTTATAAACTCGCCTTTTGCAGCCTTTTGAACCGATGAAATAAGGTTTGTTCTATCTTCCTCTTCTTGATATAAATCAGAAATTTCCCATATTTTTTTCCCAATAAGCTCATCTCTGGTTTTGCCGGAAAATCGAGTAATGGCTTTGTTTACTTCAATGAGCGTTCCATCGGTCTTCATCAACCCAATGAACTGAAACGTATTGTCAAAAATGCCCTGAATTTTCGTCTGCTGATCTTTTATTTCATCTTGAAGCAACTTGGCTTCAGAAACATCTTTTACAAAAGAAATAACAGTCTTCTGACCATCCATCTTTTCTCCCATAAATACGCTAAGCTCTGCCCAAAGCACTTTTCCTGATTTTGTAATATATCTTTTACTAGTTTTATATTGATCAATTTCCCCACGAATCAAACTATTAAGTAACTCTTTGTTGTACTTTATATCTTCAGGGTGAGTAATCTGCGCGAAATTCATCTCTACCAACTCTTCGTTAGCGTAACCTAGTAAACTAGAGAAAGTCTTATTTGCTTTAATTATCTTACCTTCACTATTTATGAGAGCAATGCCTATTACTGGGTTGTTAAAGATTTGGTTAAAAATGACTTTCATAAAAAGTGTCGATCATTGACTAGCATTATAAATTAAACTAAACATAAGCATATTTAAGCACAAAATCACACTCAATTTTGCGTAATGATTGCTTAATTACCACAATAGGACTTATGTTTAAAAACGCTTGAAACTTATTACCGAAGGTTATACATTAGGAAACTGATCGTTACAGTATGATAATTGACCCGACCGTTATTGCTATACCCGTTTATTTTCTTTTGATAGGAATTGAACTCATTGTACATCGCGTTCAAGCAGTAAAATCATACCGCCTTAATGATGCCATAACAAATATTAATTGTGGTGTAACCTCACAAGTAACAGGAGCTTTTCTCAAAGTATTGAGCATAGGAGTTTATACTTTAATATTTGAGAAATTTAGAATAATAGAATTGCAAAACACAGCTCTTGTTTGGATAATGGCATTTATAGCTTACGACTTTTTCTATTACTGGGCTCACAGAATGAGTCATCAAGTAAATTTGTTTTGGGGTGGCCACAGCGTGCATCATCAAAGTGAAGAATATAACCTTTCTGTTGCCTTGCGGCAGAGTTCAACCCAAACTGTTTGGACCTTTGCCTTCTATATACCCATGGCTATTGTAGGTGTTCACCCTATTCTTTTAGTTTCGGTTTCAGGGTTCAATTTGCTATATCAATTCTGGATACATACCGAGTCGATCAACAAACTTCCTCGCTGGTTTGAGGCAATTTTTAATACGCCATCACATCATAGGGTTCATCATGCCAGAAACCCAAAATACATTGATAAGAACCATGCTGGAACATTTATAGTTTGGGATAAACTATTCGGCACATTTAAAGCTGAAGAAGAAAGACCTGTTTATGGTATCACAAAAAACCTCAACAGTTGGAACCCAATTTGGGCAAATATTGCGCATTATTCCGACATGTGGAGTGATGTCAAAACTATTCCAAAGTGGAGTGATAAGTTCAGATATGTTTTTGAAAAGCCAGGCTGGTTACCAGATTACATGGGTGGATATAGAGCACCAGAAGAAGTTGATTTAATTAAGTATAGAAAATTTGACACCCATACTGCTGCCAAACTAAACGTTTATGTATTGGTGCAGTACATCATTTTACTGGCTGGAACAGCCATGTTCCTTTTCAATTTAGATAAAATGGGCACCTCAGATAAGCTAATTTTTGCGGGAGTTATTATTTACTCGGTAGTAAGCTTTGGTGCTTTATTTGAAAACCGTAATTGGGGTTTCGCCATGGAATCGTTAAGGTTGATTTTTTTAGCACTCACAACGTTCTATGCATTTTTTGGCCTTAATCCCGATCCCATAATGATTACAGTAGCTGCCGCTATTCTTATCATGTTTCAAATTTGGTTGATGCTGGTGCGCAAAGTACCTTTGCCAGCCAAAGCCCAATTGAAATGAAGTCATCAAAACTGGTTGTAATTATTCTCTCATTCTCATTACTTATCACAGCTTGTACAAAAAAAACAGAAGTTGGTGATTTCGATTCTGCAAAATGGATTGGAGATCAAAACGGCTGTTTGAATCAGAGGTCTGAAATGGTACAGGACTTAATAAAAATCAAACCGAACCTATTGGCCTTATATCATAAATCAATAATAGAAGTATTGGGTAAGCCCGATGCTGAAGAACTTTACGAACGAAGTCAAACTTATTATTGGTACTATATTGATCCTTCTCCTAAGTGCGATCAACCTTCGGAAAACCCTAGAAAATTATCGATTCGTTTTACTGCAATGGGCATAGCCAACGAAATTGATATTAAGTAGCGATAAATGGATTTTCCTAATAACAGCTGTAAAACGCGGTATTACCACCTAAAAAATCCGTTATTCTATTTATTATAAAATAATATTTTACAATTCGGGAAAATTACCTAATTTAATGGTGCCTATCAATCTAGCAATGATAGGTACTAACAAGCTTTAAGCCCTCTGTTTTCGAATGGAGTGTGTTAGTTTAATTAAACTAAGTTTAAGTTAGTTTTAGTTTTATAGGTAGTTTATGTGAAGGTTAGTCTCTCCTCAGGCTAACCTTCCGCTTTTAAACGCACCTCGTGATCAAAAATTTCTATTTGACCAGCTTTATACAAGCCTCCTAAAATATTCTTGAAGTTCTTTTTACTCATACCCAGCTTATACTTAATTTCTTCTGGGTTACTTTTATCTCCTAATGCCAAGCTACCAGTAGCTTTAATTTTATCCAACACCAGCTGGCTCATGTCCTTTACGGCTTCATAACCTTGCTTTTGTAGCGAAATATCTATTTTACCATCTTCTCTAATGGCCTTTACAAAGGCAGTCCGCTCATCACCAAGCTCAACATGGTCAAAGATTTCGTTATGGAAAATCAAGCCTTGAAAGGTTTTGTTGATGATTACCTTATAACCCAAAGTTGTTTCTTGCCAAATTAAAATGTTAACCTCCTCTCCTTCTTGCAGTTCATCATGATGCTGGCTAAGAAAAGGACCGATCTTAGAGGTTCCAATCATTCGATTAGTTTTAAAATCTAGTAACACCTTAACAACGTACTTTCTACCCACTTCCATTTTTTGACCTTGTTCTTTAAAAGGAACCATTAAGTCCTTTTCTAAACCTATGTCCATAAATGCGCCAACACTGGTGACTTGTTTTACTTCTAAACTTGCAATATCACCTACTTTAGCTAAGGGTTGAGCAGTAACCGCTACAGGTCGGCCAAGTGAATCAACATAAACAAAGACTTCAATTTCATCTCCAATACTGGTATCGGAAGGCACATATTTCATTGGCAAAAGAATATCTTCTTCGCCATTAGTTAAGTATAGACCAAAATCTACTTCACGAGCTACTTTTAATGTGTGATTTTTACCTATTTCCATGCCCATTATGATTTATCTTTTAACTAATTTGGTTCACTGATTGACAAAGTTATGATTAACCAATCGTGTTTTAGGTATTATGGTCAAAAAATAAACGCTGTATTATGCGGTTACTTCTTATTGATCTCTGTCCATGTTTATGGTCAAAAAGCGTATTTGGCCAGCGAATCCTTTGATCCAAGTCCAAGAAATGAAGATAGGGTCAGACTTGCCTTCTACAATGTAGAAAACCTTTTCGATTACTTTGATGATAGTTTAACGATAGACGAACAGTTTTTACCTCGAGGAGATCATTATTGGACCAAAGCACGCTATACTGAAAAACAGAATAAGTTAGCCAAAACCATTTTGGCGATGGGCGGATGGGACGCCCCTGAATTAATTGGTTTTTGCGAAGTTGAAAATAGGTATGTATTAGAGTCCTTGACACAGTTTACGCAGCTTAAATCGCTAGGATATGAAATTATACATATAGACTCTAGAGACGCAAGAGGAATTGATGTGGCTGCTATTTACAGACCCGATAAGCTCAAATTGTTGAATTACGAATATTACCAACTCAATTTTCCCTTTGACACTGCAAGTCGTACTCGCGATATTTTACATACAGTAATGGAGCTACCTAATAAAGATACCCTGCATTTCTTTGTAAATCATTGGCCATCAAAATTTGGAGGTGAATTTGAAACACAACCTAAACGTATGTTTGCAGCTCAGTTTGTTAGAGCAAAGGCAGACTCTTTGCTTAAATTAAACCCTAATGCTCATATTGTAATTACGGGTGACTTTAATGACGAACCTGAAGAGGAAAGTATGCTGAATGGACTAAGCGTTAATACTGACATTAATGCGCTTAAGCCTACAGACCTTTATAATTTAATGTACGAACTAAGGTTTGTGGCTGGCACTCATAGTTTTGAAAACAAATGGGGAATACTGGATCAGTTTGTGGTTTCTGGCAATTTACTGTTGAAACAATCTAGAACCCGCGTTCGTGATCGAACGGCTCAAATATTTGATATGGACTTCTTAATTATGGAAGGCGCTACTGGAGCAAGAAGGCCATTTAGAACCTATCAAGGCCCAAAGTACATTGGGGGTTATAGCGATCACCTGCCCATCATTCTAGACTTAATTTTAGCTTATTAAGCTTCTAGGTTAAATATAACCATCCAATTGCCATACTATAATTCCATATACCACAAACCTTAAAATTCTGAATGAGGAGTAAATGAAATACTTTTTAGCTGGGTACGACATTGAACCCGTAAACAAGCTGATGAGTGAAAATGGAAGTGGAGTTAAAGCGGCAACTATAATAAATCCTCCCCCATACTGTTCATAGCGCCTCTGAAATTTGCGTAGTCGTCTTTTAAAAATGCGGTGAAAGAACTTCTTGGTACTGATCTTTTTCCCAACCCAATAATTAACCCAACCGGCAAAGAGTGAAATAACCGTCATTGTAGCTACAATTCCCGTATAAACCATAATTGGGTCATCAATGGACCATATCATAAAAAGTTCTGGAGGCAATATGCCCACGAAAATTTCGGAGATAAGGAAAATAACGAGCATAAGTCCATAATCATCTGAAACCCAATGCTCGATGGCGTCATGCTGTTCTTGAAAATAACTCTTAAAAAGTATAATGGCGAGAACCAGAACAGCCAAATATAAAAAGCCCTTAATCAGGTTTTTAGTAAAGTAGTTATAGAAACCCTTTTTCTGCTTTTTCATCTGCTGAATCTAATCAACTTAAGACTTATTTAGATCTTGCTGGCAACCTTGGAATGGTCATTATTTCATTCTGACGACCATCAATGTACCAAACACCCGATTTATCGAAAAAGGCCTCTTCTTCCAACATTATTCGAATTTCTTTTTTCCATTCTTGAATATATGTTGCAGCATTCAATTCAATTGAATAGGCAGTATTAAGATGCAAAGGGTAATCGCCTGTAACTGGTACGCCTCCTTGCGAATCCCACATACCCAAGGTAGTGCCTGATGCGTGACCATGATACCCAATTGGATGGGTATAAATTGAAGGTTTTATACCTTCAGCAATGGCTTGTTCGCGAGACATTTTTAGTACTTCGTTGCCCGTTCTTCCTTCTTTAAAATTATTGGTGAAAATATCTTGAAGACGATTTCCATTTTTAAATGCTGTTTGTAAATATAGAGGTACTTCTGTTTCACCTGGGCGTAAAACATAGGCATGTTGCTGCTGGTCAGTGTTGAGTCTTAAGTAAGTAATTCCGAAATCGCAATGCAAAAGGTCGCCCGGAAGTATAACATTCTTTTCTGGTCGTTTAGAAAAAGTGCGTAAATGATCAAAGTTTTCTGGATCGGCCCTTTGTACATCAACTGTGGGGTGAAACCATGTTTGAAGACCAAGTTCTACCACTTTATCGCGCATCCACCACACTACATCTTCAGTAGTTGTTACTCCGGGGGTAATCACTTTGTCGGAGAAGGCTTCTTGGATAATCATGTGTGAAATTCGAACGATATGCGGATAAATTGCCATTTCTGCTTCTGTCCGGGTTTCTAACCAACCAATAGCTACTTTTTCTGCCGAGATGATTTTTGCTTGATCTTTCTTATCTAAAGCAGCAGTAAACTCTTCTAAATCGGTGGCTACTACCCCGTCTGTAATTCCAAAATACTTAGATTTATTGACAGCAATTTTCTTTGGGTTTCTTTCACGAATAATTTCAGCTACTCGTGCCCATTGGTCAGGTTGTTCTTCAGGGTTCCAAGCACTTTTAAAGCTTGAGCCTACATCGTAACGGGCTACGGCAATCGATTCAATTCCTTCCTTTTCCCCACGATCGAACATGATTAGAATTGTTCTTCTTCTAGCCGCTAGCCAAGTTGCTGGCAATAAAGTCTTGATTACGGGATCTTCATTGTATTCACGAGACATCACTACCCACATATCTACCCCTTCTCTTCTCATGATGCTTGGGAGGTAATTCTGAATTTTATCTTCCAGTAACCGATCAATAGTTTCGGCCCTGTCTTTCATAGAAAGAATGTGAGTACTATTGGCTTGAGCGTGTGCGGATGAAATGGCAAAGGCCAGAAAGGCAAGTGTCAGAAATTTCTTCATGGTTTAAGGTTGTTTCCTAAAGCTATACAGATTTCCACTATACACAAAACCTAACACCATTGTAGACTAAAGAATCCTTCTTACTATTTCGATTTCTTCATGCCAAACTCTTTTTCGTAATATTCCATTATGGGTTGAAATGGGCCATATTTATGCTGCTCAGCGGAAAAAGCGTCTGTCCATGGACCATAAGGTGTGGAAACAGGTTTAAGTTTCTTATCAGGGAAATCGAGCTCTTTATTCGCCTTTTCTGGTCGGTCGAAACTGTTGATATATGCCGCTACATGATAAGCCTCTTCATCGGATAAAACAGGGTTATCCCAAGTGGCTTGTAAATATGGCATGTTACCCTTTATAAATTCTGCTGCGGTAATTACTCTGTGCATTCCAGCGCCATCATTAAAGGTATCATTGCCCCAAAGTGGTGGGTATTGATAAAGGCTGTTTTCATTAAGTCTTACCCCTTGACCATCGGCACCATGACAGCTTACACAATTTTTTTCATAAATAGTTTTCCCAGTTAACAAATCAGCCTTTACGTTCGGTAATTCGACCTTAACAAAGCCTTTATAGATATCCACTTTTTCTTCGGGCACATCTTCACTCAGCCACTTGATATAAGCAATCATGGCTTTCATTTCTAAGCTGGTTTCAGGTAATGAATCACCGTTCATGCTACGTTGCATACAGCCATTGATACGCTCTTCAAGAGTACCTATTTTATTTTCCCTCCCTCTAAACTGTGGGAATCGGTTAAAAACTCCAACAAAAGACCCAGCACCAGGTTTGGTGCCAGCCTCTAAATGACAATTCTGACAGGTGAGATTATTGCCTGCCAAACGCTTTTTTTCGTCAGCTGACAGTGGCCCAATATACTGTGGGGTTTTGGTGATCAATTCGTGACCAAACCTAATCAATGAAGTCTGACTTTCACCTTCTAAATCAGTAAGTACTGAGCGGGGTTTCCAATTGGCGGGGTCTACTTTTTTTGAGCGAAATGCTTCTGGATTAAATTGAAGCATCAAAACAAAAACAATTAGAACTACTAAAACCGACAATATCAGTTTCAGTATTTGACTAATCGCTTTTATTCCTTCAATAGGGTTCATTTTCCAATTTTAGAAAATGTAACTCAAAATCAAGTCAGAATGAAAGAAATCGGCACGATTAATTAGATAAGCGGAATTTGAAACCGTTTCTCCGGCCAAAAATCGTCCGGCCACATAGAGTTCTGCCGAAAAACCACGAAACTTATTTTTAGGGCTATACTTAATTGAACCATCTAAATGAGCAGTAGATGGTACTTGATATTTATTCGTAGAAGCATCTGTTGGATTTGGTAAACTATGGTAGCCTAAACTTGAAAACATATTGAGCTTATAGTTTTCTTGCTCTAAACTACTTTCCCATTTCACAACTACTGCTGTAACATCACTAATCCCTTCCACCCTAGTTCTTCTTTGGAAAGTATAGAAGGGCTCTTTCCCCCATTCTCTAGGCAAAAGTAGTCGACTTCCATCTCCAATTCTTGTGAAGGCTAAAGACAAAGCGCTTTTTGAAATGTCCTTCTTTACCATAAACCCAAAACCACTCGCAGATTCATCTTGCTTGTACTGAAGAATGCCAGAATTATTCCCTCCATTTCCTACTTTGGTTTGGTAAATAAACTGACCAGCAATATGCCAATTCTTATCCTCTCCTACATCAAATTTAGCTTCTGTAAAAATTGTGTTCGAAATATTGTCGGTGTAATAATTCCAAAATGCTAAATCTAGACCACCCGAGAATCGGTAGCCTAATTTTGTGATGGCTACAAAATTGGAATTAGTAGCTGTCCAGTATTGACTACCGCTGCCGTCTGTTCCCACACCAAGGCCTCCAGCCCCTATGGTATTACCAATATTCTCGAAATCTCCTGAAAATCGAGAGGCAATTCTGTCAATAAATGCGGCTTCGGCATTAAAACCTACCAAGGGTTGATACTTATACCAAAGTCCTTTTAGCGCATTTGGAAATGGCCAGCCCTCTCCATTTATGGTTGGTGAGTCTTCGATAAACCTACCCACTCTAATCAAATGACTATCGAACTTAAAATCGAGATAAAGTTCAGGTAAACTAAATTCTGCTGAGCCAGACATTAGCCTACTGTTCCAAAGGTTGGCTTCATAAATCGGCCCTGAACCTGTTGTTTGATCTCTTTTGTCAATTCCGTCTGTACCATAATGAATCAATCCATTTCCAGAAACCCCAAATTTAAGCCAGTCGCGCAGCTTAATATGATAGCCAACTTTACCATAAGATGTTAGGATAGAGAAATCCTCTAAGTTTCCTTTATTGGAAGTTTGCATGTAGCGGGTGGTAACTGATCCAGACCAAAAACCACGTTCCCTTTCTCCTTCTTGGGCTAAAGCTGTAACAAATGGAAGGTTAAAAAAGCAAATCAAAAATAAAGAACGAGTCCGTTTCATAGTTTCTAATGTGGTAGTTTATGTCTTATTTTTCCGTAAACAAAAGTGCCCAAAAGCCCCGATGCGATGGCCACGAAAATAACAAACACACCATTACCAGCCAAAATAAACATAGGGCCTGGGCAGGCTCCGGTTAACGCCCAACCAAAACCAAAGATGATTCCGCCAAGTAAGTAACGCCAAATAGAGAGTTTCTTTGGTGCTATGACAATAGGTTCGCCCTTGGCATCTTTCATTTTGGTTCGCTTGATAATTTGAGTGATTATCACTCCTAAAACTACAGCAGAGCCTATAACCCCATACATATGAAACGACTGAAAACGAAACATTTCATAAATTCTGAACCATGAAATTAATTCTGCCTTGGTAAGTACAATACCGAATACAGTACCTAATATTAAATATTTAAAGTATTTCATTATCAGTAATTTAAGCAGTTAATATTAAAGGAAGAATAAAGTAGGTAATGGTGAGTCCACCGATAAAGAAACCAATGACAGCGATTAAAGAAGCAGGCTGCAAATCGCTCAAACCTGAAATGGCATGCCCTGAGGTGCAGCCGCCCGCATAGCGTGTTCCGAACCCAACACAGAAACCACCTAAAACAATAAATATCAATCCTTTCAGTGTGAACAGTGACTCGAAACTAAAAATGGACATTGGCACAATGTCGGCACCAGGGTTTTCTAATCCGTAGCCTTGAAGTTCAGTTATGGTTTTCTCTGAAAGCGCAATAGCATCACCGGAAGACAGGTATTGACTAGCAATGAATCCACCCAAAATAGCTCCTATGGCAAACACCAAGTTCCAGGTTTGTTTTTTCCAATCGAAATCGAAGAAATCGCATGACTTGCCTGCGCCAAACATGGAGCAGATGGTTCTGAAGTTTGCAGAAAAACCAAAGCTGTTTCCGAAATAAATTAATGCAAACATTAATAATGCAATAGCCGGACCTGCAATCCACCATGGCCAAGGAGAGCTAACAATCTCAATAATATTATTCATAAGAAATCTGACGTGAGTAAAAAATAAAACCAGCTACCCTTGATCTAGTAGAGATCAAAAGTAGCCGGAAGAATGCTGTTTTAAACTTTATTTAGTTATTTAAGCGTTGTAGGGCAAACGAAATTTGTGATTGGTAAATCGGTTTCGCTTATGGCTTTAAAACCACCTGCCACATCAATCACTTTATCAAAACCTCTAGACTTAAGGATTGAAGAGAAAATCATAGAGCGATAACCTCCCGCACAATGAATGTGATAGGTTTTGTCTTTGCTGATTTTATCCATATTCTCATTAATGTAATCAAGAGCTACGTTTTCAGCACCATCAATATGTTCAGCAGAATACTCTGTTGGTTTTCTAACATCAAGCACATTCAAATTACCAGACTTAAATTCTTCTGCCAATTGAGTAGCCGGAATAGATTCAATCGTGTCAATCTCTTTTCCTGCCTTTCTCCAAGCCTCGATTCCACCTTTTAAATAACCTAATGTATTATCATAACCTACTCTTGATAAACGAGTTACCACTTCTTCTTCTCTGCCTTCATCAGCCAAGAAAATGATCGGTTGTTTTAAGTCGGTAATTAGAGCACCCACCCAAGGGGCAAAACTTCCATCTATACCAATGAAGATAGAATTTGGAATAAATCCATCTTTGAAATCAACTTGATTTCTGGTGTCTAAAATTAACGCTTCCTGATGGTTAGCAATGGCTTCAAAAGTATCAACATCTAAAGGAACACTTCCTTTTTCAAGAATTTCGTCTAATCCAGAAACTCCTGTCTTATTCAACATTGCATTTTTCTGGAAATATTGCGGTGGAGGTAAAATACCTGTGGTAACTTCTTTAATAAATTCTTCACGTGTCATGTTCGCGCGAAGAGCGTAGTTCATTTTCTTTTGATTCCCCAATGTATCAGAAGTTTCTTTACTCATGTTTTTACCACAAGCCGAGCCTGCACCGTGTGCTGGATAAACAATTACATCGTCAGGTAAAGTCATGATTTTATTTCGAAGGCTATCGAACAACATGCTCGCTAAATCTTCTTGGGTTAAATCAGATTTAACCGCCAAATCGGGTCTACCCACATCACCAATAAAGAGAGTATCGCCACTAAATAGCGCTACCTCTTTTCCATTCTCATCTATCAATAAATAACTTGAGCTCTCTTGAGTATGGCCTGGGGTATGTAGCACTTTAAATTTCACATTTCCCAATTCAAAAATCTCACCGTCTTTGGCCTCATGAATATCAAAACTGGTTGTTGCATTTGGGCCATATATAATGGTAGCCCCAGTTTTATTGGCCAAATCTAAATGGCCAGAAACGAAATCGGCATGGAAATGCGTTTCGAAAATATACTTAATTTTTGCTCCATTTTTTGCCGCCTTGTCAATATAAGGCTGAGTTTCACGAAGCGGATCAATAATAGCCACTTCTCCATTGCTTTCAATGTAGTAGGCTCCTTGAGCCAAACATCCTGTGTAAATTTGATCTATTTTCATCTCTTTATATTTTCCTTTTCATTGTACTTTATCAGTACTATATTTTTAACAATTACAATGTTTTTTCGTTCGCTTGCACGGCTAAATTTGCGTGCTGATTTTTAAAATCCTCTGATATACAATATGTCACAGCTTCATCGGTAGTCATAAAGAAAATTTCAGAAGCCTTTTCGCTAAACAAGTGATTTCTGTGGAAGGCATCGCGCACTGGACCAATTACTTCCGAAAAAATCAACTCTATTTCTTTCTTCTTCAAAGTATCAATCAAGTCGCGAATGCCATCAATGCCAGTGGCATCAATGTATGATACTGGGCCTGCATCTATGATTACCTTTTTTAGCTTTCCTTCTCTCTTTTGTATTTCATTCAAAATCCATTCTTTAATGGTTTGAATATTTACAAAAGCAAATGGGGCATCAATTCTGATGATAAGTAGGTGTTCCCAAGATTCTAAATCTTTAAACCTTTTTTCATTGCGGTATTCTGTAAAGCCTTTTATTCTACCTAAAACAGCCATATGCGGGTTTGCGGCTTTAAAAAGCAATAGCAAGATTGACAGTGCCACTCCAGTAACAATACCTTCTACCATGCCAAAACTAAAAGTAACCAAGAAGGTAATTAGCATTAGCGCAAACTCCATTTTACTTGTTCGCCAAAGGTATTTCAGGTAAGCAAATTCTATCAAATTGACCACCGCAATCATAATAATAGAAGCTAGAATGGCCTTGGGTAAATAGTAAAATAAAGGAGTTAGGAATAGTAATGTAAGCGTTACAATTACCGCACTGATAATTCCTGCCAATGGTGTTTTAGCACCAGATTCGTAATTCACAGCTGATCGAGAAAAGCCTGCTGTGGCAGGGAAGGCTTGAAAGAATGAACCGAACATATTGGAAGTTCCTAAGGCAATCAGTTCTTGGTTTGGAACAATCTTATAACTCTTCGCTTTCGACTCCATGGCTTTTCCCACAGAATAAGCTTCAATAAATGAAATAACGGCTAATGTACCCGCCAAAGGCACCAGTGTTTTGAAATGTGTTAATGTAATGTCAGGAATTATAAACTGAGGTAAACCAGAGGGAATGTTTTCTACGATACTTACTCCTTGATTGTGAAGGCCAAGCCCATAAACCGCGGCAATACCAAGCACTAAAGCCAGAAAA
The DNA here is from genome assembly GCF_001267955.1 of Roseivirga seohaensis subsp. aquiponti. Taxonomy (NCBI): domain Bacteria; kingdom Pseudomonadati; phylum Bacteroidota; class Cytophagia; order Cytophagales; family Roseivirgaceae; genus Roseivirga; species Roseivirga seohaensis. The sequence goes on from NZ_JSVA01000006.1 coordinate 91,532, forward strand.
GCTCCTGGCAACTTCTTGTTCCAACTTTTTATAACCTTGATTAATATAATTCCTAAAATGCCAATAACTAAAGTCAATACATGGGTACTCCCAATATTTTTGATTGCGGAAATCAGAATTTCATGACTGCGATTGCTCTTTACCAACTCCACCCCTATTAAATCTTTCAGCTGGTTAAGCGCAATGATGAAAGCTACTGCAGAGGTAAACCCACTGATAACTGGTTTTGAAAGCAAATTGGTGATAAACCCCATTTTTAGAACCCCCAATAAAAACTGTAATGCGCCTACGAAAAAGGCAAGTAGAATAGCGAAGGCCAAATAGGTTTCAGTTCCTTCTGTAGCCAGAATAGAAATACCAGAAGCTACCAATAAAGAATCCATCGCTACGGGGCCAACTGCCAATTGGCGTGAAGTGCCCATAATAGCATAAATCAGTTGAGGGAAAATGGCAGTATATAAACCATATACTGGTGGTAAACCCGCAATCATAGCGTAAGCCATGCCTTGAGGAATTAACATTACACCAACCGCTAATCCAGCGAAAACATCACCATTCAGATTTTCTTTCTGGTAATTCGGAAGCCAACTAAGAATAGGAAATAATCTTCTAATCACTGAATGCTAGTTTGTCGAGTATTGAATTACCCGATTGCAGAACAAAGATAACCAAAGTTAAAAGAAATGAATTGGCTATGTAACCTATGTTACATAGCGCTAACAGTCGCAAGTAAAGTCTTCAATATGTTTATAATTTTCAGCGTAGCATCCGTTAATGCTAATCACTTTGTCTAAAGGGATTTCAACCCCAGTACTCAGAATAATAGTTTCTCCTGCTTCGCTCTGACCTATACTTTTTATTAGTGCATCTACAGAATAAAACTCTCGGTATTCATTAAAAAAAGTGATTTTGGAAAACTGCTTACCAATGAAGCATTCATGAATTTTAGTTTCGAAAGAAGTAAGCATAGTAAGATCAGCAGTTAGGGCTTAATAAATTTTCTCATTAACAAGTAACGTGTAACTACCCGTTCCAAATTGGGTAGAATAATTGGCAATTACTTTATTCCATTTTTACACTTTAGTTAAATTGAAAAATAAGCCCAATAATTCTTAATTTCGATCAAAATTAAAGCCATGAGATTTACCTTTTTAATTTTCAGCCTTTTAATGTGTGTATCGCTGAATGCTCAAAACTTCACCAGGCAAGATACGCTTCGCGGAAGCATAACACCCGAAAGAGCATGGTGGGATTTGACCTATTATCATCTTTCCATTAAAACCGATATCGACAATAAGTTTTTGAAAGGCACAAACTTGGTGCAATACAAAGTATTGAAACCCGCCCAGCGCATGCAAATCGACTTGCAATCTCCTATGAGAATCACAAGAGTAACCCAAGCAGGAAAACCACTTAAGGTAGAACAAGAGGGTAATGCTTATTTCATAGAACTTGTTGGAAAGCAAACTAAAAATAGCGTAAACGAGATTTTAATCGAATTTGAAGGTAACCCTGTGGTCAGTAAAAACCCACCTTGGAGCGGTGGTGTAACATGGAAGAAGGATAGTAACGGATTAGATTTTATCGCTACGAGTTGTCAAGGCGATGGAGCTAGCCTTTGGTGGCCAAATAAAGACCATATGTACGATGAAGTAGACAGCATGCTAATCAGTATTACGGTGCCAGAACATTTAATGAATGTTTCCAATGGTAGATTAAGGTCGGTAGATCAAAATGCAGACAAAACCAAAACCTATAATTGGTTTGTGAATAACCCCATTAACAATTATGGAGTGAATATGAACATTGGCGACTATGTTCACTTTTCTGAAGTTTACAATGGAGAAAATGGTCCATTAGACTGTGATTACTATGTGCTGCGCGAAAACCTAGACAAGGCCAAAGAACAGTTTAAACAAGCCTCACTTATGCTGGAGGCTTTTGAGCACTGGTTTGGTCCTTACCCTTTTTATGAAGACAGCTACAAACTTGTAGAAGTGCCTTATTTAGGTATGGAACACCAAAGTTCTGTTACCTATGGCAACAAGTATGCTAATGGTTATTTAGGCCGAGATGTAAGCGGAAGTGGTTGGGGACTGAAATTCGATTTTATCATTATTCACGAGTCTGGTCATGAGTGGTTTGCAAACAACATTACTTATAAAGACATGGCCGACATGTGGATTCACGAAAGCTTTACCTCCTATTCAGAAAACATATATGTCGATTATCATTTCGGAAAAGAGGCAAGTCAAGATTATGTAGTCGGAATTCGTAAAAACATAGCCAACGACAAACCGATTATTGCTCCATATAACGTGAATGCCTCTGGTTCGGGCGATATGTACTATAAAGGCGCCAACATGCTCCATAACATCAGAACCATTATTGATAATGATGAAAAATGGAGAAGTATTTTAAGAGGCCTGAATAAAGAATTCTACCACCAAACCGTAACTACTGCTCAAATAGAGAATTATATTTCTAAAATGGCGGGCACCGACTTATCGAAGGTTTTTGATCAGTATTTGAGAGACACTAAAATTCCTGAGTTTGAATATAGCATCGAAGGCAACCAACTTACATACCAGTGGAAAAATGGTGTTAGTGGGTTTGATATGCCACTTGATATTATAGTTAATAGCAAAAAGGTAAGAATAAAGCCATCCACAAAGCCACAGACTAAAAGGTTTGACAACGCGATTCAAACAGTAGAAGTAGATCGAAACTATTACGTTACAAAAAAGGAAGTCAATAAATAGGCTTAGCCTACTCTTTCCACTAATAAACTTTCGCAAACGGCTTTTGTAAAGGTTTCAGAGGCATGGTTTTGATAGCTCAAAACCATGCTTCCATCATAAGGCTCAATGGATTTGATTTCTATCTCCGTACCTAAACTAAGTTCACGGCTGTTCAGAAATTTTAAAAATTCAGTAGAAGAATGACCAAGGGCTGCCAGTTTAACTTTTCGGCCTACACTAAATTTACTCAGTGGTTCATAAGCCGATTCGGATATATTACCACTCCTATCGGGTATTGGCGAACCATGTGGATCTACCAGAGGAAAATCCATTAATTCATCCATTCGATCGAACAGCTTGGATGAATTAACATGCTCCAGCTGCTCAGCAATCTCATGTACTTCTTCCCAACCAAAGCCCATTTTCTCTACCAAAAACATTTCCGTTAGCCTGTGCTTACGAACGATTAACGCAGCAGCCTTTCTCCCCTTTTCAGTTAGCGAAAGTGGCTTGTACTTTTCATACTTCACCAATCCCTTAGTTTTAAGGTTTTTCACCATGCTATTTACGGTGGGATTACTCACGTTAAGGGAAGCGCTTAATTCGGAAATATTGACCTCGTTTTTCCCAACAGATAGCGAGTATAATGCCTTTAAATAATTTTCCTCAGTTTGTGAAGCCATGTCTTTTCGTCTCTGTGAAAGCAAAAGTATAAAATTTGTTTTGATAAAATTTGTTAGAAGACTCTAACATATTAGTTTTGCATATCGAATTAATAAAATCGATTACTCTAGCACCTCCATTTTATGAAGCATTATATACTGATTACGCTTTTAGGAATTTGCTTACAATCAACTTCATTTGCACAAACAGGAACAATCTCTGGCACTGTTCGCGATCAATATGACGTGCTTCCATACGCCACCGTAATCCTAGCAAATTCTAATATAGGAACAAGTACAGATGCGCGCGGTAAATTCAAATTGGAAAAAGTACCGAATGGCCAATACACTTTAACGGTTAGTTCTGTTGGCTATGAAAACTTTAACCAAGCCATTGAAATCACTGACGGAAAAACACTGTCAATTGAGGTATTCTTAACAGAAAGTAAATTAAACCTTAATGAAGTAGTAGTAACGGGTACCAGAACCGCCAAAAGGAAAATCAATACGCCTGTAATTGTAAACCTGATGGACAGCAAGGAATTGGACAGGGTTGTTGCTACAAATTTATCGGAAGGGTTACGCTTTCAACCTGGTTTAAGAATAGAAACGGATTGCCAAACCTGCAACTATACTCAATTAAGAATGAATGGTTTACAAGGTGGTTATTCTCAAATCCTCATCAACGGTCGCCCAATATTCAGTCCATTAACTGGCCTGTATGGAATGGAACAGATTCCGGCCAATATGATTGAGCGTATTGAAGTGGTGCGAGGTGGTGTTTCGGCCCTATATGGCTCAAGTGCCATTGGCGGTACAGTAAACGTGATTACCAAAATTCCAGATCGAAATGAATATACCCTGACCAATACCTTTCAAAGTATAGATGGCCAAGCTGTCGACAATATTCTTTCTGGAAATGCCACTTTAATTAACGAAGATGAAAACGCTGGTGCAACATTCTTTGTGAATAACAGAACCAGACAAGCATTTGATGCCAATGATGATAATTTTTCGGAAGCACCTGAATTGAAGAATACTTCCTTCGGCACAAATCTTTTCTATTTACCCACCGAAGATCAGAAGCTTTCCATAAGCCTAAGCAGCATCAATGAGTTTCGCTATGGCGGAGAAATGGTAAATAAGCCTGCATATTTGGCCCAACAGTCTGAAGAGCGCACGCATAATGTTTTTATGGGCAGCCTCGATTACCAGATCAACTTCAACGACAATAAAAACTCGTTCATCGTTTACTATGGTGGTCAAAAAACTGAGCGACAACATTACACGGGCATCATTCCTGATGATGAGGATGAGTTAAATGAATTTCTGGCCAACCCGCCTTATGGAGTTTCGGATGTAGTCACTCATCAAGGAGGCCTTCAAATGAATAATAGGTTCGATGAATTTTTAGGTGGAAACGCGGTTTTAACTTTTGGTGCCGAATATGTTTATGACAAGGTCTATGATGAAATTGAGGCTTACAATTACCTTGTAAATCAAACCACCAGAAACATTGGCGCCTTTGTTCAGCATGACTGGGACGTGACTCCAAAGTTAAATTTCCTTTCAGGATTTAGGCTCGACAAGCACAATATGCTAAACAAGGCCATCTTTAGTCCAAGGCTATCGTTGTTGTATAAATTACAGCCTACTTCCCAAATTAGGCTGGGTTGGGGAACCGGCTTTAGAGCACCTCAGGCCTTTGATGCCGACCTTCATATTGCATTTGCTGGTGGCGGAATTTCAAGGATTTCATTGGCCGATAACCTGAAAGAAGAACGTTCAAATAGCCTAACTGCCTCTTTCAATTACGATAAAGCTACTGAACATTTTATTGCAGGCTTCACTCTTGAAGGTTTTTACACCAATTTAAATGACGCATTTTTCCTTGCCCCATTAGGAACAGACGCATTTGGTGAACGTTTCGAAAAACGGAATGGTGATGGCGCCACCGTACGCGGAATTACCTTAGAAACTAGAGCAAATTTCGATTATGTTTTTGAAGTGGACGCTGGGTATACTTTCCAGTCGAGCTTATTTTCTTCGCCCGTTGAAAACATTCAAGGCTTGCCTGAAAAGCGAGAATTTTTAAGAACTCCAAACCATTATGGTTATGCTACACTTACTTATACACCCGTCAAAAATTGGTCGTTAAGCGGAAATCTGGTTTATACAGGCGCTATGGAATTGGTTCATTTTGGTGGTGCAGCTACAGGAAACAATGAAGACAAATACTTCACCTCTCCTACTTTTACAGAGTTAGGAATAAGACTTGGGCATATGGTAGACTTGCCTAAAATCAAAACAGGTATCGAGTTTTTTGGAGGAATCAAAAACGTATTTGATGCCTATCAAAGTGATTTCGACTTTGGTAAAAACCGTGATAGCAATTACGTTTATGGGCCAAGCTTACCTCGTACCTTTTTCTTCGGACTAAAAGTAAAATCCAATTAGGTAAGAATGGTAAAGAAGGCTCTCAATATATTCATAATATTCTTGATTTGCTTCAGCACAAACAGCATCACACACAATGGGCTGTTTGCACAAAAGGCAAGTAAGGTAGACTGGCTTAATTTTGAGCAATTAGAAGATTCTCTACAAGTGAAGCCTAAAAAAGTATTTGTCTTTTTTTATGCTGATTGGTGTACCTATTGTCATAAAATGGAGCGCGTTGCTTTTGAGGATGAATCAGTGATTGAGACTTTACAGAACGACTATTACGTAGTGAAAATGGATATTGAATCGGAGGAAACAATTGTGTTTGGCAATACCGAATTCAAGAATAAAAATATCAATAAGCGGAAGTCTGTTCATGAAATTCCTCTGATGATGGCCAACAGAAAAGGGAAGCCATTTTCATTGCCTGCAATGGTTTTGTTAGATCAGAATTTCGAGGCTAAAGCCCGCTACTTTCAATACTTAGATGCTCAACAAATGCTTGAGATATTAAAAAATTAGAATATACTTGACCAATATATGAACTCAGAATCGTTAAGCGAAGTCCATTCTTCGGTACGTACCGACAAAAAAGGTTGGAGAAAGGTTTTGGCATTTCTAGGCCCAGCCTATTTAGTAAGCGTAGGCTATATGGACCCCGGAAACTGGGCAACCGATATTGCCGGTGGTTCTGAATTTGGCTACAAGCTTATTTGGGTATTACTCATGTCCAATATCATGGCTCTGTTGCTTCAGTCGCTAAGTGCCCGATTGGGAATTGTGAAAGGATTAGATTTAGCGCAAGCTTCAAAAAATGCTTATCCAAAATGGGCTAATATTCCACTTTATATTCTAGCTGAAATCGCTATTGCCGCTTGTGATTTAGCTGAAATTGTGGGTATGGCGATTGGTTTAAGCTTACTATTCGACTTGCCTTTGATTTGGGGAGTAAGTATTACTGCACTAGACACTTTTCTACTCCTTTTCCTACTCAAAAGAGGAATGCGAGTAATGGAGGTGTTTATCATTTCATTAGTTTTCATCATAGGCGTCTCTTTCATTATACAAATGGTAATTGTAGCCCCTGTTTATGGTGATGTAGTGAAAGGTTTTGTTCCTTCAGATCTTGGCGGAAACGCATTGTACTTGGCCATAGGAATTATCGGGGCTACGGTGATGCCACATAATCTCTATTTACATTCATCATTAGTACAAACCCGTAAAATAGACCGTTCATTTCAGGGTTTAAAAAAGGCCATTAAGTACAATTTTATAGACACTGCCATTGCCTTAAACATGGCATTCTTTGTAAACGCTGCCATTCTAGTTTTGGCCGCAGCAGCCTTCTATACCAACGGCTTTTATAATGTGGCCGAAATACAAGACGCTTCTTTACTACTAGAAAACCTCTTTGGCAATGTTGCGCCAACATTCTTCGCCATAGCGTTAATTGCCGCAGGGCAAAGCTCTACAATAACGGGTACACTTGCTGGTCAAATTGTAATGGAAGGTCATTTAAACTTAAGAATTCAGCCTTGGCTCAGGCGATTAATCACTCGTTTACTGGCCATTGCTCCCGCCCTATTTACTATTATCTATTTTGGAGAAGAAGCCCTAGGTAGTCTTTTAATCCTTAGTCAGGTAGTGTTGAGTTTACAGCTAGGTTTTGCTGTAATTCCGCTTATTCATTTCAATTCAGATAAAAAAATGATGGGCGAATTTGCCATCAAACCTTGGGTAAAAGCGCTTGCATGGTTAATTGCCGCCATTATTGTTTATCTAAACATTACCCTTGTTATTGATGAAATAACCTCTTGGGCAGTAAACTCAGGAGATAATCAGATCTATATTTATACGATTGTTATTCCACTAGCCGTGGCTTGCCTTGCTCTATTGGTTTATGTATTTATTCATCCATTCCTTAAAAAGAACGAACAGGATCAACAAACAGAAACCAACCATTTGCCTCACGGAAAAGCCGAAGATTTTTCTGAAGGAAAAATGATAGAATACAAGCACATAGGAATCACCATTGATTTCTCTGGGAATGACCAACTTGTAATTCAAAACGCTTTAAAGCAGGGAGGTAAATCGGCTACATATATTTTTATACACGTAGTGGAAAGTGCGGCAGCGCGTTATTTAGGTAAGAATACCTTAGACAACGAAACCCAACTTGATATTGATAACCTAAAACAATATCAGGAAATGTTGGAAGAGCTTGGTTATAAAACAGAACAAAAAATAGGCTTTGGAAGCGCTCCAACAGAGATTGTTAAAATTGTGCAGGAGAGTAAAATTGATATGCTTGTAATGGGTGCTCATGGCCACAAAGGCTTAAAAGACTTGGTTTTCGGAACCACTTTAGACGTAGTACGTCACAAAGTAAGCATCCCTATTTTGATTATTAGTTAATTGCAACAAATAACAAAAAATAAAAAGGCATTAAGTGGGAACCTCCATTTAATGCCTTTTTTTGATCGATATTAATCTCCGTCAATAATTCTTCCCAATCCTCCCAAAATAGAGCCCTCTCCTTTAGAAGAACCGCCCGCTCTTGGCGCGTGTTGAATAATTCTGTCGGCCAATCTAGAGAACGGTAAACTTTGTAAATAGACTGTTCCCGTACCCCTTAAAGTGGCCAAAAATAAGCCTTCTCCACCAAAGAACATGGATTTTAAATTTCCTGCTCGCTGAATGTCATAGTCAATACCAGGAGAAAATGCTACGATACAGCCCGTATCAACACGCAAGGTTTCACCATTCAATTGCCTTTTTACTACCGTGCCGCCAGCATGCATAAATGCCATTCCATCACCTTGGAGCTTCTGAAGAATAAAGCCTTCGCCACCAAAAAAACCAGCCCCTAATTTTCTATTAAAAGCAATAGAAACGTTTGTTCCCATTGCAGCACACAAGAATGCATCTTTCTGACAGATAATGCTTTGGCCTATTTCGTTTAAATCAATCGGAATGATTTTACCTGGGTATGGCGCTGCAAACGTCACTTTACGTTTTGTATAACCCATATTCGTAAAATGAGTCATAAAAATGGATTCACCAGTAAGCACTCTTTTTCCTACGCTTAGTAATTTCCCGAAAATACCAGTATCTGGTTCAGAACCATCACCCATTTTAGCCTGAAAATCAATGTCCTCTTCCATCCAGTTCATGGCTCCTGCTTCTGCAATAACCGTTTCTTGGGGATCAAGCTCTATTTCTACCATCTGCATGTCATCGCCATGCAATTCATAATCTATTTCGTGCGATCTCATATATGAAATTTGATTTGAAATTTATCAAAAAGGAATATTCTCATTCTTTAGAATTAAGCCATTTCTCTGCTTTCTTTCTTTCTTTAAAAGCATGAAATTCAACGGGTTTCATACGTAAGCCTAAATCTATACCAGAAAAACGTGTAATAAATTTAGGAGATAGTACATGAGCCATATAACGCAAGCCAGATTGAACAGCCACAGGTACAACATTGGCCTCTATCCACTCATTTATTTCTAAAAAATTACTAGTAAGCAAACTATTATCGTTTAATAGTTTTCGGCAGCCAGAAATTGCAAGAAGGTCTAAAAAAGCTTGAGTTCCTTTTTTAACATCCTCTAACTCAATATCTCCAATCCAGTTGATATAGATCCAACCGTTCTCCTGATCGAGGTTAGCTTCGTAGAAAATCTCGTTTTGGGCGTTTCTAATTATCTGTTTGTTCATGTCGTTCTCTCTGCCATGATAAAGCAAAAAATTGAAAAATTGATCTAAAACAGATGAAAAAAATAAAAAATTATTGATTTAACTAAATTGAGATTGTTTCACTATGATACAGCTACTTGTTTTCAGAAGTGTGCTTTTTACTAAAACCATAAGAAATTTGACCCCAAAACCCTTTAGGAAATTTCTTAACCCCAGGAAATCCAAGTTTGATGTGTTGGCCGCTATGCGGAATATAAGCTGTTCCGAAGATGTAATCCCAGAGGCTTAATGTCAGCCCAAAATTCACTCCTGTTCTTCTTTCCTTAGGTAAATCGTGCGCATGGTGCCACATGTGCATGTTGGGGTTATTAAAGATGTATTTTAAAAAACCTAGCCTCACATTAATATTGGCGTGGTTCCAATGCCCCACTGCTAATGTAAACATATGAACGAAGAAGAAATCATCGATACCAAAACCAATCATGGCCAACGGCAAGTATTCAATGGTACGATATACTATCGTTTCCATCCAGTGATAGCGCAAATGCGCAGCAAAGCCCATTTGTTCTACCGAATGATGCACTTTGTGGAATTCCCAAAGCCTTGGCGAAGCATGTAAAAGTCTGTGCACCCACCATTGAATAAAATCACGAATGATGAAAAGCATAAACAGTTGAGCAATTTTAGGCCAGGTTTCAATCTTTAGTGCCACTACATTGGTAAGCCCAAAAATGCCTAAAAAGTCGTTGAATAAATTTACAAATACATCAGAAAGGGCATTAAAAACGATAAGCGAAAAAAGGAAAAAATTGAAGAACATATAAAAGGCATCGAGCCAAAAATCCTTTCTAAACTTAGGCTGTTCTTTTCTCCAAGGCCTCACCCATTCCCAAATAAAAAAGAACACTGAAAGAAGAATCAAACCCCAAAAATAATTTTGCCAAAGTGGCTTATAATCGTATTGAAATGTGATTTCGTTCCAGATATAATTTGCATATCCGCTGTAAGACTCCTTTGCTAATTCCCAATACTTGTTCATTTCAATATTATCTGCAACCACTAACATAACCATTTACCCTTTGTGTTAAATAAAAGTTCCACAATTATGTCATTCAGTGTTCATTTACTCATTGGTCAAAAATTCATTTAACCACTTTAATATGAAATTGAAATTAAGAAACACAGCAATTTTAGCGTTGTCTTTCGCTACAATTGGGGCATTGCCTACCGAACTCAATGCCCAAAGAAAAAAGAATCAAACTACTACAGAACAGTCGGTTCCAGAAATAAAACCAGAGAAAAAAGAAAAAGGATATTCAGACCTTGTTAAAGGGTTAAACGAAGATGAAGGCCTATTCAAGCTTTATCAGAAAGATGATAAAGTCATGTTTGAAATTCCTAAATCTGAATTAGGAAAAGACATGCTTTGGGTAACGCGGGTTGTGGCTGTACCTGAAAATTTCGGTGGCTTTATTGGTAGTGGCTGGAAAATGAGCGAGCAAGTAGTTAAATGGGAGAAAGTGAATGAGAACATTCTACTTAGGTCTATATCATTTAACAATGTTGCCGACACTACAGATGCAATTTCTAAATCAGTAGCCGATAACAACCTATCTCCCATTATTGGCGCTTTTAAAATTGAAGGTCAACCTGATGATAAAGAAGCTTACTTAGTAGATGTTAGTAAATTCTTTACTCAGGACACAAAAGCAATTAGTGCCATCAGTAATAGCATGCGTTCACAGTTTCAGGTGCGTAGACTCGATACCGAAAAGAGTTATTTATCTTCAGTAAAAAGTTTTCCTATCAATATAGAAGTACGTCAGGTAATGACCTACGATGCTGGCAGACCACCTTCAAACTCTGAGCTGGGTTCAATGACAGTGGAAGTAAGTCAGTCGATGATTAAGCTACCAGAGAATAAAATGATGCCGAGATTGGCCGATGAGCGTGTAGGTTGGTTTACGCAAAGCAATATCAATTATAGCTCTTTAAAATTGAAAGGTGATCAACAGACCTTTTTACAAAGGTGGAGATTAGAGCCAAAAGATCCAGCCGCATATGCCAGAGGCGAATTGGTTGAGCCCGTAAAACCTATTGTTTATTATTTAGACCCTGCTACTCCAGAAAGATTTGTAAAATGGTTTAAACTCGGAATTGAAGATTGGCAAGTAGCATTTGAAGCCGCTGGTTTTAAAAATGCCATTATTGCCAAAGAAGCTCCAAGTAAAGAAGAAGATCCAGATTGGTCTCCAGAAGATGCCCGTTATTCAACCGTACGCTATGTGGCCAGCATGACAAGAAATGCGGTTGGGCCTAGTACAGCCGACCCTAGAACGGGTGAAATCATTGAAAGTGATATTGTTTGGTTTCACAACCATTTAAGATCATACAGAAACTGGTATATGATTCAAACGGGTGCTGCTAATCCTTTGGCCCGAAGCCTTGATGTACCTGAAGATGAAATTGGTGAAATGATGAGAGCGGTAATAGCGCATGAAATTGGCCACGCTTTAGGTTTGCCTCATAATATGAAAGCAAGTTCGGCCTACCCTGTTGAAAAATTAAGAGACCCTGAGTTTACCGAAGAATACGGTGTAGCACCAACAATTATGGATTACGCTAGAGTAAACTACATTGCACAGCCTGGTGATGGTGTAACGCGCTTTATTCGTAAAATTGGCCCATATGATAAATATTCTATCAATTGGGGCTACAGAGTAATTCCTTCTGCCAAAACACCCGAAGCCGAGTCTAGCACATTAGACCAATGGATTATGGAAAAAGCCAATGACAAAATGTATCGTTTTGGCAGCAGCAACGGAAGTAACCCAGAAGCTCAAACAGAAGACTTGGGCGACAATGCAGTGAAAGCAAGTATGTATGGAATGGAAAACCTTAAAAAGGTAGTACCTAACTTATTGACTTGGACAACCACTCCTGGTGAAGATTATACCGAAACCAACGAAATTTATAATGAGATCATCGGCCAATGGAGACGTTTTACTGGGCATGTTACTACGGTAATAGGTGGTGTTACCGAAGATTTAAAATCAGCCGATCAATCAGGGGCTGTTTATAATGTAGTTCCTGAAGCATATCAAAAGGAAGCCATGGCATGGATGCAGAAATATGCTTTCAGTACACCAGATTGGTTACTTGATGAAGAATTGTTGCGCAGGTTAGAAAGTTACGGTGCCGTTAATCGTATCAGTGCAACTCAGTCTTCTTTCCTTAATTCAGTTTTAGACCCAACCAGAGCCCAAAGATTGATAGAAGCTGAAGCCTTTAAAGGCAGAAACACTTATACTATATATCAACTATTTGGTGATATGAGAACTGGCTTGTTTTCAGAACTTAAATCTGGTGCTCAAATAGATACTTACCGTAGAAACTTACAGCGAGCATTTGTTGAAAAACTTGAATCATTGATGACCACCGACTCGAATTCATTTCAAGCAAGGCAGGTGAATGTTGCACAATCAGATATTCGCCCAGTAGTGAAGTCTGAATTGAAAACCCTTCAGCACGAGATTAAAAGCAACAAAGGCAAATTTACCGATAGAGCAAGTTCTGTTCATCTAGAGGATTTGCTAGATCGAATAGCCAAAATTCTTGATCCGAAGTAGAGGCTTTTACATTCTAAAATAAAGGCTGTTTCAGTTAATTCTGTAACAGCCTTTATTTTTTATAAGCCAAAAATGGTAATCACTGGTATACCAATGTTCCCCACTTAATTACACAGTTGTGTAGAAAAACCACACACTAAATTCTCTATTTGTATAACTATTAAAATTATTAATATTGTTATTATTGTTTTTAAGCCATAATTCATTGTCGGCAAGGTTCTAGTCACTCTGAGGTCAAAACCAAAAATTTAAAAACATGAAAAAGATAATTATACTACTAACATTCCTCTGCATCGGTACTTGGGCCATGGGTCAAACAAGTTATGACCGTTGGAGATTTGAAATCGGAACTACTCATAATAAACTGCGACAGAATTACGATGACGGTATGTTCAACTTCAGTGATATAGACCATGTAGGGTTTAGAGTTGCCGCTGATTATTACATTAATCCTAGCTTGAACGCAGAGTTAGCTTTATCACGAGGTAAAATGCAACACGAAAATGAGTTCAGAGCACTAATTACAGATGTAGTAACTCGTTTAACTTATAAGTTTAATAATGGATACATTATGAAAGAAGATGCATTTTTTGCACCATTCTTATCCACAGGTTTTGGTATCACCAATATGCAAGACCAAGAGTATTTTTACGGTGAATATGACGGTACACATGCATTAATTCCATTTGCTGCAGGTTTTAACCTTAACATTAACGATAAGACTAGCCTTGTAACCCAAGCTACTTACAAAAACACTATTGATGACACCTATAGCTATCTACAATATAATATCGGTGTTAAATTCTCATTCCAGAAGGATACAGACTCTGACGGTGACGGAATAATTGATAGAAAAGATGCTTGTCCTGATGTAGCCGGTGTTGGAGAAAACAACGGTTGTCCGTTAGCGGATGATGACAATGATGGTGTTGCAAACATTTATGATGCTTGCCCTAACGTAGCTGGAACAATGAACGGTTGTCCTGATACCGATGGAGATAAAGTACCAGACATTTATGATGCTTGTCCAAATACAGCTGGTAACCCTGCACTTGGCGGATGCCCAGATTCAGACAACGATGGTGTAGCAGATGCTCAAGACCCTTGTCCAAATACTTACGGTACAGTAAACGGATGTACTCAGCAAGCAATTGACGCAATGAACCCTCAATCAGAAGAAACTATTAAAGTGAAATTGATTGAAGCCGCTCAAGACATTCTTTTCGAATTAGACAAAGCTACCTTGACTCAAGGTTCATACGAAGCACTAGATGATATCTTGAAAGTTTTACAAGAAAATCCTAGCATCAAACTTGACATCAACGGTCATGCTGATAGCACAGGGTCTGCGGATTACAATTACCAGTTATCTAAAAAAAGAGCTGAAACGGTAAGACAATACTTTATTGACAAAGGAATTGCCGCAAACAGGTTAATGTCTGAAGGTTTTGGAGAAAAAGCACCTAAAACAGGCAACGCAAGTTCAGGCGAAAGAGCCTTAAACAGAAGAGTTGATATTGATTTTGTAATCAACAACAACTAAGCACTAACTAGTTAGCATATATTGAAAGGTCATATCGAGAAATTCGATATGACCTTTTTTGCTTTAATGCCCCATATTCACTTCCTACTTAAAAATTGTATTTCAAGATTATCAGTAATTTGGCTCTTCTACTCCTTCAAATCGAATAGTTACCACTCTTATATTTGCCTTTGAAAACAGCAACCGTTTCTTATATATTACATTTTTTATTTTCAACAATTCAAAGCGCTAAGAATGAAACTACTACTAATGAAAACCATTCGCGCGGTTTTCCTTATGCTGCTTACGGTAAGCACAATTGGCTTAAAGGCCCAAAGTGACCCTACTGGTGAATCAGCAGTAACCCGAACCTTCGCCATCACCAATGCAACGGTGATTCAGGCCCCTGGTAAGGAATTAAAAGGAGCAACCGTGGTGATTAAAAACGGCTTAATCGATGCCGTAGGCACCAACGTAACGGTACCTAAAAACGCTCAATTAATTGACGGCAAAGACATGTACGTTTATGCAGCTTTTATTGATGGCTTGTCTAACACAGGTGCAAAACGCCCTGAAAACATGCCTCGTCCTAACAACCTTTTTAGCCCAGATCCTCCAAACGATTATGCCGGAATTACCCCTGAGCGTAGTCTTGTAGATCAACTGGACATAGAAAGCAACACCATCGGTTCTTTGAGAAAAGAAGGTTTTGCTATCTCACACTCTGTACCTTACGGTAGAATGTTACCAGGTTCAGGTTCTATCATCCTTTTAGGTGATAAGAAACATGCCGATGACCTTGTTTTATCAAAAGATGTTTCAATGTTCACTCAATTTGCTGGAGCTCCTGGTGCTTACCCTGGTAACGTATTGGGGATTATGGCGAAATTCAGAAACCTATATCGCAATGCTGAAAACGACAAAAAGCATTTCGATTCTTACGCTCAAAACCCAAGTGGATTAGAAAGGCCAGAAAGAGACAGAGTAACTGAGGCATTCTTCCCAGTTGTGACTAAACAACGTCCGGTTATGTTTGATGTATCTGGTGTTCTTGAAGTGCAAAGAGCTATAAGGTTACAAAAAGACCTAGGCTTTAAACTGATGGTAGGTAACGTAAAACAAGCATGGGATTTAGGTCAAATGTTTAAAGAAAACGGCACCAATGTGTTCTTATCTCTTGATTTACCTGATGCGCCTAAAGAAGCTAAAGGAAAAGATAAGGATGAAATGACTGAAGAGGCCAAAAGATTAGAAGCTAGAAAAATGGACTTCTATAAGAAATATACAGGTCAAGCAGCCTCTCTTGCTAACACAGGAGTAAAGTTTGGCTTTTCTTCGCTTGATGTAGCCAGTAATAAAATAAAGGCTAATCTTTTGACTATGATTGAAAATGGTTTGAGCGAAAATGATGCACTAGCTGCACTTACTACTAACCCTGCTGGAATCTTAGGAATCGATAAAATTGCAGGTACAGTAGAGGCTGGTAAAATTGCCAATATCATGATCAGTAACGCACCATATTTCACTAAAGACTCTCAAATCAAATTTATGTTTGTAGACGGTGATAAATATGATTTCGAAATCAAAGAAAAAAGTGCTGCAGGAAATGGTAACAGATCTGCTGCTGCAGGAAACGACCCAGTGGTAGGTACTTGGACTTATAATTTCGAAACGCCACAAGGGGCTACTACCGGCAAAATGATCATTGGAAAAGAAGGTACGGAATATAACGGAAAATTAACCAGCAATGACGGTGGCCCAGACAACGACATGCAAGAAGTGAGCTTCGTAAATGGCACACTTAGCTTTTCGTTCTCAATTGACGCAGGAGGTCAGTCTGTTGAATTAGTGGTTACAGGAACTGTAACAGGCAAGCAATACGATGCCGAGGTTTCTGTTTCTGCATTCAATTTCTCTACTCCGTTAACTGCTACTAAAGATGACGGCCAATAAAATCTGAAAACATGAAAAAGAATATTTTAATACTAACCCTTATTCTCTTTACTGGCTTTATTGCAAATGCTCAGGTAAAGAAGGGAGATGTGCTAATTAAGAACGCCACTGTTTTAACCATTACCAAAGGTACTTTGGAGAATACAGACGTTTTAGTTCGCGATGGCAAAATCTCTAGAATTGGCAAAAATCTTAAAGCTCCAAACGGAGTTCAAGAAATTGATGCCACAGGTAAATTTGTAATGCCTGGAATTATTGATGCTCACTCTCATATTGCCCTTAGTGCAGTAAACGAAGGAACAAGTCAGGTAACTGCAGAGGTAAACATGGGCGATGTTATAGATCCTTTCGATGTTTCTATTTATAGAGCATTGGCTGGTGGTGTAACTTCTACACACGCACTTCATGGTTCGGCCAACGTAATTGGTGGTGAAAGCGAAACTTTAAAGCTTCGTTATGGAACTACCAATCCTGAGGAAATGAAGTTTGAAGATGCGCCAAGAACTATCAAATTCGCTTTGGGTGAAAACCCTACTAGAGGTGGTCGTGCTCGTGGTATTCAGCCATCTAGCCGTATGGGTGTTGAGGCCATGTTAAGAAACTCGTTTAACGATGCAATTGCCTATAGAGCCAAATGGGATGCTTATAAAGCAGACAAAAACCCAAGGAAGGTAGCGCCAGAATACGATTTAAGAATGGAGACATTGGTTGATATTCTTGATGGAAAAGTTCTTGTTCATTGCCACTCTTACCGTGCCGATGAGATTTATATGTTGATGAAAGTTTTTACTGATTTTGGAATCAAAAAACTTACTTACCAACATGCTAACGAAGCTTACAAAGTAGCTTCAGAATTGGCCGAATTTGGTGCAGGTGCCTCTGTATTTGCCGATTGGTGGGCTTACAAATTAGAAGTATACTGGTCTACAGCCTATAATGCTACCATTCTTACAAGAAATGGTGTATTGACTTCAATCAACTCTGATTCAGGTGAGTTGATCCGTCACTTATTTCACGAGGCGGCTAAAACACAAAAGTATGGTGACTTAAGCGATGATGAAGCCCTTTCTTTAATCACATTAAACCCTGCCAAACAATTAGGAATCGACAATAGAGTTGGTTCAATTGAAGTAGGAAAAGATGCAGATATCGCAATTTTCGAAGGTCACCCCCTATCTGTTTATGCCATTCCGGTAATGACTTTTGTGGACGGTGTTAAATATTTTGACAGAGCTACCGATGTTGACGATCAGCGCATCTATATCAACCCTGAAGAAACGGTTGAAAACATTTCTATTTTCAACCGTCATGATGAAGACAGATGTATGGAAGAAGGCGTAGTTAGTTTCGAGGCATTATTCTCCAACAAAAAATAGAAAGAAGCTATGAAAAGAATATTTCAAATACTCATTATCGCTTTAATCGTTCCTCTTCTTTCTTTTGGGCAAGAAGACGACCAAGTGATGAAAGCAAGAGCGGGTAAATTCGCTCTTACTAATGCTAAAATTTATACCGTAACAAATGGTATTATCGAAAACGGTACATTAATCATCAACAATGGAATAATTGAAGCCGTTGGTGCCAATGTTACAATTCCAGATGACGCGGAAGTAATTGATTGCAAGGGCAAAGAAATTTACCCAGGTATGATTGATTCTGGTACCAAAGTAGGTTTACAGGAAATTGAAAGCATTGATGTATCTCAAGATTACAGTGAAAGTGGTGCTTTAACTCCTCAAATGCAGGCTTTAACTGCAGTAAACCCTAATTCAGCTGTAATTCCTGTTACACGTGTGAGCGGTGTTACTACTGTATGGACAACTCCTAGCGGAGGCTTTTTACCAGGCACGGCTGCTGCAATTAACTTGTTCGGTTACACTCCAGATCAAATGTTTGCGGGTGCTAAAGGAATCATCATGAACTTTCCTTCTACCGCTGGTGGAGGACGTTTCAGAAGAAGATCTCCAGAAGAACAAGCAAAGGCTACTGAAAGAGCATTAAAAACAGTAAACGATGCTTGGGACAAAGCAGAGCTTTATGCTAAAATCGAGGGCGCTAATGACGTAAGGAATTACCCTGAAATTGAAGCTTTAGTACCTGTAGTAAAAGGCGAAATGCAACTTTTTATCGAGGCAAATGCAGCTAAAGATATTCTTGCAGCCATCGACTGGGTAAAAACAAGAGGCTACAAAAAAGTAGTTTTAACTGGTGTTTCTGAAGGCTGGAGAGTAGCTGAAGAAATTGCTAAGTCTAAGATTCCCGTAATCGCTGGTCCTGTGCAGGCAATCCCAACACGTGGTTCGGATAGATACGATGCAGCTTATGCCAACCCAGGAATTATGAGTGCAGCTGGTGTTAAAGTGGCTCTACGTACTGGCGATACTGAAAATGTAAGAAACTTACCTTACCATGCTGGCTTCGCGGCTTCGTATGGAATGGGAAGAGAAGAAGCATTGAAAGCAATCACTATCAACGCAGCTGAAATTTTGGGCGTTTCTAATAGTATCGGATCAATTGAAGTAGGTAAGAAAGCAAATGTTTTTGTTTCTACTGGCGACCCATTCGAAACGGCTTCTAAGATTACTGACTTGTTCATTGATGGCTATAAAGTACCAATGACTTCTCAGCAAATCAGACTGTATGACGAATTCTTAGACAGAACTCCAGGTGTTAAAAAGAATGACCCTGCGATTAAAATCATTAAGAAATAAGCACATTTCTATTACCATAAAAAAAGCGACTAGTGATAGTCGCTTTTTTTATGTCTATACCTCCTTAAGTTATTCGTGTATTGGTTATTCGTTAAGAGTGGGCTCCCGTCTTCTGACTTCCTACTTCCCTACTCTTTCCTCAACACCTCGACTGGATTGGTTTTGCTGAATTGGAGCATTTTAAAGCCAATCACTACAAATAATAACACAATCATAAATACCCCAGCGATAAGGCCTTGGCTGGCATTAAGGCTAATTCTTACAGCATAGTCTTGCAGGTATTGTTCCATCAAATAATAACCAATGGGCAAAGCAATCAGTAAAGCGATAATAAGACTATAAAGAAAAGGAAGGGACAATCTGCCCAATAGCTCTGGAACACTTGCTCCTAAAATTTTACGAATACTAACTGCTTTCATCTTGGAATTAGCAAACATAATGGCCATCCCGAAAAGGTTCATAAAAGAAAGCAAGAGCACCACCCCTGCCAAAATGCTAAAGAGCGTTGAGATTTTAGATACCTTCTGAACGGAATTATTAACTCTATCGCTTAAAGCAAAAATGCGCGCATCTTTAACTGGGTCAAACTTCTTCCACAAGGCTTCCAATTGCCCCATTACTCTAGCCTGATTATTATCAGAAATCTTCAATAAATAACTATGGAACTTGGTATCAACAGCTGGCAGAAACACATGACTCATCGGAGTGGGATTATTCACCCCCCAGTCTGCATAATTACTAACTACGCCAATCACTGTTCTTGGCTTTCCATCAACATTCAAGGTCATTCCTAATGGGTTTACTAAGCCATGTTGAGCTGCAAAACTCTCGTTAATTAAGCAAGAGTTTTCATCTGACACTCCATTGAAAGAACCTCCTTCTAGAAGCTTAATCCCCATAGTTTCAAAGAAGTTTTCCGATACAAATATTCTAGAAGGATTATCTTGAATAAGGCTATCCCCCATTTGAATCTTTACTTTAGAGAAACCATTGAAATTAAGTGGAAATGGCCCTTTGGCTACTTCTACTACTCCAGCCACTGAACGTAACGACTCTAAAAGCACTGTGCTATTCTTCTTCATTTCTGGATTTGTATTGTCGAAAGACAGGATATTTTCAGTCGAATAGCCATTATCGAAGTGAGCCATTTCAGAAACTTGAAGCTTAAGTATATACACTCCAAAAACCAAACAGATGGTAATTATAAATTGCGCTGTAAGTAAAACCCGTTTCATAACAAAGCCAGAACCCGTTGGGCTTGAAAAACCAGAAAGTACTTTTACAGGGTTCAATTTAGAAACTATGAATGCAGGATATAGGCCAGCAATAAGACCTGTTAAAAGTGTAAACGCGATTAGGAATATAATCACTTCAGGTTGATCCATCCTCAAACTAATAGGCACTTGAAGCAAGTCGGAAACCCACTTTCCAGAAATTTCCAAAGCCACAACCGTTAGCAATAAAGATATGGCCGCATAAACCACTGATTCGACTAAGAATTGACTTCGAATGGTGCTAACATTTGCACCGTTTACCTTTCTAACCCCTACCTCTTTCGCCCTTTTTAAAGATAAGCTCAACGCAATGGCTACATAACCCAAAAAAGCACAAAGCAATACACCAATGCTCACGTACATTACAGTCTTTATCATTTTTTTGGAAGCCCCAAAAAGAGAATAAAACTGGGCTCCATATTCGTAATGAGAGTTTCCCCAGTAGGAATCCGCTAGTTTTTCGGTGTATATACCTTTCAGCCCTTCTGTAGACACCATTGTTTGGGCAGTCCTAAGCAAACTCGTTTTAAATCGATTGATATCAGCGCCCTCCTTTAATAAAACATGCGTTAGCATTGCATCAGTATCACCACTAGCTTTAGTATCCGCTACGAACTGATCCATTGAAAAGAAGATCTCAGGATTTAATATTGATAATTCAGAAACTTCTTCGAGCACTCCACTAACTAAGAATGTTCCCTTATCATGAACCAAAACTTCCTTGCCAATTGGGTTTTCATTTGGGAATAGTCTTTCTGACAAAATGCTTGAAATCACTATTTTCCCTGTACCCACCAAAGCATTTTCTGGATTTCCATATTTAAGCGGAAAGCTAAACACATCGAACACATTGGCGTCAGTATAAAAAGCCTTTTCTTGTCTGATAAAAGATTGCTCCTCTTTACCTATGTATACATCTCCGTAATAGGAGTTAATCACATTGACTGCCTCAATATCGGGACTCACGTTTGGTATTTCCGCTACCATATCCGCTGATATATATTGATGATATCCTTCATAATCTAGCATCACCCTATACACCCTATCCGCATTTACGTGATTGAGGTTTCTGGAATATTCATAGCGTACATAGAGCCCTGCCATCACAAAGCAATACATGCCCAGAGCTAATGAAAAGATCATAAGCAATGTGTAACCTGTATTTCTCTTTAAGTTAGTAAAGGCTGATTTTATATAATTCCGTAACATAGTGTGTTGGTTTATTAGTCATTAGTTTATTAGTCATTAGTGAAAACAAAAACCACTTCTGACTTCCATCTTCGTTCTTCCAACCTTCTTTCATTAATTTCCTTTTCTCATTCTTTCATTAATTCCTTCTCTCATTATCTCATTATTTCATTCATCTTTCAATATCTCCACTGGGTTAATCAAATAGGCTTTTATGCTGTGAATGGAAACAGTAATGAAAATCACGATGGAGGCAACGGCAATGGCTCCGAAGATTAAGAAGACAGGCATTTCAATGCGATAAGCAAAAGAACTGAGCCAACTGTCCATCCAATAAACCACCACTGGCACAGCAATAGCCACTGCAATCAATAGTTTCCACGCGCTTGAAACATTAAGTGTTTTCTGAATACTTAAAAAGCCAGCACCGAGCACTTTACGAATGCCCATTTCCTTCAACCTCCTTTTTACAGAGTATCCAGCAATACCGAACAAGCCAATAAATGCTACCAAAGCCGCAATCACCGTAAAGGTGTTTAACATGGTAATCATCACGTTTTCCTGTTTGTATTGAGATTCAATGCGGTCTTCAAAAAAGAAGTAAGAAGGTTCTCTCAGATTAGGAATGTCGTTGTAATAATCTAAAACTCTTTTAGTACTCACAGCCCAATTTGCTCCATCAAGTTTGACTAAAAACTGATTGCTTGGCGAGCCTTCAATTACCTGTTTAAAAATTACAGGTTTTATGAGTTCCTTTTTAGATGCAAAATGGAAATCACTGACTACACCAATAATTCTCCACGAAGAACTTGGGCTTAACGTCTTACCCACTGCAGTGTTTTCATCATAGCCTAATTTATGAGCAGCAGTGGCATTAATCATCACCAGATTAGCGGAATCGACATCTTCAGGTAAGAAATCCCTCCCTTCCAATAGCCTTACCCCCAAGGTTTGAAAATAATCGTCATCTATCTCAAAGAAGCTAAAGTCATAGTCTTGTCCCTCAATGCTTACAGAAGACCCAACGTCATTTGGGAGTTGACTGCCACTACTGACCGACAATACACCTGGCAATTTTAACAATTCATTTTTATGTACTTCTCTAGTTCTCCAAGGCATGTTTTCCAATACAAGCTGATGATCTTTATCAAAACCTAGGTTTTCGTTTCGCATAAAGCGCATTTGTCGGTTAGCAGTAACCGAAACGCAGATAAGCACTACAAAGACCATGATTTGAAAAATACCAATCGCTCCAATCAATCGTTGGGAAGAGAAAATACCTTTACCATTTTTAAAGACTTGAACCACCTTTAATTTTGTACTCAAATAAGTGGGATAGAACGAGCAAACAAGGGCTATAAACAAAGTGAACATAATGCCTTGGAGCAAAAGCATGGGCTGTGCTAAAACGCTGATGGCTAAATCCCTTTCTACTAAAACCTCAAGTTGAGGAATCAATAATTCCACTAAAATCATGGAAAGCACAAAGCTGATAAGGACATGCAATACTGACTCGATTATAAATTGTTTGCGCAGTTCTCTGCTGCTGGCGCCTGCCACTTTTCGAACTCCGATTTCTTTTGCCCTTTCTATGGATTGAGAGACTGCAAGACTGATATAATTAAAAATAGAACAAGCCAATATAAAAATGGCCACAAAGGCGAAAATCGAAACGTACTGCTTATCAGTCTTCTCTGTCACCGGATCCTTAACATCTAATGAATAATGAACATCGGTGATGGGCTGTAAACTCAATGTTTTTCCTTCCGCCCTTTTAGCGTTTTGTACATAAAGTTCGGTAAGTTTTTTTTCCACATCTGCTGCAACTGTACTTTCATTCAACAGCAAATAAGCTTGCATATTGGTTTCCGTGAATCCCCAATTCCCTTCTTTCTTAAAAGCAAAAATTCTTTCATTGAGAATAATGGCATCAGCCTTAATGGACGAATTTTTGGGTAAATCACGATATACGCCTTCAATAATATAATTGTCTGTGGTGTAATAGCCGACCATTCTACCTAAAACATCTGTTGTACCATAATGCATCATGGCTGTTGACTCACTAATCAGTATAGCATTAGGAGATTTAAACACTGTTGAAGCAGTGCCAGAAATCATATTCAATGAAAAGAAATCCATAAAACCACGATCTACAACAGCTGTTTCTATCTCCAATTTACTCTTTTCACCTTCAACAAAAGAAAACGGAATTGATCTTCGATATACCCTACTAAAGGCCTCAATATCTGGGATACTCTCCACAAACTTTGGGGAAAAAGCATAGCTAATGGCAGTTTGTTTCTCTACACCATGTTCGCTGTCAGAAACTGTTACTACCCTATAAATCCTGTCCTTCTTTTCATGAAACTGGTCATAGGCCAATTCATTCTGAAGAAAAAGGTAAATGATAAAGAATGAGCCCAAACCGATACTCAGCCCAAGGATGTTCAGACTTGCATAGAGCTTGTTCCTTCTCAGGCTTCTAAAAGCGACTTTGATGTAGTTTCGTAGCATAGCGATTTAGTTATTGGTTTATTAGTCATTAGTCATTAGTGAAAACGAAAAACCACTACTGACTTCCATCTTCGGTCTTCCAACCTTCTTTCATTAATTCCTTAATTTCTTCTCTCATTATTTCACTCATTTCTCAAAATATCCACAGGATTGGTTCTAATGGTTGAAAGTGCCCTACTCAGCAACACCAGTGCTGAAAAACCGAGAATGCTGATCACTGTAATGACTCCAAACGAGGCGTTCAAATCAATCCTGTTTGGAAACTGGTTGAGTGCGTTACCCATAAAGTAATAGGCCAATGGTATGGAAACCAGAGACGATAAAAGAATCAACCAAGCATAGGGCTTTCCTAAAATAAAGAGAATGTTATTTGCACTCGCGCCAAGTACTTTTCGAATACCGATTTCCTTGATTCGCTGTGAGGTTTGAAAAGTAACAAGTGAAAAAAGACCAAAGAGGGAAATCACCACAATGGCAGTGGTAACCCCGTTAATGATTAACGTAAGGTTTTGCAATCTACTTAGCTTGGCCTCATAAGCGTCATCTAAAAACTGGTATTGATACGAATCCTTATAATCAAACTGATCCCAAATGGCATCAATCTGCCCTAAAGTACTAGCCATATTCTGAGCGTTCACCTTGATCAACAGTTTATTCACTCTTCCGCTGATTAATGGTGTTAACATCAAATCTCTCACTGTCGACATAGAACCACTAATGTGAAAATCTTTAATTAAGCCAATCACTGTTTTAGTACTTCCTTCAAAGAGCAGTGTTCTCCCTATGGGATTCTCCATTTCGAGCTTTTGGGCTAAGGATTCATTAATTATGATTGAATTGTCGAAATCAGATGAGATTTCAGGGTCAAAATTTCTTCCGGCCAATAAGGGAATTTCAAGCATTGTGATGAAACTTTCATCCGTTTCAACCCGAGGGACATTTTTAAAAGTTTTTCCTTTATACTCCAAGGTATTAAAGCCAAACCCACCTCCTGGAAGCGGCCCCATTGTTACTCCTTCAACCCCGCTAATATTCTTTATCTCTTGCAAGAAAACCTGATGCCTTTCAGACATTTCCTTCGTCATGCTAATACTCACCACCCTTTCTTTATTAAAACCAAGATCGAAGTTGAGGTAATGATTGATCTGTTTATTGGCCACCAAAAGCACGATGATCATAAAAGCTGAAATGGCGAACTGAAAAAAGAGCAAAACACTGCGATGAGAAAAACGAGAATGGCCTTGTTGTTTCTGTCCTTTTAATGCTTTTACTGGGTTAAAGCGAGACAACAGTACTGCGGGATAAATACCCGCCAAAAGGCCACAGAACAGCGCATATCCTACTAAATAGCCCAAAATGGTAATGTCTTGGTAATCCATCTTTAGGCTAATTCCCATAATTTGAGAAACGGAAGGCAAAAGGATTTCTACCATAATCACTGCCACCACCAGGCAGAGTAAAGCAAAGAAAAGTGTTTCACCCAAAAACTGTTTGATCAGTTGATTTTGAGTAGCTCCATTCACTTTACGGATTCCTACTTCTTTGGCCCTTTCCATGGCTTTGGCAGTCGCCATATTCACATAATTGGCCAAGGCTATAAATAACAGCAGAAGTGCCATTCCAGAACAGATGTAAATGATGTCTTTATTGGCACCTAATCCACGCTCACGATTGTTCATTGCGGCCCCACTGCCAGTTTGTGCCCAATAAGAATCAGCAAAGGAACCTAAAGCGGCATCCTCATATATTGAACCTTCAGGTTTATTAGTGTTATATAAAGAAGCTATTCGTTTTTGAATGTCATCTAAGTTGGCATTGGGCAAAGTTTTAATATAGATGAAAAATGTATTATCGCTCCAAGAGTCTAGGCTGGACATGCTATTCAGTGAAAAAGAAAAATGAGGCTGGAATTGAGAATTCTTAGGGAAGTCCTTTAAAACACCTGTCACTCTATAGTCTCCTTTGGTATCTACAGAAAGAATTTCTCCTACTGCGTTTTCCTTACCAAAATACTTCAGTGCCATTTCTCTAGAAATCACTACCGATTTGGGGTCGGTTAAGGCATTGGCTTTATTTCCATGGATAAACGGGAAGGTAAAAAGATCAAAAAATGAGTTTTGTAAAGTGTAATACTTCTCTGGTAAGTAGTCTTGTTCATTCTTAACCACATACATGCTCCCAGCGCCAGACAGCGTGGTGGTCACTCCTTCCAAACCTGGTACACCTTCTTCTATTATATCAGCAAAAACAGCAGGGAGCAATTGGTTATAAGCCCCTCCCATTTCCTCAATAAATTTGAGTTGAACAATATGAATATCCTCTACATCCTCATGAAACTGATCATAAGAAAGCTCATACCGAACATACAAGCCCACCAAAATAAAGCAAGCCATGGCCACTGAAAGACCTGTCAGGTTGATCAATGTAAACACCTTGTTTCTCTTTATTCCTCTTAGCGTGGTGGTGATGTAATTCTTTAGCATGGCTTGATGGTTTATTAGTTAATTGGTCATTGGTCATTGGTCATTGGTGAAAACGAAAACCCGCTTCTGACTTCCAACATTGTTTCATTAATTCCTTATCTCATTACTTCATTATTTCATTAATCGCCTCTCATTAATTCATTATTCACTTCTCAATACATCAACTGGGTTTTTCTGAACACTGAAATAGCTATGCAAACCAAGCACAGTAATGGCCAATACACCTACCATAATGATGGCTTGAATAAAGAATGGGGTGAGGTTTTCTAATCTGTATGGGAACTCAGCAATCCATTGTTCCAAACCATAATAGGTAAGCGGAACGGCTGCTATAAAGGCCAATACTATCAGCCAAGTGAATCGCTTATTTAAAGTTTGTGCTAAGTGCAAATAGCTTGCGCCAAGTACTTTTCTGATCCCCACTTCTTTTTCTCTTAACTTATTCTCGAAAGAAGAGAGCGCAAAAAGTCCTAAGAAAGCCACCGAAACAACCATCAAAGTGAGGAAATCGAAAATAGTAATGAGCTGCGATTCTTTCTGATATGCAGGTGAGAAAAAGCCTTCAAGCTCAGTTAAGTTAGGATCTGCTTTAACCCCTAGTTTATTGAGCGCCAAACCTACTTGCGCTTTCACTGCTTCTTTATTGTTCGCCCTATATTTAAACTGGACAGGGCCTCTTGGATTAGCAGAATAGGTAATCATAGCCGGTTCTATTACATTTTTAGCAGAAGAGAAATGAAAGTCTTTCACTACCCCTACCACCCTTCTACCATTAGGCATTTTTGCGCCAACGGCTGGGTTCAAGCCGAGTTTCTTTTTTGCTGTTTCATTGATGATGACCAAACTGTCCAATTGAGATTTTGGTAAGTTAGAGAAGTCCGTCCCCTCTAAAACTTCAAGTTCAAAGAGCTCATTAAAATTTTGGTCAGCTGCACCAGAATAAATGGTAATGGGAACAGGTTTTCCATCTACCAAGATCATCATAGGTGGTGGAGGCGCAAACATGGGCAAAGGAGAAGAAGTTACTTTTTCGATTTTCGGAATAGCTTCTAGCGCATTTCTTACCGTCTGATAATCGAGCGATCGGCCCTCCTGATAAAGGCTAAAAGTCATTATGTTTTCCTCGTTATAGCCCTTATCCAAATTTATTAGGTAATCCGATTGCCCACGAATAACCAAGGCTGTAATGAGCAAACCTGTACAAATCATAAACTGTAATACGAAAAGTGATTTTCGAAGAATATTCACTTTGGATTGAGGCAGGACTCCTCTGAGTACTCCTGAAATACTGAAAGAACTCAATGAAACGGCTGGATAAATCCCAGAAATCACCACTACAAGAATGAGCACAGCAATAGGTAACAATAATAGCTGTGGAGCTTGACTAAAATTGATATCCAATTCTTTACCAATAAGTGGCTGGGCGTATGGCAATGCTAATTCGAGCCCAATTAACGCCACTATTAAAGCACAAAAGGACAAAGCAAAAGTTTCTACCATTTGAGAAAGAACCAAACGGCTGCGGCTTGCACCCATTATTTTTCGAATGCCCATTTGCTTTACCTTAGAAAAGGAAAGGGCTGTAGTAAGATTGATGTAGTTAAAGCAAGCGACAAAAAGAATTAAGCCTCCAACAAGAGAAAAAATATATAAGTACTTTGATTGACCTCCAAACAAGTTTTTAGCATCATAGCGTTCGGTTTGCCCATTGAGGTATAGATCTGAGAACTTAAGAAATTCAAGGCCATCCGCCACTTGAGTAACATCATGCAAGGCCAAAATTTGCTTGGCATCTGCCATCAACTCATTTGGTGAATGTCCTTCTTTTAATAGAAAATAGCTGAAGCCTGACCCATTCAGCCAATTGTCTTTATTGTAATCATAATTCGATATTTCGGCATTAATCGGCCCTAGAAAATCAAATTTCAAATGACTGTTTTTAGGAATAGGGTTGAGTACTCCTGCTATTCTAAAACTACCTTTATTTTGAAAAGTAAGCGTTTCTCCTAGGGGGTTAAATCCTGGAAAAAGGGTTTCTGCCATGGCTGAAGACAGAATGATATCCGAGGGATCTGTCAGTGCCGTTTCTTCATTGCCAAATTTTAAACCAAAATCAAAGACTTTAAAAAGTGATGGAGAAGAGAAAAACAGTTTGTCGGTTCGTACCCATTCATTATTGACCTTATAACTAGCATAAGAGTTTCTACTTATACTAACAGCGTCCAAAACAGCAGTACTCTCCTCTTTCAATGCATGCATCAGTGCATCAGATGGCCTTACTTTAAATGAAGTACCATCTTCTTTTTTCAACTCCAAAGACGACATATAAATGTTGTCAGCATTCTTATGCCAACGATCATAGGTCACTTCATCTCGAACATAAAGAGCTGTCACTAAAAAGCAGAACATGCCAATACTTAAACCTATAAGGTTAATCAATGTAAAGGCTTTCTCGCGTTTTAAGCTTCGGAGTATATTCTCAAAATATTTCATTAATCGTTATGGTTTATTGGTTCATTGGTCATTGGTCATTGGTCATTGGTCATTGGTGAAAACGAAAATCTGTTTTTGTCTTCTAACCTTCTTTAATTAATTCATTGTCTCATTCCTTCATTATTTCATTATCTCACTCATTCCTTATTTCATTAATTCATTCATTCCTTAATTCCTTATTTCATTGATTCCTTAATTCATTATTTCATTCATTCCTTAAAGAGTCCACAGGATTAGCATTGGCAGTTTTAAGTGATTGAAAGCTTACAGTGAGAAAGGCAATTCCAAAAGTGATTATCGCTGGCAGCAGAAATAAGCCCACACCAATTTCTATTCTATAAGGGAAACTCTGAAGCCATGTATTTACCAAGAAATAAGCAACTGGAACTACTATAATGAAAGACTGCAATACCAGTTTGGAAAACCCTGCATTCAACAATAGTAGCAGGTTTTGCACCGAAGCCCCTAAAACCTTCCGTACTCCAATTTCCTTCTTGCGCTGTTCGGCAGACAAGTGTGCCAAACCAAATAAACCTAAGCATGAAATGAAAATGGTCAAGAATGATGCGTTTGTAATAATGCTTTTCCAACGTTCTTCTTCGGCAAAAGCATTTTGATTTTCCTCTTCCAAAAACTTGAAAGACAATGGTTGATATGGCTCAATCTTTCTCCACGACTTGAGTAATTCATCTTGGATCAGGCTGTCGTAACCAGACCTGTACCGAACCAACACCTCTGCATATTCCCCTGTGGATTTCCCTGAAAACAATACTAAAGGGCTAATTTTAGAACGAGCTGTCGCAAAATCGTAGTCCTTTACCACACCTACTATTCTAAAAACCTCATTGCCACTTCCATCGCCAAGAGTCGTATTTAAAGGTTCTTCAATGCCCATTTCTTTGATGAACATTTCATTTACAATTACATTAGAAAGGGTATCTGTGCCTCGATAAGTGTAATCGCCTCCTCCTATTAGCCTTCGACCTTCAATAATTTCAAGGCCTTTTAAATCCATATAATCTCCATCTATGATATTGGATATTCCAAGCAGTTTTTTACCCTTGAAATCATATTCTGAACCGGAACCGTAGCCATTAGAAAGTGCCACTCCAGTGAGGTTGGGGTTTGAGGAAAGGTCTGTTTTAATAATCGAAGCTTTGTCTTCGAACATAAACATGTCCATATAGACAAGGTTGGAGTCATCGAAACCTAAATCCTTGTTGACCATAAAGCCAATTTGCTTATTAATCGCTACCGTTCCGACAACGAGAATTCCTGCTATGGCGAACTGAAAGAGCACAAGCGCCTTAGATACATAGCGTCTATTCGAAAGTCGGAGTTTGCCGTTAAGGCTGTCAATAGTAGAGAATCTCGAAATTGAAAATGAGGGATACACACCTGCTAACAATGCTGTAGCCAATACCAAAAGAAGGCATAAAACGAGTAAAACTGGGTTGTCTATTATACTCGAAGAAAACTGTTTATTGGTAAGTTCGCCAAAGGCGGGCAGAAACAATTCGGCCAAAATAAGACCCAGAATAAAGGAGATTGACGATACAAAGAGCGCTTCACTCAAAAACTGTTTGGTCAATTGTGATCTTTTGGCACCAAGTACTTTTCTTACCCCTATTTCTTTTGACCTCGGCAATGACCTAGCAACAGTTAAATTGGCAAAATTGATGCAGGCCAAAGCCAATATTAAAATTGCAATCCCGCCCAATGTCAAAGCATGCGTGGGATTGCTGTTCTTTTTAATTCCAGCCGAACCTCCGTTATAGCCTTGTGTAAAGTGAATGGCCGTTAAAGGTTGAAGGAAATTTTCTATTCCTCTGGCAAACTCACCGTCTTCTCCTGGGTTCTGAAGGTTTCGCACCTCTTTCATTTTTTGCTGAACCAGGTTGACATCCGCATCTTTACGAATCATGATAAAGGATGTGTTGCTAATATTGCCCCAATCGCGACTGGTAATAGCGCCTTTTTTGGCAGTTTTAGACCAAGGCAATATCACTTCAAAGTTTAGTGAAGAATTAGATGGAAGGTTCTCAATTACTGCATCTACAAAATAAGACTCGGGTTCACCAGAAATTTTGATTCGTAGCTCCTTACCAACCACATCCGTTTTTCCAAAGTACTTAGCCGCTACAGAACGCGTTATGACTATACCGAAATTGGATTGCAATGCAGTTTTAAAATCTCCATGAATCAGTTTAAAATCAAACAAATCAAAAATCTGAGGGTCAGCATACACTCCTTTAAACTGCCTTACATATTCTTCACCTTTCTGAACAATCAAAGTAGCATTGTTAATTCTGGCAAAGGCCTCAATCTCAGGAATAGATTCGGCATAGGCAGCAGCTTCAATTTTATTTGTTGCCGCTATTTTCCTTTCGTTGCCACCAAAATTCACCTTGGAGTTAATACGGTATATTAGATCTGAATTATGATGGAATTTATCGAAAGTGACTTCATCGTTGATGTAAAGAAAAATCAGCAAACAGGCTGCAATTCCAATGGCCAAACCACTGATATTAATAAATGAATACCCTTTATGTTTGATTAAGTTTCTAACCGCAATCTTGAAATAGTTCTTAAGCATATTATTGGTTCATTAGTACATTGGTCATTGGTCATTGGTGAAAACGAAAATCTATTTCTGACTTCCGGCCTCAATTCATTCTTTCATTGATTCCTTATTCCCGTTTTCAAAAAGTTGCTCATAGCTTAGTTAATTACTTATGAATCATAGATCGTAATTCTCAATTCATAAATCATCTTCTGCCTTACTCATTTCTCAGCACATTCACAGGGTTTTTTCTGGCGTTCATATAGCTGTGTATGCTCAGTACAGCAATCGCTAAAATGACTACGGACACTATAGCCATAGCAAAATAGGGAGACAGGTTTTCAATTCGATAAGCAAAAGAGCTGAGCCATTGGTTGATCAAATAGTAAGTAATTGGAACAGAAATAATGAGCGCAATTGCGATGAGGATGAGAAAGCGATTATTAAGTGCATTGAGCAGTTGTAAATAGCTTGCGCCTAACACCTTACGAATCCCTATTTCCTTTTGCCTTAATTGATTTTCGAAGGTTGAAAGCGCAAAAAGGCCTAAAAATGCAATGACCACCAACAAGCCAGTTAGGACATCGAAAATGCTTACCAACTTTGCCTCTTTATTATAGGAATCAGTAAAAAAGTCCGAAATCTCACTCATTTCAAATATTTCGTCAACTCCGAACGACTCAAAAACACCAACTACTTGCGCCTTAACAGCCTCTTTATCCCTTTGTCTAAAACTGAACTGAATATTTTGGATTTCG
The DNA here is from genome assembly GCF_001267955.1 of Roseivirga seohaensis subsp. aquiponti. Taxonomy (NCBI): domain Bacteria; kingdom Pseudomonadati; phylum Bacteroidota; class Cytophagia; order Cytophagales; family Roseivirgaceae; genus Roseivirga; species Roseivirga seohaensis. The sequence continues at coordinate 124,164 of NZ_JSVA01000006.1, forward strand.
TCTACTCCATACTTAATCAAAGCGGTGTTGATTTCGTTGTGAGCTGAAGAATAATGGAAGTCTTTCACTACTCCTCTCACAATCATCCCTTCTGACAGTTTCTTTCCGATAGGCTCATCCCAACCCAAAACTTTTACTGTTTTTTCATTTATCAAAACAGCAGTAGCCAATTCCGATTCCGTTAATCCGCTAAAATCTGTTCCTTGTAGAATTTCTAAGCCCATTATCTCATTAAAATCTTTGTCCGCCACCCCATAAAAAGCGCTGATCGGTATTTTTTCTTCACCTTCTCCTACCTCAAAAAAGGTTACGGAATTAAGCTTTGGCAATGGCGAACCACTTACTTTATCTATTGCTGGTATACGCTCTAGGGCCGTTTTTAATGCTTGGTACTTTTCGCCCATTTTAGTTTCTGTCAAACTCACACTTAAGATGTTCTCTTGGTTATACCCCAGATCGAGGTTCATCATATGATTGGCTTGTCCTCGAATAATTAAGGCTCCGGTGAACAGGCCACAGCAAATCAAAAACTGAAATACAATAAGGCTTTTACGGAATACCGTACTGCCTGATTTTGGACTATTTCCTTTTAATACAGATGAGAGGCTGAATGTACTTAAAGTCAACGCTGGGTAAATGCCCGAAAACAACACCACAAGGGTGAGCAAACCTAGCGGCAATAGAAGTATATCAAATGCATGAGTAAAACTGAGATTTAAACCTTTTCCTATGAGTTCGTTAATCAACGGAAGCAATAGCTCTAAACCAATCAAGGCGATAATTAACGCCAGAGAAGAAACGTAAAGGGTTTCCATCATTTGGCCAAATACCAACTGCTTTTTGCTTGCTCCAATTACTTTGCGGATGCCAATATCTTTTGATCTTGACAGTGAACGAGCAGTGGTAAGGTTGATGTAATTAAAACAGGCTACGATAAGGATCAAGCCTCCGATCAGTGCAAAAATGAAAATGTACTTTAGTTGACCTCCAAACATATTTTTGGAATTGAATCGCATGGTTTCGCCACTCATGTAGGCATCTGCGAACGAGATGTATTGGTACTGATCTGCATAGCGCGCGCCCTCATGCTTCGCCAATACCTGTTGAACATCTTCCTTAAGTTGACCTAAAGAATAACCTTCTTTTAATTGGATATAGTTTAAGCCTGGTCCAGTATTCCAATTCGATTTATAGCTTTTATAAGGTTCTATATTAAAGTCAATTGGTGCTAGGATTTCAAATTGCAAATGAGAATTAGAAGGAATAGGCTTCAATACGCCTGAAACTATTTTTCGCCCAATATCTTTGAATTCGATAAACTCGCCAACTGGGTTTCTTCCCGAAAAGTACCTTTCTGCAACCTCTAATGACAAAACAATGTTATCTGGCTCGCTAAGGGCTGTGATCTTGTTTCCATATTTCAGGTCGAAATCAAAGACATCGAAAAGGGAAGGTTGGGTATACACAAAGGATGAGGTTTCAATCCAGTCCCCTCCTATTTTAAACTGCGCATCTCCATCCATTCCAATGTTCACGACATTTTCTACACCTGGGCTGGATTCCTTTAGGGCATCGCCAATAAGAATCGTGGGATACAAATTGAAGCTAACGCCACCACCCCGTTCCATCGCAATTATAGGGAAATAGATTCGATCCGCATTTTCATGCCATTGGTCATGCGTATACTCATCTCTCACGTAGAGTGCGGTAACTAAAAAACAGAACATACCGAGACTCAAACCAAGGAGATTTACCAAGGTGAAAAACTTATCTCGTTTAAAAATGCGTTGGGTGTATTTTACTAATCTCATAGCATCCTTATTTCCTTAAATCATTAATTCATTTTTCTTTTCATCCATTAGCTCACTCATTCCTTAAAGAATCCACTGGGTTTGAAAATGCTGCCTTCACAGATTGATAAGAAACCGTTACCATCGCCACCATAACCGTCATCAAACCCGCGACAAGGAAATAATACCAACTCAAGTCAATACTATAGGCAAAGCCCTGTAGCCAGCGACTCATGGCGATATAGGCGATTGGCCAGCCAATGAGGTTAGAAATCAAAATAATTCGGACATATTCTTTAGAAAGCATCATCACAATTTTGGAGACATCGGCACCAAGCACTTTCCTGATACCAATCTCCTTAGTCCGTTTTTCGGCTAAGTAAGAAGCCAAACCAAACAGCCCTAAACAACCTATTGCTATGGCTAAAACCGTAAAAGTCAGAATGATTTGACTCAGTTGTTTATCCTTTTCGTAAAGCGCTTTAACGGCTTCGTCTACATACCTTAATTCAAACGGACGATTGGGAACTAGTGAAGTCCATACTTTAGCCATTTCTGCCTTAACCGACTCAATTCGAGCCATATTTACTTTAGCATATAGCAATTGCTTATAATCCTGAGGCCCAGTATAAACCGCCCAAGATTCTATATCATTGTGGAAACTGGTAAAGTGGAAATCGTCAACTACTCCTGCAATGGTACCCATCATACTTTCGTCTATTCCAAAGCGCTTGCCCACTGCTTCTTCAGGTGTTAAACCGAGCTTTTCAATGCCAGTCTTATTTACCAAATAGTAGACTGTAGTATCCCAATCCGACTTGTTCTTAAAACCTTCGCCAGCCAAAAGATCGAAACCAAAAGTTTCTAGAAAGTCTTGGTCGCCATACATGCCTCTAAAGGAAATGCTGACATTTTTTGGCAGTCCATCCATCACTGCTCCCCAGCCAGAAAGCACATTAGAAATTTCGTTGTTACTTCCCGTTACTTCTTCTACTCCCGTAATGGTTTGGAATTGAGTTTTTAAAGATTTATAGGCATTTCGGGCTGCGCGATCTGGAAGTTTGAGATACACTACCTGATCTTGATTGTAACCTATATCGGTATTCTGAACATACCGGAGTTGATAGAAAATCACTAAAGTGCCAGTGATAAGAAATACACTCACAGTAAACTGAAGGGTCACTAGAATTCTTCGGAACATATTCCCCCCTTGAACATTGAAAGTACCTTTGAGTACTTTTACAGGCTGAAATGAGGAAAGGAATGAAGCAGGATAACTGCCCGAAATAATACTAACCAGCAAAACAAAGCCGATCAATATGAGCATTAAACTAGGATCGCTTTGAAGGTCAATAGCCAGTTGAGTACCTGCCATTTGATTAAAAAAAGGCATTAAAACTTCGGCTAACACTACACCTATTACCACTGACAAAAGCGTAATCATAAATGTCTCTCCATAAAACTGAAGAATCAACTGCCGTCTATGAGCGCCCATTACCTTACGAATACCAACTTCTTTGGCTCTTTTTTCAGACTTAGCTGTACTTAAGTTGATGTAATTGATACAGGCGATTAGTAGAATAAAGGCGGCAATTCCCACTAAGGAATACAACAACTCCCTTGATATTTTCTCTGAGTAGTCGGATCCTTTGCTAGTATCAAAATGCATTAGGGTGATGGGCTCTACATCGAACGACATCTTGAACCCTCCAGCCGTCATCTGATCACCAAAATCATCTTCTATATATTGATTTAGCTTGCTTTTAAAGCTTTCGGCAGCTGATTTATCATTGAGTTTTACATAGCTATAATAGTTCATAGGAAACCACCTAGTATTATCAATTTGGCCAAAAATTGAATTGATAGATATGACCATATCAAAATCCAAAGCGGTGTTTCCGGCAGGGTTAGCTACTACTCCAGTTACTACAAAATCGCTACCGTTGGCATTTATCGTTTTACCGTATGCATCGGCTGCGCTATCAAAATACTTCTTTGCAGTCGATTCTGTCAACACAATTGATTGTTCCTCTGTAAGAGCATTGCTGGAATTGCCATCCAAGAAACGATATTGAAAAACCTTAAAGAAGCTTGAGTCAGCATAAAAGACATTTGTTTCCGTAAATGTATTGTCTTCATACCTCACCAAAAACTCTCGACCTACACTCCAATCAAAAACAAAAGTGGCTAATTCAGTTTCAGGAATATGCTCTAATGCCACCTGAGTAACTTTACTTGGGGCGATTGCAATCTGTTCTGTTTGTCCAGATGTTTCAAAAATGGAAGTGACTCGGTAAATTTTATCCGCATCGGGGTAAAATTTCTCGTAAGACGATTCATTTCTGACATAAAGCAAAATGATGATACAGGCCATAATGCCCACCGACAATCCTGAGATGTTGATCAGTGAGTAAGCCTTCTGCCTTTTTAGGCTTCTAATCGCAATGTTGATATAGTTCTGTAACATGACCTTGTTGTTTTTAATTTTTGAGTTTATTCGTTACGTAATGAGTCCACTGGGTTTTTTCTGGCCGAATGAACTGACTGATAAAGTGTAGTAAGCCAGGCAAAAAGCATTACCAAGACCACTGGCAATGCAAAAAGAGGCCAATCAAGTTTAATTCTAAAAGCGAAAGTGTTGATCCAATCTTCAAGGAAATAATACACCAATGGAATCACCAATGCGGTACTGATCAGCAGCATACGACTGATACCACTGTTCATTAACCAAACCAAATGAATGTTTGAAGCGCCAAGTACTTTTCGTATACTGAATTCTTTTAGGCGTTGCTCAGCCAAGAATATGGTAAGTCCGAACAAACCGAGCAATGCGATTAAAATGGCCACTCCACTAAACGTGGTAAATATGCTGGCCAAACGCTGTTCCTTTGCATATTGGGTAGCAAATTCTTGATCTAAAAACGAGTATTCAAAAGGATAAAGATTGGCGAACTTTTCGTAAGTGGCTTGAATAGAAGCAATCGTGGCTTCCATGTTTTCAGGCTTTACCTTTACATAAGCCAAGTTATTGTCGTTAGGCCTATAAAGGTAAGCTGCTGGAGTTACCTCATCCTTCACCGAAAAGAAAACGAAATCTTCTACTACTCCCCCTAAATTTGGAACGCCCACATCATCCTTAAACACGTTCTTACCCATTTTATCTTCAATCTTCCATCCGCCCACTTTGGCCAAGGCTTCATTTACAATTAGAAAATCATTTCCCTCCTTACCTAATTCAGGTTGATAGAGCTTTCCTTCAAGCAGTTTTATATCGAACTTTTGAAAGAAATCTTCGTCCACAGGAAAAATAGAAATGGGTGAAACGTCTTCGCTTCCATCAATTTCTAAATAAAACTGAGCCTGACCACCAAACACTTTTGGTCCTGCTCCTGTCATCCATTCAATTGATGGGTTTGAACTAAGCTCATTTTTGAAAGCCTTATATGATTGTTTGATAGCTTGATCATTCAACGGAATTATAATCACTTGCTCTTTATCAAAGCCCACGTCTAGCCCCTTTAAGTGCTTGAATTGCTGATAGATAACATTGGTAGAAATAAACAAACCAATACAAATAAAAAACTGAACTACCACCAATACATTTCTGAAAAGCAGACCTGATTTTCCTTTGGTTACACTGCCCGATAAAATTTGGGTGGCACTAAAACGGCTGAGGAAAACAGCGGGGTAAAGCCCTGCAAAAACGCCAATGCCTAAAACAGCCAATACCATAAATAAGTAGGTAATAGGGCTTTGATAATCAATAAATATGGAAGAACCCGCAAAAGCATTAAATGAGGGCAGAAGTATTTCCGTAAAGCAAACTGAAAGTACCACAGCTATAAAGGCAAGTGCAATGGACTCGATAAAAAACTGCATGATAATCTGACTTCTGTAGCCTCCTACTGTTTTTCTAATCCCTACTTCCTTGGCCCTTTTTAGGTACCTAGCGGTTGATAAATTGGTGTAGTTTATACAAGCAATAAGCAGAATCAGAAGCCCAACAAGCATGTACAACCTTATGAATTGCTTATCGCCAGTCTTCTTAAAAAATGAGTATAATTTACTGAAGTAAACTTCACTCACAGGTTCTAAACGAACACTCATGTTTTTAATATGAGGTTGAAGAAGTGCCTTAGCTTTGCTTTCAATAGTAGCAACCTCGGCTTCTTTATCAATCTGAACATAGAGTGGAAATGCAGACATCATTCCCCAATCTCGATAACGGCCATCTTCACCATAAGCTTTATCTGATTGCTCTATGGGTAGAATATACTTGAAGTCCATGTGGGTTTCTTGACCTAGGTCATTAATTACTCCAATCACTTTAAACACTCCATAGCCATTCAGTTTTACGGTTTTGTTAATAGCGTTTTCCGCAGAATCAAAGAGCTTGTCAGCCTCAGACTTCGCCAAAACAAGCTCACTTACCGCTTGTTGATCTAGTGGCTTAGATTCCTCTAATACATCAAAATCAAATACATCGAATAACGAAGGATCAGCAAAATGAAGAGACTGAATTTTAAATTTTCGCTGACCTGCCTCAACAACTAATTCAGAGGTTTGACCGAACCTTACCGTGTTTTTCACCTCTGGAATACCTTCTTTTAGCAAATTCCCCATTGGAAATTGAGTCATGATTTCCCAATTGGGCTCAACTTGAGTAGAGTCATCTCTGGCAACCAAAACCCTATAGATTTCTTCTGAATGAGTATGATAAGAATCTTTATCAAACTGCTCCCTCACATATAAGCTTAAGATTACAAAACAGATCAAGCCTACGGTTAATCCGAATATATTCAGAACAGAGTAAAGCTTGTTCTTTACCAGGTATCGAAATGCAATTCTAAAAAAGGAGGATAACATGAATTCTATTTAGGTTAAAACTAGAATGATTGAATTATTATACAAATACTGTTTGCTGCTATCCAACTGTCATACCAAAGTTAATTAACTATATATCAATAATTTAAAACAAACAAACCCTTACTAATTGGTCGCCATCGCACTTTGCCGTCCGCTAGCGGACGGCAGCCCATTTGATCATGAATCACGAAGAGTATCTACTGGATTAGACTTTGCTACTTTTAAAGAATACCATCCTGAAGACAGAAGCGTTGCGCCAAGCATTATCAGGCCAGCTATACCAAAGAGCCATAAAGGTTGGTCAGTTCTGTAAGCAAATTGAGAAATCCATGAGTCAATTATCCTAATCACAACAGGAACTGCGACTACGATTGAGATGATCATTGCGATTACAAATACTCTATTTTGAAGTCCAAAAAGCTGTACAACTCCTGCCCCAAGCACTTTACGAATACTGATCTCCTTCAGTCTTTCTCGGCCATAAAATATCGACATCGCAAATACCCCTGCAAAGGCAATTAGACAAACTCCAATGCCTAAAACCCCCATCATTTGCATCATCTTGGTTTCTGAAGAGTACAGTCGTTTATGTTCCTCTTCGAGCACTTTCAACACAAAAGGTTCCGAAGGCTCATATTCCCAAAACATCTGCTGAATGGTTTGAATAAGTTCCCCCACATTGGTGTTTTCAGAGTAACGAATAGAATAGTTAGCCCTTCCATTCGAATAGCTTAAAGGCATAAATAACATGGCCGGAATTGGTTCACTTACCGAATTAAAATGGAAATCACTTACTGCACCTTCTTGAACAATATATCCAGGTTTTGACTTGCCATAATAAGAGGGTAGTAATTTGCCAATGGGCTCATTTTCCAGCGTATTAAGTGCTGTTTCATTGAGTAGAGCCACTTTGCTATCACCACAAAATAGGGAGATCACATCAGCATCATAATTCTCCTGAATCCCATAGAATTCGAAGAAATGACAATCGATCCCAATACTCAATAATTCAACTTTTTCCCATCCATCGCTAAACCCTGGTTTCTGTAGGTCATTAACATCCAAAGCCCTCATTGGATGTTCATCTGAAAGCGCTATATCTTGAATGGCTGGCATCGCCATCAAACGGTCCTTGAATGTTTGTATAGTTGATTCATCCCCACCTTGGAACCAATTGGATTGGAAAACGAGTGTATTTTTAAAATCATAACCCGGCTCTTTGGACAGCATAAACTCAAGTTGGCGATTCATAAAAAGCATGGCGGAAATAATACCAAAGGCTATAAAAAATTGGAAAGCCAATAAACTCTTTCTGATCAAAGATTTTGACCCACTACTTCTGCTAAAAGAATTAAACAGACTGGATACCTTAAAACTGGAAACAATTAAGGCTGGGTAAATTCCAGCGATCAATCCCACCATAGATGTAAAGGCCAAAAGGATCAAATAGGTTCTAAAACCAAAAATTGCTACTGTTAGCTCTCTATCCACGAATCGACTGTACAGTGGGATTAACGCCTCAATCAATATCAAGGCAAAAACAAACGAAATAAAACTCAAAAAAAGCGACTGAATTAAAGACCGTTTAATCAATTGAGTTCTTCTGGCTCCTATGATCTTATGAATGGCCACCTCTTTGCTCCTGTCCAATGCAACAGCCAGAGAAATATTACCAAAATTGGCGATGGCCACAGCCAGTAAACAGATAGAAATTATAACTAACCAAACCACCAACTGCTCATCCGCCTTTGGCCGAAATGATCTAGCAATATCTAAAGTGCTGAAATGATAATCTTCAATTGGCTCCAACTCGTACTTTTCTCCCTGAGATTCCCCACCCTTATCCTGTTCCATTAACTGAGCTTCCAAAGCATCTATATCAGCACCCTCGTTTAATGTCATAAAAACCTTAAACATGAGATAACCTGTGCTAGTGAAATAGTCACTATAGTCAGGGTTCGACTTCATGGTTTCAACCGAAATAAGAAACCGTGGGTCAAGAGAGGAATTAGAAGGGAAATCTTCATAAATACCAATGATCTCAAATTCATACTCTCCCACTAACATCCTTTTTCCTACAACTTCCTCTCCCTCGAATATCTTTTGATGGACAGACTCGCTGATTAAAACCGTTCCTGGAACATCAAACATTCCAAAGTCTCCACTGACTTGTTTCACATCAAACATATCCAAGAAGCCTCTTTCTACATACCAAAAACCCTTCTCTTCAAAGGCCTTTTCCTTTTCTGCACTTGGTCTGACTAATTCGGAAACGTAGGAATTATTGTAGGCCCTAACCAACGATTCTATTGAAGGATTTTTTTCGAGGTAACTTGATGATAGTATATAAGGGTAGTTGGAACTGTTTGCAGACCGTGACGAAGCAGAGTTTGTAGTGACTAGTCTGTGAATTTTACCGCTGTCAGCATAAGATTGGTCAAAAGTGTACTCGTGAATCAAATAAATAGACGTCAGGAAAATAAAACAAAAGGCAATTGCAAGCCCGATTACGTTAGTCCAAGTATAAATCAGATTCCTTCTGAGGCTTCTCAAGATGATTTTAAGATTCAGCATAGCTTAGATTTTATTTTTTTTAGGTAAAACAATCTCAATGCCAGTAATAAAGTACTGATAATAAGAATGTTAATATCAAAACAGCTTTACACTTAGTTCGCCACCGAACTTTACCGTCCATCAGCGGACGGTAGTTTTAATCGATACTAATTATGTTTCCACTGGAGAAGGAAATCCCTGAGTTTTTTCCTCATCTGTTCTATTATGGCAGGATCCTCAAAAATATGCCCCTGATCTTCAAAATGAATATATTCTACGTCAACCTCAAGCTCAAGAGCTTTTTCAGCAAATGCCTTAGAATTTATATTATACGGGATTTGTTCATCTTGCCCACCACTGAATATCAACATAGGATTCAAATCGCTTGAAATATTTTCAATTGGAGAAAACTTTTGATATAGTTTTGGGAGTTCATCAGGTTTACCTCCCATCTCACCAGGCAAGCCAGTCATTCTCTCCAACTTAGCCTGCTCTACCCAGTCAGCAGCCCCATTTATGGCTATACCACTAACAAAACTTTTTGAATGTGTTAAATAATAATACACCATAGTCGCACCATGACTATGACCAACGGGAATTAGTCTATCAAAATCAACTGGGATTTCCCCTTTAAACTGATCAATAAAGTGCTCTGTATCTTCCAACTGATATTGTCCATAGCCTTCTCCTAACCTTTCAGAATTCACACCTCGTGTATTTAGAAGTACAACACCAAAACCTTCATCTAGCATGGGAAATATCAATTGGTTTAAAAAGTAACTCCAATCTGGATACTTGTTTGCATAACCACCATAATTCATTAAAATAGTTGGGAATTGACCGCTATTATGTCTTTTAGGATAGTAAAGAAAAGCATTACGGCCCTTACCACTTTGATCATAATAGGTTAAGATTTCATATTGAATATCTGCTAGTAGATTTTCAGCTTTGAAAGAGATTATTTGTTGTTTATCTCCCTTCATGGGATTTAACTTAAATAAAGACTTTGGTAAAATTCCACTTTCTTCAGTAAAATAAAACTCATCATCCAGATAGTCTACCAGCAGTAAATTGGAATTACCACTTAGTTCATGTACCATGTTCAATGAGGTATCTAAAAGAGTGTAAGACTTACCTGACGAATTAAGGCTTAATACCAAATAATTGTTCTCTTTGAAGCCAAGTAATTGTTGTCCAGATTTCATTTCTAGCTCCTCAATATTTAGTACTGCCTCTGACTGATCATATTCTGCAATAAATGCTGAACCATTCATATTTCGAAGTGAAATACGGCCATCATTAGAAAACGAAAGATTAGAATAGAAAGCGTTTTTCATTAAATGGGAAGAGACAATTCCAGCATCTTCTTTTAAATTGAGGATGTGCAGCCTATTTTGATATTGCTCATCAAGGTATTGATAACTTGTAAATGCCAGTAAATTAGAATCTCGAGATAAGGCTATATTGGCGACATCACCTTCTAACTCCAGTAACTTAATCGCTTTTCCGCCTTTCAAATCTAACTTGTATAGGCTGAAATTCTTGTCAGAAGTCTCATTTCTAGCCGAAAAGTAAAGTGCTTGATCGGTCGCGGCAACCTGATTGATTCGATAATATTTAAATAGACTAAACGCATCAGCTAATTCAATCTGATTTGTTTCACCCGTTTCAACAGAGTAATAATAGAAATCGCCAGACTTTTCATAGATAAAAATGTCGCCATTTTTATTCCATGATCTGAGGATATCGTTTTCACTGTCTGAAAGTCCCTTACCAATCAAAGTGGGTTTTTTATCGCTGTTAAGTTCTTTTAAATAAAGAATATCATTGTTTTCAACATAAACTAAGTGTGTTGCCTGATCATTGACCTGAAACCCTGATAGGCTTTGCGCTAAGGACCAGAACGGGGAAATCAAGAGAATTAGCCCTAAAAATTTTCTAAGCATTTTGAAGGAGTTTTTTATATTATCTCAGCCATTAGCCAATTACTATACCAAGTATAAATAATAGATATACAGATACTTACGATAATAAATTAGCCATAAATCATTCGCCACCGAACGTTACCGTCCGTTAGCGGACGGCAGCATTTGTTTGTATATTCGACAAGCTTTTGATTTGCACAAGATTCAAAGACAAATGTAAACCAGTTGCAGGACGAGACAGGTTGAAAAATAGACATAATGAAACAAGGAAAAATACTAATCATAGACGACAATGAAGATTTACTAAAAGCAGCAAGGATTTATCTGAAGCGGCATTTTGGTCAAATAGACTTGGAGAAGGATCCCACGCTTATTCCTGACCTGCTCCAGAATGACGCATATGATGTGATTCTGCTCGATATGAATTTCACCCAGGACGTGAACTCTGGGCAAGAAGGTTTTCATTGGTTGGATAAAATATTAGAGATCGACCCATCCGCAGTGGTTGTACTGATAACCGCTTTTGGTTCGGTTGATTTGGCCGTAAAAGCCATAAAAGCTGGCGCTTCTGATTTTGTGATGAAACCATGGGAAAATGAACAATTGTTGGCTACGCTTCTATCGTCCATCCGATTGCGTTCTTCGAAAGAAGAGCTAAAGTTGATGAAAGACCGAGAGGACACTTTGACCCAAGACCTCGATCATAAATTCAAGGAAATTATTGGTCAAAGCGGATCAATGATTCAGGTTTTCGATACCATTGACCGAGTGGCCAGCACCGATGCCAACGTTTTAGTATTGGGTGAAAATGGCACTGGAAAAGAACTGATCGCCAGATCAATTCATAGAAACTCAACAAGAGCAGAGAAACCCTTTATCAGTGTTGATTTAGGGGCTATTTCTGAGAATTTATTTGAAAGCGAACTCTTTGGTCACGTAAGAGGATCTTTCACCGATGCCAAAACAGATCGGGCTGGACGCTTTGAAATCGCCAATGGTGGCACCTTGTTTTTGGATGAAATTGGTAACCTTTCGCTCCCACTTCAAGCCAAACTTTTAACCGCAGTGCAAAACAGAAAAGTGAATCGAGTGGGGTCGAATAAGACAATTGATGTGGACATTCGCTTGATCTGCGCCACCAATATGCCACTTTACGAAATGGTGCAGAAAGGAGAATTTAGGCAAGATTTGCTCTATCGGATTAACACTATAGAACTGAAATTACCAGCTTTGAGGGAACGTATTGAGGACATTCCCCTACTGGCTAAACATTACCTTAAAGACTATGCCAAGAAATACAACAAAGACATTTACAAGTTCAGTGAAGCCACTTTGAAACGTTTGGAGAAATACAGCTGGCCTGGTAATGTGCGTGAGTTACAACATGCGGTTGAGCGCGCGGTAATCATGAGTCGTGATAACATTCTTCAACCAGAAGACTTCTTCTTCAATAATAATCAGCCTGTTCGCGATAAAGATGATATCAATTTGGAACAGTTTAATTTAGAAGATGTCGAGCGTATTTTAATTAGGAAAGTATTGGCCAAACACAACGGAAACATTACCCATGCGGCTCAAGAATTAGGTTTAACCCGTTCATCATTGTATCGAAGACTAGAGAAATATGGGCTTTAATCGCTTTAGAATATTCGTGCTGATTCGCGTTATCGTTTTGTTTATCACGGTGGCCACTTTCGTGTATTTGCTCTTCTTCGATCAGAAATATGTCACTACGGTGGTCACTGGCTTTCTCATCATTTTCGAAGTATTTGAGCTTTTTAATTACATAGAAAGCACCAATAAAAAGCTAGCTCGCTTCTTCGATGCTATCAAATACAATGACTTCAACATGAGTTTTACCCACGATAATAAACTGGGGAAAACTTTTAAAGCGTTGAATCTGGCTTTCAAAGATGTAATTGACGCCATTTTGGAAGAACGTAAAAAGAGCGAACAGTCTTTTCAACAGTTGCGCGTAGTCGTTGAAAATATTGGTACAGGAATCATCGCCATCAACGAGACAGGGGAAGTGAAATTAATCAACCGTTCTGCGCTTCATTTATTGCAGCTAGAAAGCCTTAGAAGCCTTGATGACCTCAGACAAAAAGCACCTAACTTTCACTTTACTATCGATCATCTTAACCCCTCTAAAAGAGCGGCTTATAAAAACGAAAAAGGACAGGAATTGGTCATTCTAGAAACCATGTATAAACTAGGTGGTGAGCTTTACAGATTGATTGCCCTACAAGACATTAAGGCAGAACTGCAAGCCAAAGAATTGGAAGCTTGGCAGAACCTTACTAAAGTACTTCGGCACGAAATCATGAATTCCATAGCCCCCATTTCTTCACTCACTTCTACCCTAAGTGAGGTGTTGAAGGAAGACGTAATTAAGAAAAACGGACTCAATACCATCGAAGATGAAAGTCTTGAAGACCTTACCGAAGGCTTGAGCACCATTTCCAGCCGGAGTGAAGGCTTAATCAATTTTGTGAATGCCTATCGCGATTACACCAACCTACCAGAACCCGACAAACGTCCAACGGATGTTAAGTCATTGGTGCAAAACACCACAGCTTTACTCAAGAATGATTTCCTTAAAGCGAATGTAGTTTTAGAGGTGATTCATGCTGAAACCCCAATTCAACTGAATATCGATTATCAATTGATTGAGCAGGTGCTGATCAATATTCTCAAAAACGCCTTAGAAGTGGTTGAAAACAAAGAAAACGCTAAAGTGAAACTAGAAACCCATGTGCATGGAGAGTTAGTGACTGTATCAATTAGCGACAATGGCGCGGGCATTACGCCAGAAGCCACTGAGAAGATTTTCATGCCTTTCTTCTCTACCAAAAACAGAGGTTCGGGTATTGGCCTCAGCCTTTCTAAACAGATTATGCAGCTGCATGGTGGAGATATTCAGCTAGAAACTGAGCTTGGCAAAGGCGCTACTTTTAGGATGGTTTTTCATAGTGAATAAGCCTTTTAGATCCTTCGTCCCTCAGGATGAAAAGCATTGTGCGTTTAGTGATGGTTGGACTCGTTTTTACCTTGTCCAGTTCATTTTAGCAAAACGTAGTTAAGCGTTTATTTCAGCTCCTCTCGTTGATTGAAAGTTAATTGCCCATTTTCCTTTCCTGAGGAACGAAAGATCTAAGTCTTCTACCCTATAGAAAACAGGGAGCTATCAAACAAACCCCTCTTTTTTAAACCTTGGGTTTGGATAAATATAAAAGCCCTCCCCTGTTTTTACACCCAGTTTACCTGCATCAATATAGCTTTTCAGTAAGGCAGCAAAAGCCTGGCTTTTCTTATCGGGTTGACTGCTTGTGATATGCCAAGCCGTATCTAGCCCCACCGTATCTAAAATTCCGAAGGGTCCCATTTCCATTTTAAAGTTGCCCATCCAACTTCTGTCAATATCCTCAATAGAGCCAATGTCTAGTGTTCTGAGTGAACCTGCGGCTCCCAAAAGCGCCATTAGCATGTAATTGAAGATGTAACCCGTGTTTTCCTTTTGAACGAAGACTGGAGTTTGGCAAAGCTTCTCGCCCAATTCCATCAATAAATCATTGATCCAAGCTTCTGTTCCCGCATGCGGCATTACGTCCACCACATTGGAATAGAACACATCATGAAAATGGAAGTTGCAAAAGCGCTCAGGTCGGCCAGAAGCATCCGCTATTTGCGAACCGAGTAAATAGGAAGTATTTGTAGTGAAAAGTGTCTTTTCAGGGCAGAGTGATCCAAACTGCGCCCAAACCTTACGCTTCAATTCGAGGTTTTCGGTGACAGATTCGTTCAGGAAGTCGGCATCATCTGCGGCAGCTTCTGGGTCGGTGGTGAATGTCAAACGGCCTTTGGCTTGCTCTGCTTGTGCCTCGGTGAGCTTTTCATTGCGAATCAACATTTTAAGAATGCTGGCCTGAGTTTTAATGGCGGTGTCAAGTGCTTTCTCGGAGATATCGTAAATGGTAGTTTCAAAACCACTTATAGCGCATTGCAGCCCTACCCTTAAACCCAGCGTTCCAGCCCCTAGGATAAGTACTTTATTGATGTCTTCTATTTTTAGTTTCATTCTTAGATTATTATGATAAAAATTCAGGTTGAGTAATCTCCATATTTACGTAAAAACCAAAGCCCATCACGAAGAACGAATTCAATTACCACATGCACTCCACTCTGTTTACCAGCCATCGTTAGTTCCTTAATATCGTTTTCAATTTCTCTGATTTCCCAATTGTTAAACTCCTTCTTCTCAAGTTTCTTGACTTTCCAATCTGCTTTAGCTATTGGAGCCTCATAATTTTCGGTATAACCATTTCCGTCAGCATCGACTATTATATCTGATGTGTAAACTACTATAACCGAATCAAGGATCCTCGACATTTGAAATGAAGAGTCTGTATCAAATCGCTTTAAGAAAGATTCAAAATTCTCTTCCGGTTTCTGAGCCAGAGATATTTGAGCGCATAAAACAACAAATAGGGCGATTAAAATTGTTCTATTTAAATTCATATCCTATCCTTTTCCAAAGCCTTTACCGCGTTGGCACCACAGGCTTTTACGGCATAAATCAAATTGGCAAAACGTGGATCTTGGGTCAGCCCTTTTTTATAGCGAGCGTAAATCTGCTGAATGATTACCCCAATTTTAAAAGCCCCAAAGACATAATAAAACACTTGATCTTTCAGGTCGAAGCCTGTTTTTTCCGCATAACGTTCTACCAATTCATTTCGGGTATAATTGCCAGGTAACCAAGTGAGGCTGAAAGGTTTTAAGGCGTCAGAATCATCGGCTTGTGCCCAATAGGCCAATGAAGTACCTAAATCCATTAATGGATTGCCCACAGTCGACATTTCCCAATCCAGTACCGCAATAATTTCATCTAGTTTTTCGGGGTTCAATACGAGGTTATCGTACTTATAATCATTGTGAATAAAGCTGATATATTGCTGCTCTGGAATGTGTTTTTGCAGCCATTCGGCCACCGCATCCATATGAGGCAGCTTATCCGTTTCGGATTTATAATAGCGTCCAATCCATCCTTCTACTTGTCTTTGGGTATAGCCCTCAGGTTTACCGAAATCTGCCAAACCAGCCGCATTCAAATCCATGGTGTGAAGATCTGCCAAGTTATCAATGCAGGCTTCAGAAATGGACCTCATTAACGCAGGTTTGAGCTCAATGTCTTTCGGGGCTTGACTTCGTAAAATCACACCTTTTACGCGTTCCATAAGGTAGAAATCGGCTCCCATCACGGAATGATCGTCACAAAACAATACAGACTTGGGTACTTTGGAATACACTGGCTTGAGGGCCGAAAGTACCCGAAACTCCCTCTGCATATCATGTCCACCTTTGATGTTCGCCCCAAAGGGCGGACGCCTCAATACATATTCCTGTTCACCTGTTTTGATTAAATAGGTAAGGTTAGAAAAACCGCTTGGGAATTGAGAGACTTCTAACCCTCCAGAAAAGCTAGCTAGGTGATCACCCAAGTATTCAGTCAGCTTTGTGAGGTCTAACTCCTCTCCTTTCCTGATGTCTTTTGCCTTGTCAATCATTGGTTGGTTTAATAGTTATTGGTTATTAGGGAAGAGTGTATTAGTTATTAGTCAATGGTCAATGGTGAAAGCTTAAGAAAACACCAATTGAACCGTCATTGCGAGAAATGAGATTCGCGATAGCGAAAGCTCATGACGAAGCAATCTTTGTTAGTTGTTAATTGGCCAGTGAGATTGCTTCACGTCAATATCATTACTTCGATAAACTTTGGCAGGTTCGCAATGTCGGTTACTTTATGCTTTGATCTCCATTGATTCAATATTTTCATTTATCCATTTTTTTAAATCGTCATCAAACTTCCTTTCGACTAAAAACCTAACCTCCTTTTTATTCTTCATTTTTAGAATCCAAACATTGCCGCTTTCATCATTGACCATCCATTGATGATAGTCTCTTTTAATAAAAACTACATCCTTAATTGGAATCCTTTCTTTGAACTTATTGAATTGAATAGAATTATGCTCAAATAATATTTTTTGTGATGTAGATTTTGCGCCATCTATAAGAAGCCAAACAACACCTAGAATGATAGCTCCCATGAAAGTTAGTACATATCCATAAATTGGTACATCCCAACGACTATAAAATGATTCACTCCCTCCTTTACCTCGTGTCATTAACCCTATACATGAAACTGCCACAAGGAAGAAAAAAGTAGCAATTGAATTCTTTAAGACTTGCTTATGGCGCTTATATAGTTGAAACTCCATGAATAGACTTTATAAGCCGTAACTCTTCAAAATCGCCTTGGCCAAACTCGCTTTATGCACTTCGTCTGGGCCATCGTAAATTCTTGCACCACGCTCATGCCTGTACCAAAACGAAAGTAAAGTATCATCGGTAATGCCCAGCGCGCCATGTACCTGAATGGCACGATCGAGCACTTTCATCAGAACATCTGCTACATAAAACTTAATGGTAGAAATCTCTAAACGTGCTGCTTTAGCTCCTTCATTATCAATCTTTTGCGCAGCATGAAGTACCATATACCTTGAAGCATTAATCTCTGCCCTACTTTCAGCAATCCAGTTTTGAATAGTCTGCTGGTGACCCAACATTCTGCCGTCTCTTAATTCTCTAGAAGCCGCCCTGCTACACATCATATCGAAGGCACGTTCGCAGATGCCAATCCAGCGCATGCAGTGGTGAATTCGGCCTGGGCCTAAACGCTGTTGCGCCAACATAAAGCCACTACCCATTTCGCCAATCAAGTTACTTTTCGGCACACGACAATTCACATAGTGGATTTCGGCATGACTCAAATAGCCTTCTCCCACATCGCCCATAATGGGAATGTTTCGGGTGAGTTCAAAGCCTGGGGTATCGGTAGGAACTATAATCATACTGGCCCTTTTATGGGGTTCAGCATCGGGATTGGTCACTGCCATAACGATGGCAAAAGTAGCTCCGTCAGCCGCAGTGGTAAACCATTTATGTCCGTTGATGATGAACTCGTCTCCATCCAAAACGGCCGTAGTACCCATATTCACTGGGTTCGAACCCGCAAAGTCTGGCTCGGTCATGGAAAAGCAGCTTCTGATTTCGCCTTTCATTAAAGGCGCTAAGTATTTTTCTTTCAATTCAGCTGAAGCAAATTGATGCATCAGTTCAATATTACCAATATCTGGTGCTTGGCAGTTGAGCACATAATGACCTAATGGCGTTCTTCCCAATAGTTCAGACAATTGCGCAAACTCTGTAAGTGTTAAACCTGCTCCGCCTTCTTCTTCCGAAAGATAAGGTGCCCAAATGCCTAATTCTTTTGCCTTCTCACGCTTGGCTTTCAAAATATGGTTCACTTCGTCCCAAGGGTCTTTCAAAAAATAGAGTTCTGAAGGGTACAATTCTTCCTCTATAAACTGCTTTACTTTAGGATAAAGGGCTTTTAATTTATCGGTAGCGAATAATTCGGTCATGGGGTGTGTTTGGTTATTGGTTATTAGTTAATGGTTGAGAGGGGAGTTCGTAATGGTTCTATCAAAACAAGCATCTTTTCATCTAATGATTCCGTTTCTGGTTTTTACTGATTTACTTTTCTCCTTTTTGACTATCTCCCCATTCTCATAATAAATTAGCAAGGTGTTCTTACCTCTAAATTTATGTTCTTCATACCTATAAGCATTAGCTCCATCGTAGTACTCGATTCTTTTTAATAAGTGAGTCTTTCGATAATAATACTCTTTTAAAAATAGCTTTCCTTCTTGATTAAAAGTTGACAACCAAAGAGGTTTTCCCTGACTGAAATTACCTTCAAGCTTCTTCACCCCCTTTTTACTAAGATCAACTATCAAACCATCAGCCACATCATCACAGTACATATGTTTGTAAGACATATTATGCATACCACCTGTATATTGAATTCTGAATCGAGGTAGTTCAAGTGTATCAAGTGACTCATCAGAATAAAACCACACAGTAAACTCAAGACCATTCTGATTAGACCCACTGATAAAGTTAATTCCCTCGTTAACTAAAGATTCTTTAAAACTAACTCGTCCAGTGGCCTCACCATTAACTGTTAAAAACATTAAACTATCGGCTTTCTCAAAATTCTTACAGCCATCTAAAAAAACTGGTAACTCTACTTCCTGAGAAAATGATTTCCCTAAGAACATTAAAATGAAAAATATGATACTTAGACACTTCATTAATAACTAATTCAATTTTAGTCAAACAGCAGACCGAGCTCTATAATTCGTTAAGAGGGATTAGAAAATCGGTGATCAGGGCAATATCGGATAAGGTAATTGATCTTTAGTTTCTTAACAAAAACTCTGGGGCATATATTGAATGATTCCTTTTCATTTCAAGACATAAAAAAATCCCAAACTTATTGAAGTAAGGGATTCTAAATTCTTAAACCAAGAATTGTATGCCGTATAATTAATTCAGTTGTAACATTCCTTTACTGGCAGCCATTAGGTTGATCATACGATAAAGCGCTCTAGCGCCCACGTTAGCATCCCATTCGTCTTCGCTAGGCGAAACCTCATTCAGGTCGCAACCAATGATTGTGCGTCCTGATTTGACTACCCGCTTGATTAAATACATTACCTGCTCCAAATCAAAACCTCCCGGCACTGGCGTACCAGTATTCGGACAAAGTTTTGGGTCAAGGCCATCAATATCGAATGAAATATACACCTGCTGCGGAAGTTCTTTGATGATCTCTTCGCACTGCGTAGCCCAAGTTTTCCCTGCGTATTGGTCGTGCTTTAACTGCTGATCGAAGAAAGTGACTACTCGCCCATTAGAATTGGCAATTAGCTGCTGTTCTTCATCACAGAAATCACGAATCCCCACCTGCACCAACTTGGTTAACTCCTTAATTTTAAGTGCATTCGTCATGATACTGGCATGCGAAAACTCAAAACCTTCATAAGCATCACGTAAATCGGCATGGGCGTCAATTTGCAGTAAACCGAACTTGCCATAGTGTTTTGCGCAAGCTTGGAAATGGCCCAATGGAGTACTATGGTCGCCACCGACTAAAATGGTGGTTTTCCCCTGCGACAGCCAATATTCTGACTGTTGCCTTACGTATTCCATCAGCTGATGCGTTTCTTTGTTGATTTCGGCCAAAATAGCCTCCATCTCTTCACGCTCATCTTCATCGCTGCCTTCTTCCAACCAAGCAATATATTCTTCCGATTTTTCGCGCAATTCGCTTCCTAACGAGTACCAAACTTCAGGAATATCGGCCATTGCCACGCCCAGTTTCCAAGGTTCCGGAATGTCTAACTGACTAAAGTCGATTTGAGAAGAAGCTTCTAAAATAGCTTCTGGCCCATCGGCTGTGCCCGCTCCATAAGATACGGTAACGTCCCAAGGCACTGGAATCACCACTACTTTGGCGGAATCAGTATCAAAAGGCAACCCGAAAAGGGTGCCCTTTACGCCTACGTCATTAGGATTAAAATTGTCTATATCGGCCATATATTTAACTGATCATTTCAGCAACAAAACTAGGCAAAGCAAAGGCAGCTTGGTGAATACCTTCATTATAATATTTCAAACCATGCTTTTTAGCAAAAGCCTTGCTCTCCTCTGCATTGAAATCCTTTAATGGATGTGCTTTTCCTTTAGAAGAATAAGAGAAAGACCACATGCCTGTTGGGTAAGTTGGGATGTAAGCCAAGTAGCAATGCACCTGATCTTGCCCAAAAATAGAACGATATACTTGGTAAATTTCTTTAAATACTTTGCTGTTGAAGCGAGGAGACTCACTTTGCGTGATCATAATCCCGTCATCGCTCAAAATACGGTACACTTCTTTGTAGAATTCAACCGTGAACAAACCTTCAGCAGGTCCTACTGGGTCGGTAGAATCTACAATTACAATATCGAAAGAACCATCTGCTGCATCTTTCACATATTTGATTCCATCATCTACAATCAGGTTCAATTTTGGGTTGCCGAAAGCCGAAGCAATGCCCGGTAAATGTTCTTTGCAAGCCTCAATTACCTTATCGTCAATCTCTACCATCACTACTTCATCGTAGCAATCGTGGCGCAATAATTCACGGGCAGTACCGCCATCTCCACCACCAATCACCAAAGCTCTTTTTGGCTTAGGGTGTGTTAAAGTAGGAATGTGCGTAATCATTTCGTGGTACACATACTCATCCTTTTCGCTGGTCATTACCATGCCATCCAAAGTAAGTAGGTTACCGTAAGCTTGTGTTTTATATACTTCTACTTTCTGAAAATCAGACTGTACATCGTAAAGCTTTCCATCATGCTTTAAAGAAAGTGCGATTTTATCGTCACGTTCGGTAAACCATACATCTCTGGTGCGGATTGGACTGCCTTCTTCGCTGCTTTTTTCATCGCGCATGGCTTTGATATCGAAGTCTCTTTCTTTCAAAAGCGCCTTCTCTCCTCTTAATAACTCTACTGCCGAACCATGCCCGGCTTCAAATTTTTCTTTAAGAATTTGATAAGCCACCCAAGGGTTTACGGTATCGCCACAAGTAAAAATATCTACTGAAGCATAACCGTATTCTGGCCAAGTATGAATAGCCAAATGGCTTTCTTGAATTACCACAACACCAGATACGCCATAGGGCGAAAAGTGATGGAACGTAGAGTTAATAATGGTAGCGCCTGCATCTTCCGCAGCGCCTTCCATACTTTTTTCGATGTGTACTACATCGTTTAAAATTTCTGATGAGCAGTTGTAATACTCGACAATGATGTGTCTACCCAATGAAGCCATTTAATATAATTTTTACACAAATATGAGGTCTTCATTTTAAACGGACTAAAACAAAATAAAAAAACTTACTTCGAGTTCATTCCAGGATAGTAGTAATCTTTGGTTTCTGCCATTCCTCCCGACACTTGTTCCCATTGATCTGCCAGCACTTGAAGCCATGCGCAGCCTGCTGTTACAAAGCCCCCTTGCGAGTCGCCAGTAAGGTATTCGTATAAATGGCTAATAGATGGATTATGGGCTAAAATCGCCACATTTTCAAAAATATTATCCACCCTATTTACAGCCGCCATCATCACATTTCGGGTAGCTTCATAGTATTCTTCAGACGATATTATGCGTGGCGATACTTCTAACTGCTGTATGATTTCGGCACAAGTTTGTAAAGTACGCACCGATGGACTTGTATATATAGTATCTATTTTAAAAGGAAGTTTCTGTAAGTACTCACCCAGTAATGCCGATTCACTTCTCCCTTTCTCACTTAACTTCCTTTCAAAATCACGCTCGTTTCTTTGCGGCATTTGCGCATCGGCATGTCTTATTAATAAAAGATTCTTAACCATTCTTCCTCCTCCTTAGTTACGGTTGCTAAAACGTGTTTTTTCCCTTCTTCATATAAATAGATGCAGGGTAAAAATGGTTTCGTTTGTTTTTTTGAAACATTTATGCCCATCTTTGGCGCGGTCAAAATTAAAAAATCACGAGTTTATGTCTAAAAATCTAGTCATTGTAGAGTCCCCAGCCAAGGCCAAAACCATAGAAGGTTTTCTGGGAAAGGATTACAAAGTTGTATCGAGTTATGGCCATATACGTGACTTACCTAAAGGCAACAAAGCCATAGACATAGCCAATGGTTTTAAGCCAACTTACGAGGTAACTGCAGACAAAAAAGAGGTAATAAAAACCTTGAAGAGATTGGTCAAAGAATCGCAAATGATTTACCTCGCGAGTGATGATGACCGCGAAGGAGAAGCCATTAGCTGGCACTTAAAAGAAGCCCTAAAACTTAAAGATGATAACACGAAACGTATCGTTTTTCGTGAGATTACTAAAACAGCTATTCAAAAGGCAATTGACAACCCCAGAACAATTGACATTGATTTAGTAGATGCGCAGCAAGCCCGTAGAATCCTTGACCGACTTGTGGGTTTTGAGCTGTCGCCAGTACTTTGGAAAAAAATTAAACGAGGCCTTTCTGCCGGTCGTGTGCAATCGGTTGCGGTGCGCATGGTGGTAGAAAGAGAGCGTGAAATAGAACAGTTCACACCAGTTTCTTCTTACAAAATAACCGCCATTTTCAACCTTGGCGATGGTGTTGAATTAAAAGCTGAACTCCCTTCAAAATTCAATAGCGAAACCGAAGCCCACGAATTTTTAAAAGGATGCGTAGGTGCGAAATACTCAATTCTTGACTTACAGAAAAAACCAGCCAAGCGTTCACCAGCGCCTCCATTTACTACTTCTACCCTGCAGCAAGAAGCCAGTAGAAAGCTAGGTTATTCGGTGTCGCGAACCATGTCGTTGGCGCAAAAGCTATATGAGGCAGGTAAGATCTCCTATATGAGAACTGACTCTTTAAATCTTTCTGATGATGCCATAAAAAGCGCGGTAGGTGAAATTTCTTCTGCCTATGGTAAAGAGTTTGTAGAAACCAGAAAATTCAAGACCAAATCGCAATCGGCACAAGAGGCCCACGAAGCCATTCGCCCAACGAATTTTGCTAACCACACAGCAGGCGCAAATTATGACGAGCAAAGGCTTTACGACCTGATTTGGAAACGCGCCATTGCCTCGCAAATGGCCGATGCTCAATTGGAAAAAACTACGGCTTCTATTGCTATTTCCACCCGAAAAGAAACCCTTTCTGCTTATGGTGAAGTAATTAAGTTTGAAGGTTTCTTAAAGGTTTACATCGAATCGACAGATGATGAAGACGGTGTAAACGAAGCCAAAGGAATGCTACCTCCATTAACAGTAGGCCAAGCTTTGGAACTCAGCCATATGACAGCCAAAGAAGGTTTTTCTCGTCATGCAGCAAGATTTACCGAAGCCAGTTTGGTAAAGCAACTGGAAGAAATGGGCATTGGTCGACCGTCTACTTATGCTCCTACTATTTCCACTATTCAAAAAAGAGAATATGTGGTGAAGGAAAACCGTGAGGGTGTAGAAAGAAATTATCAGGAATTGGTTTTAGCGAACGATAACATCAAAGTAAAAACCAAAACAGAAATTACCGGAGCCGAAAAAATGAAGCTCTTCCCTACCAATATGGCCATGATTGTGAATGACTTTTTGGTAGAACATTTCCCGAATGTGATCGATTTTTCTTTTACGGCTAAGGTAGAAGAGCAATTTGATGAAATTGCTAGTGGTAAGCAGGAATGGCCAAAAATGATTGCGGCCTTTTACGGAGATTTCCACCAAAAAGTAGAAGACACAGAGCAACTGAACAGATCAGACATTAGCTCGTCTCGCGAATTGGGTATCGATCCAGAAAGCGGAAAGCCATTGATCGTTCGTATGGGTAAATTTGGTCCTATGGCGCAAATTGGCGAGGCCGATCCTGATGATGAAACAGCCGAAAAACCAAAATACGCCAGTCTTAGAAAAGGCCAGTTTATAGAAAGCATTACTTTAGAAGAAGCGCTTGACCTGTTTAAGCTACCGCGTACTGTTGGCATGTATAAGGACAAAGAAATTATTGCTGCCATTGGGCGTTTTGGGCCTTATGTAAAGTATGAAGATAATTTCGTTTCATTGCCAAAAGGCGTTGATCCTTTGGATGTTGAATTGGAAGAAGCCATCTCGTACATTAAGGAAAAACTAGATGCAGACGCTCCTATTTATACTTACAAAGGTTTACCTGTTCAGAAAGGAAAAGGACGTTTTGGGCCATTTATCAAATGGAACAATATGTTTATCAATGTCAATAAAAAGTACGACTGGGATAATTTATCTGATAATGACATTGTTGAACTGATTGAAGATAAGCTTCAGAAGGAAATCGACAAGGTGGTTCATAACTGGGAAGATGCCGGAATCAGGGTAGAGAAAGCCCGTTGGGGACGACACAACATTATTAAAGGAAAGACAAAAGTTGAGCTTGCTAAAAATGTAGATGTTACCGACATGACGCTAGAACAAGCCAAAGCCGAAATAGAAAAGGCAGCGCCAAAGAAAAAACCTGCCAAGGCCAAGAAGAAGTAAAAGCATACCCAGACCTATAAGGTTTTTAAAACCTTATAGGTCTTTTTTTTAAGATAACCTACCTGCTACTTATACAGTAAAAGTCCACTTTTCCGTCATTGCGCCTTCGCTGAAGCTTCAGCGCAAGATCTAACAATTTAAAGGTGCGTAGTGAACAATCTTATCTAAACGAAGCTATACCCCCAATAGCTGCCATTATTTGATGTGTAATAAGAAAGTTTTAATAAATTACATGAAAAATATACGTAACTAGTTGCGTATACAGACACGTTGGCAACAATTTGAAAAAAGAAACATATGGACAAATGCTTTGTAATACAGCCTTTTGATAACGACAAGTTCGACAAACGTTATGAAGACATTTTCAAACCTGCAATTGACAAAGCAGAATTAGACCCTTATCGAGTTGACAAAGACTTAAGCGTAAGAATACCTATTGACGAGATTGAACAAAATATTTCTGACTCTGCTTTATGCTTTGCGGAAATCACTACAGACAACCCCAATGTTTGGTACGAATTAGGTTTTGCATTTGCCAAGAAAAAGGATGTGGTTATGGTGTGTTCTGATGAACGGAAAGACAAGTTTCCTTTCGATATACAGCATAGACATGTCATTAAATATAGTACTAGTTCCAAAAGTGATTTCGAAATTTTAGAAGACACAATAACACGAAAAATAAAGGCATACAGGAGTAAAACTAAAACTGCTAAAGCAATTAGCTCAGCTCCAATTGCCGATAGAGAAGGATTAAAAAGTCATGAAATTGCGCTATTGGTTTTGGCAATAGAGAATCAAATTACAAGCGAAGATTCTATATCTGTATATCAACTAAAGCATGAAATGAACAAAGCCGGCTACACAGACGTGGCGACAAGTGTTGGAATTAGAACGCTAAAAAGTTCAGGATTTTTAGATACTTATAAAGAAAGCGATGAATGGAATAATGGACAAGAATATCTTGCTTGCAGACTCACAGAATCAGGTGAACAATGGATTTTGCAAAACCAAGATAAGCTTGAGTTCAAAATTTCTCAAGACTCGAATAACAAGACTGAAGATGGCGACTTACCATTTTAAGAACTAAAAAACTCTTGGCAATCGAGTACACGACCTCGCCAGTTATAACTGACGAGGTGCGCCTCCCGATACTTCGTTAGGGGCACACCACCAAGCATACAAGTATTCCCGAAACAAGAGCTCTGGAGAGGCTGAAATCACCAAGTCATTACCTTTATTTCAATCAAATGCTCAACCCAAGCCTCCAAATCATTACAGACAATTTCTACAAGCCACTAGGCTTGGAACTCACCAACCTTGAAGGAGAAAGGGAAAGTCAAGATTACGGAGCCTGCACATTCGAGCTTAATGGCTTACAGATTGTTAGTAGAAACGCGAAGGTCACCCCTACTAAGATTGGGCAGTTTGTTACGCTTTGGAAACGATTGAATAATGGGCCAATCCAGCCCTTTGATGCTTTAGACCAGATCGATTTTGTAGTCGTTAATGTAAGTGCTGAAAATCAACTAGGGCAGTTCGTTTTTCCTAAAAAGGTGTTGCTAGAAAAAGGGGTTTTCTCCACTGCTTCCAAAGAAGGAAAAAGGGCCCTTCGAGTTTACCCTTTATGGGATAAACCCACAAGCAAACAGGCCCTCAAAACGCAGCAATGGCAATTGGATTACTTCCTAGCGATTGGTGAGAACGGTAAAACAGATGTAGAGCGCGCTAAAGCATTGTATTTGAAAGTCTAAACTTGGCCATTTAAATGATATCACTTGTCTTATTGATGGGCTTGGGCTATCTTTCTTTTCAGATTCCTTTATACTTTTTTAGGAAATGACCCTATTACACTAATAACTAAATTACAGTTTATGAAGAAATTATCGGTACTGAATATAGCGGCTTGTTTTGCGCTGCTCTTTTTGGGCTTTTTACCCATGGCCAATGCACAAAAGGCCGTTCCTGTATTCGAAAATGGCGAAGCACAAATTGTTCCCGCCTTCAACGATCCTGAAAAATGGATTCGACATGACCTTTGGGTTGAAACAGAATTTGACACGGATGGAGACGGCAAACCAGACCGCATGCATGTAGATGTTACCCGTCCGTACCAAACCGATACAGAAGGTTTAAAACTACCCATTGTTTATGAATCGAGTCCTTATTTTGCAGGAACTGCTGCTCTGTCTGATGGAGTGTTATGGAACGTTAAACACGAATTGGGCGCTACCCCACCTGCAAGGGTAAACCCTACGGTAACGCGCAGAAGCGAACGACCAATCATTTCAAATTCTCAGATTAGAACATGGGTGCCGCGCGGCTATATCGTGGTGCACTCTTCCTCTCCGGGCACAGGCCTTTCTCAGGGCTCTCCTACCGTGGGTGGCGACAATGAATCATTAGCACCAAAAGCGGTGATCGACTGGCTAAACGGTAGAGCAAAAGGCTACACCAGCCCAGACGGAAATGAAGAAGTAAAGGCCTATTGGAGTACTGGAAAAGTAGGCATGACGGGTACTTCCTACAATGGAACCATTCCATTGGCCGCAGCCACCACAGGCGTTGGCGGTTTAGAAGCCATTATTCCTATTGCACCAAATACTTCCTACTACCATTATTATAGATCGAACGGATTGATCAGGTCTCCGGGAGGTTATTTAGGCGAAGACATTGATGTGCTTTATGATTTTATTCACAGCGGTGATGAATCGAAACGTGCTTATAATAATAAGACTGTAAGAGACACGGAAATGAAGAACGGCATGGACAGAATTACAGGCGATTACAATGACTTTTGGGCCGGCCGTGATTACTTGAATGATATGGGCCCGATGAAGGCGGCACTATTAATGTCGCATGGTTTTAACGATTGGAACGTGGTACCTGAGCATAGCTTACGTATTTATGAAGCCGCAAAGGCCAAGGGCATTCCCAGCCAAATATTTTACCACCAAGGCGGACATGGTGGCCCTCCCCCAATGAGCATGATGAACCGTTGGTTTACTCGCTATTTACATGGGATAGAAAATGGGGTAGAAAATGATGCAAAGGCTTGGGTAGTGAGAGAAGGCGATGCAATGGACAAGCCCACCGCTTATGCCGATTACCCGAATCCAGAAGCAAAACCTGTGCAGTTCTATCTATCAAAAGGCGCTCCTAAAGCAGGTGGACTTAGCACTAAGCGTTCGGCAAATCAAGGCAAAGAGACTTTGGTAGATAACTATTCTTTCTCGGGTGCTACTTTAGCGCAAGCCGAAATCACCGAACACAGATTGCTCTACGTTTCTCCAGTGCTTACTGCCCCAGTGCATATTTCTGGTACGGTGAAAGTTTCAATTAAACTAGCCAGCAGTAAGCCTGCCGCTAACCTTTCGGTTTGGTTGGTTTCTTTACCTTGGAGAGAAGGCAGAAATTCTAAAATTACCGATAACCTCATTACCCGGGGTTGGGCCGATCCTCAGAACTATAAATCATTAAGAGAAAGTGAGCCTTTGGTACCGGGCAAATTCTACGAAATGTCTTTTGATTTACAGCCAGACGATCAAATCATTGCTGCTGGACAACAGATTGGTGTAATGATTATGTCTTCCGACCGTGAGTTTACGCTTTGGCCAGCACCAGGCACCGAACTCACCGTTGATTTAGACGGCACCAGCATTTCCATTCCTATTGTAGGCGGAACAGCCGCTTTTGAAAAGGCAGTCAAAAAGTAATGAGTACTGTGTAATTGGTATTGAGTAAAAAGGATTAAAGCCCGTTTCTTATGGTAGAAGGAACGGGCTTTTTGTTGTGATAATAGAAACACTCTTTAAGAATATATACGCAATAAATTTATTTACAACTACCACTATTTGGCATTTAATAAGAAAATTTTAATAAATTACATGAAAAATATACGCAACTAGTTGCGTATACAGACACGTTAGGTGTAATTATGAAAACAGAAAAATTCGAACATACATTCGTTTGCTTTTTAGATATCTTAGGGTTCAAAGATTTGGTTGAAAATAATAAACCAAAGGAACTTGAGAAAATCTATAAAATTCTATTGCAAAAATCAGTTGATGTAACAACTAAATTTTGGATTAATGGAGAAATGAAGACAATGACAGCAGGTGCAGAACTTAACTCACTTGTAATCTCTGACAGCATAGTAATTTGGACATCTAACCCGTCACCAATAGCATTTTTAAAAATGCTCGTAAGTGTTCACGGAATTATGTTCGCAACTATGAACTCTGGAATTCCCTTAAGAGGAGCGATTAGTGCAGGTCAATTAACGGTTTTGAAGTCTGAAAATAATACAACCGTTTTTGGCAAAGGACTTATTAACGCATACAAATTAGAAAGTCAGCAAAATTGGTCTGGTTGCATAGTTGACAATGAATTAATCGAAGCTTATCGTTATATGACTTCTGATGGAAAAAAAACCAAAAAGAAATCTGATAAATCTCTGTCCATAGAAGATATATATTTTCTACTTGAATATCCTGCACCAATGAAATCTGGAACTATTGAAGAAAGATGGGTTATTGACTGGACTAAATTGATGAATATAACAGAGGAAAATGATGAGGAAGAAAAATATGAGGGAATATATATTCAAGATAAAGGAGTCATAGACTCTTTTGGATGGCATAATAAAAACACAAATGACTGGAGAATCCAAGCCATTATAAGAAACACGCTTGATTTTTGGGCATATGCGATGGACTATGACGATGCCCAAATGACCGAATTTGAAAATCCAGAAGACTTTAAAAAATTTATGAATTCAAAGAAGAAATAACTACACCTAATCGAGTAGCCCGACCTGAGCCGTTTGGCTCAGGTTGAGGCTCTCACACCACCCAGCGTACGGTTCTCGTACTGGGCGGTTCATTGAATTTGAGGTTGCGTTTTTAAGTAGTAGTCTAGCATTGATTTATTACCTTTTCGTCTTAGTCTAGACAAGGTAATAGTTGTTCTCAAAATAGGGCTTTGGGATACTGCCCAGCCTCACTCTGGTCTTAGGTCTCGCTGAGCTACCATTTAATATTTAAAAGCAGAAATGTAATTAGCCCTTCAATCTAAGTAACCAAGCGTTCTACTGAAATCTAATCGGCTTTCTATTTTTGTATTAGCGATACGTAAATACAAGCGAAATCTCCATTGTTGACAGTGAGACTTTTATTAATTTTTAAATTCACGAATGCTTATATACTTCACCGTTGCGAGGTATTACAAAAATTACGAAGTAAAGAAAATGACCCAATCCGAACTTATCATTTTAAACCTGGAAGAAATAAGGAGAAGAAGCATCAAACTTTGGAAAGGACTTCCTGAAAATTATTACAGCTGGAAACCAGATGAAAAAGCTATGACTGCTATAGAAATGGTGAGGCATGTTTTAGAAGCCGATTATGGATGGAATATTATTATCAATAATGGGAGCATGACAAATTATAAAACGCCTTGGGAAAATCGACCGTTTATAAGCGTTGCCAACGAACTTGAATTTGCCAAACCTTATAGAAAAGCCTTTTTAGAAAGTGTCCATCAGTTTTCGGATACAGAATTAAGCCAAACTGAAATCATTCACCCCGGAAATGGAGAGAAGAAAAATCTTGGAAAATATTTGTTGCGAATCGGGTATCACGAATCTGTTCATGCAGGACAATTCCTCTCCTATTTAAGAGCAATGAATATTAATCGGCCAAAAATATGGGACTGACAATGACGCAATTCAATGTTTATAGTTAATACTACTAATAAAGCCTTTACCGTAAACTAACATAGAAAAATTGGGCTTAAATAAATTATTCTAATGCGTAGTACTCCCCTATTTTCAATAAGAAAAAGTAATACACTCAACAAAGATAATATGAATTGCTCATCAGGTAGGCTAAGGTTTAGAGAACTAAAGATGGACGATGCTAAACGTTTATATGAAGTTTATTCTGACAAAGAAGCAATGAAATTTAGAGGCAGTAAACCAATGGAAACTTTAGAGGATGCAAAAGAATTCATAAGAAATCAAAGACTTATCAATCAAGAACTTGTTACGGTTAGGCAAGGTGTTGAATCATTAAAAGAAGCCGAATTAATTGGGAGTATCATGTACAGATTCAATCGCGTTAAAAAAAATGAATGTGAAATAGGTTATTCAATTGGTCGAAAGTTTTGGGGACAGGGGTTTGGGAATGAAATTGTAAAACTCATGGTTGAAACACTTAAAAAAAATACCGAAATAGAAAATGTAATTGCATGGAGTAATAAAGCCAATATCCCATCAATTAAAATTTTAGAGAAGAATGGATTTACCTTTATTGAACAAGAAGGTCAACCATCAGACAACTATTTATATCAGAAAAGAAATAACTAATTAGTAGTTTGTAATGAAGTGGTAATGAAAATACACCATCTCCAGCATTTCTCGAGAATTACCTAAACTCTATAACACAGAAAACTAACCCAGCCCCAACTTTTTCTTACGCTCTAAGGCTTTGCGTTGGCTGCGTCTAATCACCGGATAACTCAAAACAGCGGCCAAAATAATGAGGGTTCCGTAATAAAAACCTGCGCTCATTTCTTCATTTTCTCCATAAATAATAACAGCCAAAATGATTCCGTACACTGGTTCTAAATTGATAGTAAGGTTAACTACATAGGCTGTAATACGCTTCATTAATTCTACTGAAGCAGAAAACGCATATACCGTACAAACTACAGAAAGAATTAGTAGCAGTCCCCAATCTCTGGTTGTGGGTAAGGCATAAGTGGCGGTTTCAGCCAAAAAGAAATATTTATAGAATGGAATAAAAATGGCTATACCAATGGCTGCGGCAGCCATCTCGTAAAAGGTGATGGTGTATTGAGATAGCTTATGAGTCATTTTACCATTCAATACTGAAAAAAGGGCAGCCATAAATGCCGAAGCCATCGCCAAGCCTAAGCCCAAAGCATTATTGAATTCAAAACGAAAAATGACGTAAAGCCCACTAATAACAACCAAGCCTAGAATTACCTCAAACAACCTGATCTTCCTTTTATTGAAAAGTGGTTCAATAAGGCTCGTCCAAAAGGTGGTGGTGGCCATTCCTGCCAAAGAAACCGAAACGTTCGAAACCCTGGCCGATTCAAAAAATAAGAACCAATGAATGGCAATGATAAATCCCGTAAGTACGAGTGGCATCATATCCGCTCGGCTCACCTGAAATGTTTTTGACTTCAAATACATGAAACCCGCCAACACTATACTGGCCAAGGCGGTACGGTACATCACCACATCTGTAGCCGGAATGGTCATTTCATTACCCAGAATTGCGGTGAAACCCCATAGAAAAACGATAAAATGGAGTTTGAGAAAATCCTTAGGAGAGGCTTCCATTACTTAGGAACAAAGCGATAGATAGAGAAACCAAGCATAGCAAAAATAATATTGGGCATCCAAACTGCAAGCAGCGCATCCATTGAGCCTGCCTCAGCAATGCTCTTTGTAGCGATAAACAAAAGTATGTAAATAAAAGCCAAAAGAAAGCCTAAAGCAATCTGAAAACCTACCCCCCCCCTTGTCTTTTTTGACGACAAAATCACACCAATAAAAGTCAAAATTATGGCCGTAAATGGAGACATAAACCGAATCAATTTTTCGATATGATAAATAGGTATGTTGTCAGCTCCTTTTAGCTTCAGGTCGTCTATATAGCTATATAGCTCTGGAATCGTAAGCGTTTCTTGCAGTCCGGTTTGACTAGAAAAATCATCGGGACTCATGTTGATTTTAATTAAAGTATCGTTTACACTCTGATACTGGAATTCTTCATCTAGCTCGTTAAACTCTCTCAAATTCCACTTTCTTAAAATCCATGAGGTAGAAGTTGAATCCCAAAAAATTTCGTCTGCCGAAATTTTATAAAGCATCTCTTTATCAACAATTTCTTCAAGGGTGAAATCTCTACCAGAATTTCGGTAACTATTATAGCTGCGCAAATAAACATAAGTGGTAGGACTCACTTTAAAGTGAACGTCCTCACCTGTATATTGATAGGGCTTATCGGCAAAGAATTGTTGTTCAAATTTAACCCTGAATTTATTGGCTTCTGGAATAATCCAACCGGTGAAAACAAAACTGATAACGGCTATAATTACCGCCCCAGTTAAGAATGGCTTCAACATTCTGGGGTAACTTACCCCACTAGCAAGAATGGCTACAATTTCAGTATGACTGGCCATTTTTGAAGTGACAAATACTGCTGCTATAAATACTGTAATGGGCGTAATTAAATTGGCAATATAGGGGGCGAAATAGAGGAAGTACTTAATAATCAACCAAGTACCTACTTCATTTTTAATGAAGCTCTCATTCCTTTCTGAAAACGTAAGAATGAGCACGATGGCTACTAAAATGCCTACTACGAAAAGGAAAGTTGTGAGGAACTTTGTTAATATGTACTTGTCCAGTATTTTCATTTAGAGGCGTTGTGTCACTTTTTTGACCATTCGGTTTTTCCAATCAACAAACGTGCCTGCTAATATCTGTTTTCGTGCTTCTTTAACCAACCATAAATAAAAAGTTAGGTTATGAATACTGGCAATTTGCGCCCCTAAAATTTCTTTGCTGGTAATCAAATGCCTTAAATAAGCTTTTGAGTAAAAGGTACTGTTATAGCCTCCCAAATTCGGGTCAATTGGGCTATGATCGTTTTTCCACTTTTCGTTGCGCATGTTTAAAATACCTTCACTAGTAAAGAGCATTCCGTTACGGGCATTTCTAGTTGGCATAACACAATCAAACATATCTACTCCTAAGGCAATTCCTTCCAAAATATTTTCGGGTGTTCCCACTCCCATTAAATAACGTGGTTTGTCTTTAGGTAGAATATCACAGACGATCTCGGTATGCTCATACATCATTTCTGCTGGTTCCCCCACAGACAATCCTCCGATGGCATTCCCTTCACGCTCATACGATGCAATCGTTTCTGCCGACTTTACTCTTAAATCTTTGTAAGTACTCCCCTGTACTATCGGAAAAAGCGTTTGGCTATAACCGTACTTTCCTTCAGTGGCATCAAACCTATCGCAGCAGCGCTTGAGCCAACGGTGTGTCATTTCCATAGACTTGCGGGCGTATTCGTAATCGCAAGGGTATGGCGTGCATTCGTCAAAAGCCATCATGATATCGGCTCCAATGGTGCGCTGAATATCCATTACTCCCTCTGGGCTGAAGATATGTTTGGAGCCATCAATATGAGATTTAAAGGTTACCCCTTCTTCCTTTATTTTTCTGGTACCCGAAAGTGAATACACCTGATAGCCACCGCTATCGGTCAAAATCGGTTTGTCCCAGCCATTGAATTTGTGTAAACCACCAGCAGCCTCAATTACCTCTAAGCCTGGTCTTAAATACAAATGATAAGTATTTCCTAAAATGATTTGTGCCTGAACATCATCTTTCAATTCGCGCTGATGAACCGCTTTAACCGACCCTGCTGTGCCTACAGGCATGAAAATAGGTGTTTCAATTACACCATGGTCTGTGGTTATCTCCCCCGCTCGGGCCTTAGATTGTTTGTCTACTCCAGCTAAATTAAACTTCATTCCTCATTTTTGATCGCACAAAAATAGCAGGAATCATTTATTCTTATTTCATTCATGCATCATTTCATTTTCTGTGAGTTTAGAAATTATCTTTTGTTTCGTATTTATTCTGGTTGCAGCCGTTCAACTGTACTACCACTGGGCGTATTTCTGTCTGTTGCCCAACTGTGTGATTTCAGACAAGAAAAACACAACACCATCGCCCGTTTCCATAGTCGTTGCTGCCAGAAATGAAGCAAAACTTCTACCTACATTGATTATTAAGCTACTGGATCAAGACCACCCTAATTTTGAGTTGATTATAGTCAACGACAGGTCTGAAGATGAATCAGCATCTATTTTGAATGAACTAGAAGCTAAACATAAGAAACTTAAAGTCATTCACGTTTCGGAACTACCTCAAGGCTGGAACGGTAAAAAACACGCCTTGCAATTAGGCATTGAAGCGGCTCAGCACGAAATCATATTACTCACCGATGCCGATTGTCTTCCTAATTCAAATCAATGGATCAGCAAAATGGCTGGCAGTTTTAAAGAGAATACAGACTTTGTATTAGGCTTCTCTCCCTACGAAAATAAAGAGGGATTTCTGAATCAAATAATACAGTTTGAAACCTTACTTACGGCCATACAATACCTTTCATTTGCAATTAAAAGACAGCCATATATGGGGGTTGGAAGGAACTTGGCTTATCGTAAGTCGGTCTTTT
The DNA here is from genome assembly GCF_001267955.1 of Roseivirga seohaensis subsp. aquiponti. Lineage (NCBI taxonomy): Bacteria > Pseudomonadati > Bacteroidota > Cytophagia > Cytophagales > Roseivirgaceae > Roseivirga > Roseivirga seohaensis. Next base: position 159,583 of record NZ_JSVA01000006.1, read on the forward strand.
TAAAGCATTCATTCCAAGGTTATGAGTCTAAAACTGGAGGCGATGATGACTTATTTGTGAATGCACATGCTACTGCTGCAAATACTGAAATCTGTATTCACCCAGACGCTCATGTCACCTCTATTCCAAAGTCTACTTGGCGTGATTATTTCAGACAAAAAGTGAGGCATTTGTCGGTTGGCAAAAACTATCGTAAAAAAGATCAAACGAGACTAGGCCTTTTTGCGTTAAGCTCGCTGACAGGATGGATAATGCTATTTTGGGCAATTTTAGCAAGCTTCAATATTGTACTCATTTTGATGATTTTCGGTATCAAGAGCTTGTCATTTTATGTTATCTTTACCCGTTCAGGTCGCAAGCTGAAAATGAACATGGCCTACTGGGCACTTCCATTCCTCGATCTGTGTTTAAATTTGTATTACCCAATGGTGGGATTAGTGGCGCTAATAGCAAAAAAGGTTAAATGGAGTTAGGTAAGCAGTTTTCTGAAAAGGCACTCAAAGATTTTAAGTTAATAGACCTGGCAGTTGAAAATCATGATCAACAAGCGTTTGCGGAGTTATTACAACGTTACCGTAAACCTGTATACCACATGATTTTGAAAATGATTCGGAACGTTGATGATGCAGAAGACCTTACAATTGAGGCTTTTGCAAAAGCTTTTAAGAACCTTCATAAATTCAAAAAGGATTTCACCTTTAGTACTTGGCTTTTTAGAATTGCCACAAACAATACCATAGACTTTATCCGTAAAAAAAGGCTCGACACCATGAGTTTGAACACAAGCTTTAGTGATGACAATGGTGAGTCAGTCAATATTGATGTTCAAGACAAAAACCTGAACCCACAAGAAGAAGCCATTAAAGCGCAAAAGATTGAATTGGTTCAGCTCTTTGTTACGAAGCTTCCTGCCAAATATCAGCGATTGGTAAAGCTGCGTTACTTTGATGAGCTCAGCTATGACGAAATTGCGAAAGAATTAAATGCGCCTTTAGGCACAGTTAAAGCACAATTGCACAGGGCACGTGAATTAATGTACGACCTTGTAAAGGGTAAAAAGGAACACATCTAATTCTTTTTTGTTAATTCGCACTCAAATGGAATTAATCAAAAAGCATTTCCCCTTATTAACAGAGAAGCAAATTGCTCAATTTGCCCAATTAAAACCTTTATATACCGAATGGAATGAAAAGGTAAATGTGGTATCTAGAAAAGACATTGAAAACCTTTACGAGCGCCATGTATTGCATTCTTTAGGCATTGCTAAGGTTTTTAAGTTTCCTGAGAATACCGATATTCTAGATGTAGGTACGGGAGGTGGTTTTCCTGGAATTCCATTGGCAATAATGTTTCCTGAGTCTAATTTTCATTTGGTAGACTCCATAGGAAAGAAAATAGTAGTGGTGAAAAATATTAGCGAAGCACTAGGCCTTAAAAATGTAATTGCTGAACAAGTTCGTGCCGAAGCCATTAAGCATAGAAAGTATGACTTTGTGGTAAGTCGTGCGGTAGCCCAACTTAAAGAATTTTATCCGTGGGTAAAACATAAGTTTAAACCCACTTCAGAAGTAGCTTATAAAAGTGGCTTGCTTTATTTAAAAGGTGGCGATTTAACTGCCGAAATCAAAGAGTCTAAACTGGTGAAAGTGCGTGTTCACAATCTCGAGAAATTCTTTGAACCAGAATTCTTCGAAACCAAAAAAGTGGTTTTCGTTCCCCGACAGTAACTAGTTTGTTCTTCTTTCAAAATCATCCTCTTCACGGGGTTTCGCAGTATAAATTAAGATACTGTATATACCTATTAATGTACCAACTGGGAAACTTATAATGCCGATAATTCCATATACCAAAGCTGGCATCATTGCCCACCTACGTCCATTTACCAAACCAAAGCCAATTACGATTTTAGGAATGAGGAAAAGGATAGCAATTGCCCATAATATGGAATCTATAAAATCAAAAATCCATAGCGCTTCTGGAGGCATAGGATCGTTATCCATAGCAGCCAAATTGAGTACAAAATCCATGAAGAAATCATAGAAAACTAAACCCAGTAACCCTAGAGCACTGAAAGCAATAAAAAGTATACCTAAGATTTTCTTGTGCGAAGATTCGTTAAAATTCATAGTTTCTAAATTTACTTCAATATAAAAAAAGCCCCGATAAATCGAGGCTCTTTCGTCAGCAGCATATACCGCTTATTCAAATCTTAAAGCTTCAATCGGGTCGAGCTTAGATGCTTTATTCGCTGGAATAACTCCAGAGGCCAAGCCTACAAACACACAAACAATTAAGCCCACAATAATCCATAACCAAGGAATAACAAAGGCACCACCAAGGGCTGTGGCCAAAATATTCCCTATTCCTATTCCCATTAAAGCCCCAGCAATACCTCCCATCTGACAAATTACAATGGCTTCAATTAAAAACTGTTGACGGATTCTATTTGGAGTTGCTCCTAAGGCTTTTCTAATCCCAATTTCTCTAGTTCTTTCTGTTACAGACACCATCATAATATTCATTAAACCTACGGCCGCGCCTAAAAGCGTAACAGCTCCAACTACTAAACCGCCAATTCGTAAACCGTTGGTCATATCGTCTAAGGCCTCCGTAGCAGAATCTGACCTAACTACTTCGAAAGAACTTTCTTCACCTAATTTGTTTCCTCTGATTTTACGCATGTAGCCTGTGGCTTCGCCCATAGCGTAGTCTATTTGCTCTGGCTCATTAATCATTACGGTGATGTTATAACGCATTCTACCGCTTCTATCTAGTCTTTTAGCATTTAAAAGCGGGATGATGATATTCCTATCTTCCTCAGTATCACCTCCAAAGCCCCCTTTTTCTTCCAAAACACCAATAACACGATAATTATTACCGTAGAATTTCACTGTCTTATTTAAGGGATCTTCGTTTTTATCGAAGAGTGCTTTAACTACTTCAGTACCCAGAATACAAACATAATTTCCGAATTCGATTTCTAATGCCGAGAAATTTCTACCCCGCTCAATCTTAACATCCTTAATCGAAAAGTAATTTTCATCTCCGCCAGTGATACTCGTATTTGGGTTAGTCTTTTTATCCTCATATTTGATTTCAGCCGAACCAGAGGCCCTTGTGTAAATTGTTACGGTTGATGGAAAATTGAAGTCTTCTTTGAAGCGAACCGCTTCATCGTATTTAATTGGTGTATAAGATTTCTCCCTAACCCCATTCATATTTCTTCTACCAGAAGTACGACTTTCCACATCGAAACTGTTTGCTCCTAAGCCCGACATACTGGCTTCTATTTCACTTTGAATACCGTCTACTGCGGTAAGCATTCCTACCAAAGAGGTAATACCAATAGCGATAATTAAACCTGTTAAAATAGTTCTTAGGGTATTCGATTTAATCGACTTTATTCCTTCCCTGACGTTTTCTCTGAAATTCATTGAGATAAAATGAGTTTTTGATCGTTACGAATTTAATCAACCATTGGTCACATATTGCCAACAAATTTATAAATTCAACGATCGTTCTGTTAAACGGTTCATAATCCAGTTCACAATGAGAAGACTTTCGATTTTATTGATTTTGGCAATGTTTAGCCTTTCCAGCTACGCCTCCAAAATTTTGATCCCAATGGATCTTTCACAATCAAATCACCTAAAAGCTTACGGCATTGCTTACTGGGTTCTCAGTAAAGACGCATCAATCGACTGGATGTTAAATTTTAGAGGCGGAAGTTTTTTATTACCCTCTTCTGCGGCAATAGAAAAGGAATTGGTAATTCGCGGAGTGAGCTACGAGGTGATATCTGACGCCACAGCTGCGCAATACGAAAATCAGATTGCCTCTCCTTCATCTAACATGGACATGATGAAATTAGAGAAGGTGCCAAAAATTGCAGTGTACTCGCCTAAAACAAAAATGCCGTGGGATGATGCCGTAACCTTGGCCTTGACCTATGCGGAAATTCCATACGATATTATTTATGATGATGAGTTAATGGCCGATGAACTTCCGAAATATGATTGGCTGCATTTACACCATGAAGATTTTACAGGCCAGTATGGTAAGTTTTATGCCACTTACTCTCCTTACAGTTGGTACCAACAGCAACAAAAAGACTATGAAGCTTCTGCCAGAAAACATGATTTCGCAAAAGTATCGCAACTAAAATTGGCCATTGCTCAAAAGATAAGAACTTTTGTGGCAGGCGGAGGCTTTCTCTTTGCCATGTGTTCTGCCACCGATTCTTTCGATATTGCGCTAGCTGCCAATGGTCTCGACTTTATTGAAGCCATGTATGATGGAGACCCTGCCAACCCAGCTGCCGAATCTCAGTTCGACTTCTCTCAAACTTTGGCTTTTGAAAATTTCAAACTAAAAAAAGATCCTCTCGAATACGAGTTCTCTGATATTGATAATACCGATGCAAGACGTTCAAGATCATTAAATGAAGGCAACGATTTCTTCAAACTTTTTGAATTTTCTGCCAAATGGGATCCGATTCCAACCATGTTGACCCAAAACCATACGCGTTTAATTAAGGGTTTTTATGGCCAAACCACAGCATTTAAAACAAGAGTAATCAAGCCCGATGTGGTGACCATGGGCCAAAACGATGCGGCCGAAGAAGCAAAATATGTTCATGGAGTTTTCGGAAATGGCTTCTGGACTTTTTATGGCGGCCACGACCCAGAGGATTATCAGCACAGAGTAGGCGAAGAACCAACCGATTTAAATCTCTATCCTAATTCTCCTGGTTACCGATTAATTCTGAACAACATTCTATTTCCAGCGGCTAAAAAGAAGAAAAGGAAGACTTAAATGAAGCAGTAAAAGGTGCATTCTCAATGCATTCTATCTCCTCTAACTTCAAGAGACTTTAAAATATTTGCTTCCTCGATTAAGAATTCTTTCCAGCGGCTAAGTACATATTCTTCTGGCATGTAAATTTTAGCCAAACTTATGAAGTTCTTATAATGACCTGCTTCTGAGACCATAAGTTCATAATAGAAGTTTTTAAGCTCCTGATCTTGAATATTTTGAGAGAGAATCTTAAACCGTTCACAACTCCTTGCTTCGATTAAAGCATTCATCAATAGTCTTTCTACTAATTGCTGATCTCGGCTACCTCCTTTTTTAACTACTTTCTGAAGTTGAATGACATATTCATCTTTTCTAGCTTGACCAAATGACATTCCTCTTTTCTTAAGTTGCTCTAAAACCCTTTCAAAATGATTCCATTCTTCCGCCACAACAGGCGTTATCATTTCAACCATTTCTGTTTTTTCTGGGAACAAAACAATCAACGAAATGCACGAAGAAGCTGCTTTCTGCTCACAATAGGCATGATCTACCAGAATATCCTCTATGTTCATCTGGGCAATATTTACCCAACGAGGATCAGTTGGTAATTGTAATCCTAAAAGGTGGTTGCTCAGTTCTTCATTCATTCTACAAAGTTAAGCCTACTACTCAAATATTAAAAAGTAGTAACTTTACGCCCTAAATTTTTATTGAACCTGCTAAATTGCAAAGCATTTTAAAATCAATTTGATTATTTCAATTTCCAAACATTGACATTATGAAGAAAACACTACTCATTTGCCTTACCCTTTTGGTGGCGTATACTGCTCAGTCGCAAACAACGGCTGACTCCGTAAAATGGGAAAGAAATGGCTCTTTAGGATTCACCTTCGCAAACGTTGGTTTATCTAATTGGGCTGGAGGAGGCGAAAGCTCGGTTTCGTTGGGAACAATTTTTAACGCATCGGCAATCAGAAAAGCCAATCAATCTACCTGGAAAAATCAAATTGACTTTGCTCTTGGTGGGGCCAAACTAGGCGACAAAGACTTTAGAAAAACAGATGATGCTATCATTCTATTAAGTCAATACAAAAGAAAAATTAACGAGAAATTTGGCTACAGCGTGTCTAGTATTTTGAGAACGCAACTACTTGAAGGTAATAATTATGTGGCTGATCCCTTAAATGCTGGAGAAGAAATTGCTGAGAAAATATCCAATTTTATGGCGCCTGGCTACCTTTCTGTTAATTTAGGTATGGAATACAGCAGCGGTGACGTACTTACGGTTTCTTTTGCCCCTGCAGCGGGTAAATTCACTTTTGTAATGGACGATGAACTTTCAGCCGCAGGTGCTTATGGTGTTGACCCAGGCGATAAAGTTAGAGCTGAATTTGGTGCAAACATGCTTACTACATTAAACTTGAAGTTAATGGACAACATTACTTTCCAATCTAACCTTAACTTCTTTACAGCTTATGATAGCTTTGGTAATGTAGATACCAACTGGGAGACTTTATTGGTGATGAAAGTGAACAAATGGTTCAATGCTACCTTTGGTACACAGTTGATCTACGATGACGACATTTTAATCAAAGGTGAGGACGGAAATGTGTCTAGAGAAATTCAGTTTAAACACGTGTTAAACCTTGGCGTTAACTTTAAACTATTTAGCACAGGTAACTAAGGTTTAATAAACACAATTCAGAGAGTCATTCTGGAAGGCCTAATCAAATTAATTGATACCGCTTTCAGAATGACTTTTCTATTTTAAGGCTACTTAATGCGAAGATTTTTAATTGTAGAATGACCAACGAACGCCCATGTCTAACGTACGTTTTACACCAGTATAATAAGGTGTTAAGAAATAACCATCGGCAGTAATGCCTTGATTAAAATGAGCTGACTTAACAAAGAAATGAAAATTCTCAACTTTGAAATTCAAGAATAAATCGGCCTTAACAAAAGCATCATTTTTAAAGTCGTTTTGAAGATAGTATTGCTGAACAATAGGGTTATAAGCATTGGCATAATAGGCAGAACGGTAGTGCAAATCTATTCCAGTATGAACAATCATTTTTCCGTTAAAAACTACATTTTTATACGCCAATTGCCCATTCGCTAACATATCGGGAAGGCGATAAAGATCTGAAGAACCTCCAGAAACTGTATTATAATAAAAACTACTCGACCATTTCCATTTTGGCGACAGATTGAAATCAAAATGGAACCCCGGAGCCAAAATTACGATATCGCTTCCCGCTTGATTTGGGCGCTTATCTTGACCATAATAGAGGTAATTAGCAATTCTATTGAATCTGATCAATGGCCTGAAACTCATGCCCTGAGTGTTAATTTTAACTTCCCCATAGAGATTTTCGGACTGCTCGTTTTTAAACCCGTTGATCCAATAGCCCTGCTGACCAGCATAAAGTTCAGAAAGGTAAGAGGGTTGGCTAGATACTTTAGAAACTCTAGCATCGAAGAAATTACTAGTAAAATTTCCTTCAACAAAAAAGCCACCTCCAATCAAATATTCTCCAGAAGCTTTCAAGAAAATTTTTGGCGTAATTTTCTGCCTTAAAGTTCCACCCAAATAACTTTCTAAATCAGCACCTTCTCCACCTAAAATTCTATTGTCATATTTCAAATAACGAGAGCGATAAAAAACTGTGTATGAGAAACTTTTGGTATAACCTTTAACTCCAAATTCATTCGAAAGCTCATTATAAGTAGTTCTGTCCATGATGGAATCTCTCACCAAATTACGCCCCACAGGTTTATAAACCAGTGAGTCTGAACCGGCCAAATTATACACATCAGTATACCTTACTACCTGATTATAATAAGTACCAGAATGATACACCTGCAATACTGAATCTAAATTATATTGCTGAAAAATATGTACTCCCCCACGCTTATCATAGCTTTCGGCATCATCGAGTAACACGTTGGCATCTTTATACTTAAAATAGGTAGCTTCTGCACCGTTCTCATCATTAGCAGGGTCGATGGCAGGGTCAAGAATTCCTCCCTGCTCATCTACGCTAAACTTCATTTGAGTTACATTAAACAAGGCCAAATAGCGAGGTAGTTTTTTGGGACGAATAAAGCCGAAGAAGTTATAATTGGTTCCTTTCGACTGAAAATCGCCAGTGCTTAAAAATGCCAACTGCTTTTCTGCCCTCACACTTTTATACTGAAAGCCCAAATTCAAATAAACACTGTCGTTTAGAGCGAAGACAATATCTGTTTGTCCTCTTCGGCCACCTCCATACACCACATTGATTTCTGTAAATGGAGATTTGGTATCGAAATACTTAATATCGTCAGGGCCAACATAAAACTCATCATAAGCATTATAGCCTGACCGCCTTCCAATAGTCATAGATGGTTCATAATACAAACCTCGGTAGGCTGTGCCCAAATTACCCAAATTTTGACCAAGATTGCCATTTCTTTCAATATCAGTATAGCGATGAAGGTTATCAGGAATGGTGTCTGGATAATTGAAAATGAGGTTATTGAATTTGAAATTCTTCTCGTAAGTGTAGCGAGTAGTTAAAGGACCATATACACTCTCAACAGTATCTTTTAAAAGTCGATTTTCTCTCTGACTTTTCAGTGAATCTCTATTGACACTAAACGTGGTGTTACCTTGAGAAAAAGCCGCAGCACTTAACACCAAAAAACTTGAAATAAATAATACCCTCTTCAGCACGCCCAAAATTAACAATTCAATTGAGGTTTTTCTTTTGTTCTAGCACTTTAAACAAGCGACTGGTAAACTTCTCTTCTTCTTCCATTTCAAAGCGAATGGGAATATAAAAAGCTGTTGTCTTCTTAAAAAGTGGATGTTCGGCAAGTGTCAAAAGTCGTACCATGTCTTTCTCTGTCGTTACAATCTTTATCTCTTCTTTCTGTGTCTGCAAATAAGTCAGTAAACCGTCTAAGTCCTTTGCCGTAAAACCGTGATGATCTTGAAAAACAAATTCCTGTTTTATACTGTAGTTTCTTTCAACCTCAGTTTTAAACATTTTATTGTCGGCAATAGCTGTTAGTAATAACACAGTGCTTCCTTTTATTAATTCACCTAACTGCTCCTTAAACACTGGCTTTGGTTCATCATAAATAATCCTACTAAAGAACACTGGCTTTTCTCCTAAATAGACTTTTACGTTCGCCTTAATTTCTCTTCTCTCTTGTTCATCAATGGTTTCTGGGCTTTTGGTGATAATAACACAATCTGCCCTTTTGGCTCCACTTCTACTTTCGCGTAATTCACCAGTCGGTAAAATATAATCTTCGTAAAAAGGGTGATTAAAATCGCTCAAAAGAATATTGAAATCTCTGGCCACTTTTCTATGCTGATAGGCATCGTCTAAAAGAAAAACCTCAATATCTTCCTTCTCCATAATGGCAGAAGGAATGGCTATAACTCTTTCTTCACCAACGCAAACTGAGATATTTGCCCCAAACTTTCTATAATATTGATAGGGCTCATCCCCCATTGTTTCAGCAGTATCGGTTTCGGAAGCCATTCTATAGCCTCTAGTTTTCCTTCCGTAGCCTCTACTTAAAGTGGCCAATCGATAATCCTTTTGTAGCAACCTGATTAAGTACTCCACCATGGGCGTTTTACCCGTTCCACCCATAGAAAGGTTACCAACCGAAATCACGGTACGGTCAAATTCTACCTGAGGCTTCTTGCCTATATTGTAAAGGTGATTTCTGAAACTCATCAGCCCACCATAAAGGGCAGAAATGGGAAATAATATCCATCGCAAGAGTTTCATTCTATTCAGGTTTCTATCTTAGCATTCTAAAAGTTACAAAGATGGTAAAAATCAAGGAGATCATTGAAGAACTGGAAAAACTTGCACCTCCAGCATATCAAGAGTCTTACGACAATTCAGGCTTAATCACCGGAGATAAAAACTGGAATGTAAGTGGAATAATGGTGAGCTTGGACTGTATTGAGTCCGTTATTGACGATGCTATTAATAAGAAGTGCAATCTGATTGTCGCCCATCACCCGATCGTTTTCAAGGGCCTTAAAAAGCTCAATGGAAAAAATTATGTGGAGCGAACCATCATTAAAGCCATTAAAAACGATATTGCTATTTATGCCATTCACACCAATTTAGACAATGTGTATTTGGGGGTTAATCAAAAAATAGCCAATAAAATCGGACTAATCAATACGAGAATTTTAGCACCAAAAAAACAACTTTTAGACAAGTTGGTGGTGTTCATTCCCAAAGAAGATACCAACAGGGTGCTTGATGCACTTTATGCGGCTGGAGCTGGAGAAATAGGAAATTATTCACACTGTAGTTTTAAAGTAAATGGAACCGGCAGCTTTAAGCCCAACGAAAAGGCCAATCCGGTAATTGGTGAAAGAGGTCAGCTAGAACAGGTAAGTGAAGACCGGGTAGAAATCATGTATCCGAGTTATTTAAGCAGTAAGGTTATTAGCACTTTAAAAGAAAATCATCCTTACGAAGAAGTAGCTTATTATATCAGTCAGTTAGAAAATGAAAACCAAGAAGTAGGTTCTGGAATGATTGGGCAACTGGAAAAGGAAATGTCAAGCCATGAATTCCTAGCGCATTTGAAACAAACCATGGAACTGAATACCATTCGTTACACCGCTAAAAACACGGATTCAATCAAGACAGTAGCACTTTGCGGTGGAGCCGGCAGCTTCCTTTTATCTACTGCTATGGCTCAAAATGCCGATGCTTTTGTGACTGGAGATTTTAAGTATCACGAGTTCTTTGATGGGGAAGGAAAAACGCTAATTGCAGACATAGGGCATTATGAAAGCGAAAAGTTTACAAAAGAGCTTTTGCATTCATTATTGACAGAAAAATTTGCTAATATTGCAACCTATTTGACAGAGGTGAATACGAACCCCGTACTGTACTTCTAAAAAAACGTGAATGGAAAAGACTGTAGCACAAAAACTTGACGCCCTTACTAACCTTCAGAGAATTGATTCTGAATTGGATGAAATCAAAAAAGTAAGAGGTGCCCTACCTGATGAAGTAGCTGATTTAGAAGATGAGATCGCTGGATACCAGACAAGAATTGATAAATTCAAGTCTGAAGCTGGAGATCTTGAAACTAGTATTGCAGATTATAAAACCCAGATTAAAAACTCTGAGGCGCTAATCAAAAAATACAATGAGCAACAAATGAACGTGCGTAACAACCGTGAATATGATGCCATTACAAAAGAAATTGAGCTCCAAAATTTAGAGATTCAAATTTCTGAAAAGAGAATTAAAGAAGCCTTCGCAAAAATCGAAATCAAAAATGGTGAAATCGCCAAAACTGAAGAAGAATTAGCGGAGAGGGAAAAAGATTTGAATAGCAAAAAAAGCGAACTCGAAACTTTGACCAAAGAAAGTCACGATGACGAGCAGAAGCTAATGAACGCAAGAACAAAAGCTACTAAAGACATCGAAGAAAGACTTTTGGTTTCTTACAACAAACTTCGTGACAACGCAAGAAATGGTTTAGCAGTAGTACCTGTAGATAGAGGTGCTTGTGGTGGTTGTTTCAACGTTGTTCCTCCCCAAAGACAAGCCGATATTCGTGAGCGTAAGAAAATTATTGTTTGTGAGCACTGTGGAAGAATTTTAGCAGACGTTACGGACGAGATTGTTGTAGAAGAAGCTAAACCAAAAAGAAGCAGAAGAGCTGCAACTAAAGCTTAATTTGATATTAATGTATCTAAAAATAAAAAAATGGATAGGCGTTTTCGTCTATCCATTTTTCATTTTAACACAAACAAGTAGCTTTGCCCAAAGTCAAACTCCCAACTTTGACTTGGCCTACCACACCACTTTGAATTTAAACTTCAAAGCATCAAAATCTATTCTATCCTCGCTAGAAAGCACAGAAATACCGATGGGCGAGCTATATGTTGCTAACCTGAACGATGTATTAGAACTTATTTTTAGTGAAGATGAAGAGCGCTATGATATTCTGAAAAAGAATGAAAGTGAAAGATTAAAGCAACTTGAAAATACTTCAACCGAATCTCCATATATCGATTTCTTCAGAGCGGAAATCAAAATGCAATGGGCGTTTGTAAAACTTAAATTCGGCAACACGCTGAATGGCGTGTGGGGGTTAAGAAATGCTTACAAAATTACGGAAGACAACATTGAAAACTACCCAGATTTCAAACTCAATTTTAAAACCATGGGCTTGCTCCAGGTTATTTTCGGAGCTGTTCCTGATAATCAACAATGGATATTAAATGTGTTGGGGCTTGAAGGTGACGTAGAAAATGGATTAATGCATTTAAAGGAGCTCTCTAAGGAATCTACTCCTTTTACACTTGAAGCAACGCTCATCTCTTCCATGATTGAATCCTACCTTTTAGAGCAGCATGAAGAAGCTTTAAAGAACCTTAAAAACAATACTTCTGATCAGAAAACAATGGCTGAAGTGTATATTTCTTCTCTCATTTTGATGAAAGCACACAATGCAAATGCAGCTGCCCAACTACTTACAGAAGCCTTAGAAAACCAAGAAGCCAGAGCTCCCCTATTATTTGAATACTTACTGGCCGAAGCACTTTTTCAGGGTGGAATGTACAATCAAGCCAAAACACATTATTTAGCATATATCAATCAGTTTAAAGGTAGAAACCAACTAAAGGACTCGAGAATGAAGGTGGCAATGTGTGAATACTTCTTAGGAAAAAACACTTCATTTAAACAATACTGGGAAGAAGCAAAGACCACGGAAGGCGCTACCTCAGAAGCAGATAAAAATGCCTCAGCTATTTTGGAAGCAGACGCGCTGCCTAATTTTAAACTACTCCAAATCAGATACGCTATTGATGGTGGTTATTATACATTGGCCAGTAAAGCCATTTCTAAACTGAACCTTGAGAAATTAACCATTATGGAGGTTCATGAAATCACCTATAGAAAAGCAAGATTAGCGCAACTAAAGTCGAATTACGCTGAAGCTATGGAGCTTTATGAGGAGGTAACTTCAAACGCAAACATACTCCCAGAGTCTTATTTCATACCCAATTCTTTCCTTCAAATGGGCTACATAAAATTAGAAGAAAAAGATAATGAGCAAGCAAAAGCATATTTCAATAAGGTATTAGAATTTAAAAAGCATCCTTATAAAAACAGCTTAGATAGTAAAGCCAAAATAGCCTTGGCCACTATAGATGGCGCAAATGACTAATTTCATTATACCTATCTAACACAAAAGTTTTTCCGGTGTAGGTAATCTCGTAAAGACCCAAATTATTGTGTAGAAAGTAATCCATTCCACTAATTGGGTAATTAAAAATAGTGGCCAGCATTAAACGCATAGCTCGGCCGTGCATGCAAATCAAAACGTTATTTTCGTTCTCTTTGGCCATAATATAAGATAGCCCTGCACGTAACCTCTTGGCCAAACCCTCAGGGCTCTCTCCGCCTTCAATCGCCTTGTGCGTTTCGCCTCTTTGCCAACTGTTTATCATTTCGAAGTAATAAGCGTGCTGCTGTTCGTTTACTTCTGCCCCTTCGTGAATACCCCAGCTAATCTCGTCTAACTCAGGTAGCGCTTCATAAGGTAAGCCTTGCTGAATAAAATTCTCCATAGACTGCGCGGTTCTTTTAAGCGAAGAAATGTAGAGCTTATCAAAAGGAATATGCTTGTACGCTTCATGAAATGCCTGAGCCTGAGCCCTTCCCATTTCATTTAGGTCAGAATCTACACCTCTGCCCTGCACAATTCCCTGTTTGTTAAAATCCGTCTGTCCGTGGCGCGTAAGGTAGATTTTTTTGATCATCAATTTTGTTCTATTTTTGCCCAATTCAGGCACAAATCTAGAAACTAATTCAAAACCTTCATGTTTCATCCGGGAGTTAATATTTCAATGGTTAATCAGTTCAGCAAGAATACCATGGTTGAACATTTGGGTATAGAGATTACAGAAATAGGTACTGACTTTATGCGCGCCAAAATGCCTGTTGACCATAGAACAAAACAACCTTTGGGGCTGTTACATGGCGGGGCGTCTATGGCATTGGCAGAAACACTTGGTAGTATTGCTGCGCACTCTGTAGTAGACCCTGAAAAGCAATATTGCGTAGGTTTAGAAATCAACGGAAATCATATTAAGTCTGTAAAAGAAGGCTGGGTTTATGCAGTGGCAAGACCACATCATGTTGGAAGAAAAACACAGGTTTGGGAAATTAAAATTACCAACGAAAATGATGACCTGGTCTGTATCAGTAGAATCACCATGGCAGTGATGGATAAAAAGTAAGAAATGAATCAAAAGCAATCTGCAATATCATCCCTTGATTTTACGGGATTTGAAAAGACTCATACGCTAAGATCAATATTTCAAGTAGCCGTAAATTTAGGACTACCATTGGCCGTTTGGCGAGCACCGCATCAAAAAGAAGTCAATCTAATGGTATCTTTTAGCAGCGCCCAAGAAGTTGAAAGACCCGATTTAGAAACTTGCGAGAAAGGCTTTATCTTCTCTCCTTTCAACCCAAAAAGTAGTGCCACATTATTTATTAAAAGTGATTTCCACGTCTCCTTTGATTTTGATGAAGTCATTCAGCATGAAGACTTAACTAGCGAGGAAAATGTGCTTCAGGCAAAGTTCTTCATCCAACTAAAGGAACAACTCAAAAAGCCAGAGGAGAAACTAAACTACCATGTAAAAGATCAGGAGAAAAAAGGTGCTGACATTGATTATAAAGATTTAGTGCAGCTTGGGATTGATGCCATCAAGAATAACGAGTTCCTGAAAGTTGTACCCGCTAGGTCGAAAGTCATTTCTCTCAATGATGGTTTTGATTTAATCACCAAGTACCTTCAATTGTGCGATGCTTATGCAAACGCCTTCGTTTCAATTGTTTCTATGCCCGAAACAGGAACTTGGTTGGGCGCTACTCCGGAATTGCTTTTAGAGGTCAATCACTCGCAGTTTAAAACTGTAGCCTTGGCAGGAACGCAAAGAAGAGATATCGCTAAATCCATTTCTGACACTGCATGGACACAAAAAGAGATCGAGGAGCAGGCGCTTGTAAGCCGATACATCATTAATTGCTTTAAGAAAATCAGACTTAGAGAATACGAGGAGAAAGGGCCAAAAACGATTATTGCCGGGAATTTACTTCACCTTAAAACAGAGTTTGAAGTAAACATGAAGGAAACGAATTTCCCTGAGCTTGGTACTGTAATGTTAGAATTATTGCACCCCACTTCCGCCATTGCCGGAATGCCTAAAGAAGCGGCTCTAAACTTCATTCAGCAACATGAAGGCTTTGACCGATCGTTTTACTCAGGTTATTTAGGGCCAGTTCAAAATGAGCAAAAGACTTCAATTTTCGTTAACCTTCGCTGTATGGAGTTACTTGAAAACAGCGCAATCCTTTATGCTGGCGCTGGAGTAACAGTAGACTCAGTTGCTGAAAAGGAATTTGAAGAAACTGAAATGAAATTCAATACATTACTCAATATTTTGAATTCACAATCTTGATCCTCCAACACATCTACGATATCGCAAGTGTTTGTGCCTCGCACGGTATTCAATCTGCTATTATTTCACCAGGTTCAAGGTCGGCTGCGCTTACTTTAGCTTTCGTTCGTCACCCAGAAATTGAGACTAAAATCATTCCTGACGAACGTTCTGCGGCCTTTATTGCCATGGGAATGGCGCAGCAACAAGGTAAACCAGTGGCTCTAATCTGCACTTCAGGATCGGCTGCCTATAATTATGCTCCCGCCATTGCCGAGGCTTTTTATCAAGAAATTCCATTACTCATACTTACTGCAGACCGCCCCCCAGAATGGATAAATCAGTATGATGGGCAAACCATTCAGCAATCAAACATTTACGGAAAGCATGTTTTAGCAAGTTTCGATTTTCCGGTTGAAGTAAATCATGAAGATGCTAAATGGCATTGCAATAGAATTGTGAATGAAGCCATTAACGCAAGCATAGGCAGAAAAGGCCCTGTTCATATCAATGTACCAATTAGAGAACCATTCTATCCTGATTCAAATGAACTTGTAAATTTCCCCGAAGTTAGAGTAATCAAGAATACTCCATTTCAACAGAATATTCATCTCGCACAATGGATGAGCCTTGGCAAAAAATGGCAAAATCATACAAGAAAGGCCATTGTGCTAGGGCAAATGGAATATTCTAAACCGTTGCACACTGCACTGTATCGTTTTGCGGAAAAAGCTGGCATTCCAATTATCGCAGACGTCATCTCTAATCAACATGACTTACCTGGAGTGGTCTTCAACCAAGATTCTTTCTTGAATCCTCATCTCAATACTAACAATATAGAATTAGCTCCAACGCTACTAATTACGCTAGGCAAGTCTCTAATTTCTAAAAACTTAAAGCTGTACTTAAGAAACAACCCTCCTACGGAACACTGGCATATTTCTTCTTCAGAAAAATTAAACGATAGCCTGCAGCACCTAACAGAATTGATAAAAATTGATCCAGAAATTTTCTTTGGTGAATTTGTTCAGCATGTAGGTGGCAAAGGTAGCTTCAGCTACTTAAATCAATGGCAACAGGCAAACCAAATTGTTGAAACTGCTAAGGCTAGTTTCATGAAAATGAAGAAGTTTAGTGAATTTCAAGCATTTAACGCTGTGCTAAATGTAGTTCCAAACAAGGCAAAACTGCACTTTGCAAATAGTATGGCAATTCGCTACGCAAACATTATTGGCGCGCCCAAAAATAAGCAGGTAGAGATTTTCGCGAACCGAGGAACTAGTGGAATAGATGGCAGTAATAGTACTGCCGTTGGAGCTGCCTTATCTCAAAAATCACCTGTCGTATTATTTACGGGCGATATGGCCTTCTTCTATGACCGCAATGCTTTTTGGCACAATTACAACCTCAAGAATTTGCGTGTGATTGTTTTTAACAATCATGGAGGCGGAATTTTCAGAATGATTGACGGCCCAAAACGCCAACCCGAATTAAAAGAATACTTCGAAACTAAGCAAAAGCTAAATGCTGAAAATACGGCAAAAGACTTTGGTTTTGAATACTATTGCTGCTCGAACCTAAAAGATTTAAAAGATTACTTAGAAACCTTCTTCAACATTTCTAAGAGTGCCAAAATTCTGGAAATACAAACCAATTCGGAGCGCAATACAGAGGTATTTGCTGAATATAAAAGAGCGATTTTAGAAGCGTTTAAGGCCTAACGTGCTATTTGTCAGTTGAGCGAGTATTTATATAATCGATAGGCATTAAATCCCCCATTTTTTCGATGGCCCAATAGTCGGCAACAAGGTAATCAAGTGGGTTATAAACGTAGCCATTCTTCTCAAACTCAATAAATGTTTTTCCTTCCAGAAGATAAAACTGCGAACGCTGCTTATTACCACTCACTGGTACTTTTGATACGTTAATAACAGAGCCCATTTCTTCTGAAACCAACTCTTTTGTGTAAGTAACATACAGTATGTGTTCAAACTCTAAACGTTTAGAGTTCTCTGTAGCCCCTGGCTTCACAAACTGATACAAATCCAGCTCATTTCTATCTAAATACCTTTTACCTTCAATATCTCTTGCCATCTGAACCACGTAACCATCCTTCTTCAGGTTATTATTAAATAAACTACTAAAAAAATGGTCGACAGAGCCTAAATAGGCTATTTCTCTATTTTTTAACCATCGTGCCCTTGGCTTCTTATCTCCTCTTAATTCTTCGTATGATGGATAGCCCCAATAAGAAGAGTATTTCTCATTAAAATAGACATAGTACCCTTCTAATACATATTTAATTCTGTACCCAAGTGCCTTATTCTCAATAATAAGTGGTTCGCTGGCAAAGGCTTCAAAAATATTATTCTCCTCATCAAAGTAGAAATCAATTACTTCTTCATTAAGAATCTTACATTGTTCGGCAAAAGGAGAAGTACCTAAAAATCCAATTTTGAAATCTTCCAAATTACGTCTCCATTTCTCATCTTTCTTCGCCATAACGGTTACACCACTCACCTGCCGAGTATCCACATCCAGTTTCGCTGTAACCTCAATGGTTTGAGGCTCGAAAAACTGAATAGATTGGGTGAAGGTTTTATAACCAGCAAATTTGATAATTAAGTCATATGAGCCTGATTTAGGTACATTTAAAACAAAATCTCCTTGATCATTTGATACCGTTCCAACGGTAGTATTGGCTAAAAAAACAGAGGCATATGGAAGCGTTTCTCCTGTCTGCTTATCCGCTACATTTCCCTTAATCACAAACTGTGAGGCGTTTTGGCCAAAAACTGAAAGTGTAACAATGAAAAGAAAGGCAAGTGTAAGGGTTTGAACTCTAATCATAATGAACTAAAATTGGCCTATGAGCGGCAGTTTGATATGGAATGGTACAAGAAGTTATTTTTCAAAATTGCTTTTATTGCAAGAATCAAGCCACGACCAAGCCTATATTTCAGCAGCTAAGTTCATAAATGAATGGCGCACTGGCAAGCAAAGTTTTGCCCAAGAAACATCCGGTTCCACAGGTAAACCAAAAACCATATACATCTCAAGAGCACAAATGATTGCCAGTGCTCAAAGAACCGCCAAAACACTAAATCTCGAAAAAAACATTTCAGCATTACTATGCATCAACCCTGAATTTATTGGTGGTAAAATGATGTTAGTGAGAGCCATAGAGTTTGAATGGAATCTTACGTTGGTTCCCCCAAGTTCAAATCCTGAAGAATATTTGGAAGAAGACCAAAAGTTCTCTTTTGCCGCACTGGTTCCTCTTCAACTTGAACGCATGTTGACGACTGACAAAGGAAGAAAACAACTTAACAACATTGAAAGCATTATTGTAGGTGGCGCACCAATAAGCGCTGAATTGGAAAAAGAAATACAATCACTCTCCACACAGATTTTCAGTACTTATGGCATGACGGAAACTGTTTCGCATATTGCCCTCAAACCAATGAATGGCATGAACAAATGTGATCATTTTACAGTATTGGATGGGATTTTGGTAGAAACAGATTACCGCGATTGCTTACGTATAAAAGCGGATGTAACACTTAACGAATGGATTCAAACCAATGATGTAGTGGAGCTCAAAGGAAGGCAGTTTAAATGGCTGGGAAGGGCCGATTTTGTAATTAATTCTGGGGGAATAAAAATACACCTTGATCAACTAGAAAACCAGCTTAGTCAGTTGTTAGCCACTGAAGTAGTTCTTTTAAAGAAAACGCATCTGCAACTTGGCGAAACCTATGTGGCGGCAATTGTAAGTAAAAATGATAGTACAATTGAAACGCTTAAATCGGTCATAGAATCCTCCTTAACCAAATACTATAAACCAAATGAATTATTCTTGATTGACGCTCTGCCTAGAACAGCTTCAGGAAAAACAGATAGAATAGCTCTTTACGAAAAACTCAAAATTGAAAAACCTTAATTCAATCTTGGATGATGATCTTTCAACTTAATTACCTCTTGTTGAAGATCTAAAACAATACTCTTCAATTGCTCAAAGTCCATAGTATCGTCAGAATAATCGGGCAAATCCATGCTCAAGTAAGCTTTAGCTTCCCAAATTTCAATAACATCACTTACCGGAATGTCGTAAGGCGAGTAAGCTTTATTATCCGACACCAAAAATAGCTTTCCATTTTCCAGCGTATAATCAAAAACACGTTTGTACACTACTCCTTCTTCTTTAGAAAGAATAACATAGCAACGTCCATTTTTAATATCCGTCACATCTTCCAAGTACTTACCAATCACAATCGTGCCCGGTCTTAAAGGAAGCATAGAGTCGCCCGTAATTTCAAAAGCACGGTAAGTACCCGACTTTGGTAAATTTGGTAACTGAAATTTTGGAAGTTCTTCCAAATACTCTGGATCGGCATAACCGTTCAGGTAACCCGCAGAAGCCTTTTGAGGAATGAGATCAATTAATTCCTCGTTATTTTTATCCACTGTAATAGAAAGCACTTTTGAATACGGTTTTCTTGGAGCTGATAATTTCAAGATTTGCTCTTCACTTAGGCTCGAAAGATCTTTCGATATTAGAAAATCTACGGGCACCTTAAATACCTTTGACATATTTAGCAAGTTATTCAGCCTAGGGTCTGCCCTGCCTTCTTCATAAGCCCCAACTAGCGATCGCTTAATGTCGATTTTTTCTGCAAAATCACCCTGTGTCCAGTTTTTAAGTTTTCTAAGGTGCTTTATGTTTTCTGAAACTATGCTCATGTCAAAGATTTTGAAACCAAAAATACTAATTATTTTAGACGCGCCTCAAAGTATTTTAGTATTAATAGTGCTGAATTTTTTGGCACATTATTGGCTTAAAACCAAAAGTCAAAACAACCAACAACATGTCAAAATACTTTTTAATACCTGCATTACTTCTCTTTTTCCCTGTATTCTCTAAAGGTCAATCTACTTTCGGTTTAAGCCTAAATGGCTTTGCTCCTATGGGCGACCTAAAAAAAGACTCTCCTGAAATCTGGGGTGGCGGCTTCAGTTCAGATATCGCTTTTCAAATCAACGGCTCTCCTATTCACTTGGGCGGTATGCTCGGGGTAACTCGTTATGGTTCCGAAGTTCGCGATGGATGGCATGGTGATGATTTAGGTGATGTCAGAATCAGAAGAAATAATGAAATGGCCTATATGCTCGGACTCATCAGGATTAAGCCACCGGTTTCAGAAGGCTTTCAACCCTATGCCGACTTCTTTGGAGGCTTTAGCTACATTGCCACTACGGCTCATTTCAGAGATGGCCCATTGCAAGAACAATGGGATGTAGTTAGAGACATTGATGACTTTGCCATGAACTACGGCTTGGGTGGAGGGTTAGAAGTTTTTATTAACGATTTTCTAAGCTTAGACTTTAACATAAAAGCCATTAAATCTTCTACTGCAGAGTACCTAACCCCACAAAGCGTGAGTTACAACAAAACCGATGAAGTGTATGATTTGACCGTGAAAAAATCACGATTCGATCACCTAAATTTTGGGTTAGGTATTAAGCTTCTGATAAGTGAATGGTAATTGAAATACTAACCATTCATACAGCATTGTTTGCGTTCTTACGAATTGAATTTCTGTTTTTAAGTTCTTGGTTTAAATTGTTAAAATTTCATTTTCAATCAAATCAACAACTTAATGAGTATTCAGCATTTAAAGCTATTTAGACCTTCAAAAATCAGATCGATTTTGGGCCTAACATTCATGCTACTCTCTGCTTTGGTTTATGGCCAAAAAGTAGACATGGATCTTTTCAAAGACATGAAAGCCAGGAGCATCGGGCCAGCCGCCATGAGTGGTAGAATCACGGCCATTGATGTAGTGGAAAGTAATCCTGAGATCATCTATGCAGGAGCTGCATCAGGTGGTTTATGGCGTTCAACTGGTGGTGGCCTTAACTGGGAGCCTCTTTTTGACGATGAAGCCGTGCTTGGAATTGGTGCCATTTCCATTTACCAGAAAAATCCAGATATTATTTGGGTTGGAACTGGTGAAGGAAACCCGCGTAACTCTGTGAGCGGTGGATATGGTGTTTACCGTTCTATCGATGGTGGTGAAACTTGGGATTTGATGGGGCTAGAAAAAACCCGAAATATCCACAGAATTTACATTCACCCAGATAATCCTAATATTGTTTATGTTGGCGCAATCGGTTCTCCTTGGGGCGAACACGAAGAAAGAGGCCTTTTCAGAACTAAAGATGGAGGAAAAACTTGGGAGAAAATACTTTATACCAACAGCCTTACTGGTGTAGCCGATATGGTGGCTGACCCTTCTAACCCAAACAAGATATTCGTTGCCATGTGGGAACACAAAAGATGGCCTTGGTTCTTCAAATCTGGCGGCCCAGGTTCAGGACTTTATGTGACTAACGATGGTGGAGACACTTTCAAAAATCTTACTGGAGAAAAAGGATTACCAAAAGGCGATTATGGTAGAATTGGTTTAGCGATTTCACGAAGCAGACCAGATTATGTTTATGCCATGATCGAATCAAAAGCCAATGGTCTTTACCGTTCTACTGATGGAGGCAATACTTGGGAACTAAGAGCAGCCTCTGCAACTACTCAAAACATTGGAGATCGTCCATTCTATTATGCTGACATCTTTGTAGATACTAAAAACGAAAACAGAATATATAGCCTTTTCTCTAGAGTTTCTAGGTCTGAAGATGGCGGAAAGTCTTGGGAAGAAATCATTCCTTACTCTGGTGTTCACCCAGACCACCACGCTTGGTGGATTCATCCAGAAGATCCTTCTTACATGATTGACGGTAATGATGGAGGTTTGAACATTACACGTGACATGGCTAAAACATGGAGATTCACTGAAAAACTTCCTGTGGGTCAGTTCTACCATGTAAATGTAGATAACGAAATGCCTTACAATGTGTATGGCGGAATGCAAGACAATGGTTCGTGGGTTGGGCCTGCTTATGTATTTAACTATGCAGGAATCAGAAACCACGATTGGCAAGAATTAAGCTTTGGTGACGGTTTTGACGTAGCACCAATTCCTGGTGACTCAAGGTATGGTTACACCATGTCGCAGCAAGGAAGTGTTTCGCGTTACGATAAACTAAGTGGATATACAAAGGGTATTCAGCCAACAGCACCTGATACAGCTACAAGCCTTCGCTTCAACTGGAACTCACCAGTAGCCGTTGATCCACACAATTCAAACGCTGTATATTTTGGGTCTCAGTTTGTTCATTATAGCACAAACAGAGGAGATGACTGGACAATCATTTCTCCAGATCTTTCGACTAATGACCCTGAAAAACAAAAGCAAAACGAAAGTGGTGGTTTAACGCTAGACGCAACTGGTGCTGAAAATCACACTACTATTATTGCCATTGCTCCTAGCCCACTCGACAAAAACGTAATTTGGGCTGGTACTGATGACGGAAATGTGCAGGTAACCAAAGACAAAGGAAAAACTTGGACTAACGTAGCGGCTAAACTTCCTGGTTTACCTGCAGGTAGTTGGATTCCTCAAATAAAAGCATCACACCATAATGCTGGTGAAGCTTTTGTAATTGCTAACGATTACAGAAGAAATAACTTTACTGCTTATGCATATCACACTACAGACTATGGTCAAACTTGGACAAGAATTGTAGACGATAGCGATGTATTTGGCTATACACTTTCCATTCTTCAAGATGAAAGAGAGCCTAATTTGATTTTCTTAGGTACAGAAAATGGTTTGTACGTAAGTTTCGATAAAGCTCAAAACTGGAACAAATGGAACCACGGTTATCCAAACGCTTCAACTATGGACTTAGCTTGGCAAGAAAGAGAGGATGATTTAGTAATCTGTACTTTCGGTAGAGCGTTCTATATTCTTGACGACTTGAGACCTTTGAGAGAGTTTGCTGCGAAAGGAGTTGAAACGGTGAAAAATTCTGACATCGTAATGTTTGATGTAGCTGATGCATATCAAATGACTTACCGTCAGCCTCCAGGCATGCGCTTCCCGGCTGATGGTGGTCCATTTGAAGGTGAAAACAAATACTTAAGCTCTGCTAACGTGAAGTTCTGGGTAAGAGATGACGCCAAAAAAGAAGAGGCTGTAGAAGACAAATCATCACGTAGAAAGCGTAATAACAAAGAAGCTGAAACAACAGAAACTCCAGAAAAGAAGCTACCTACTAAAGTGAAAATGATTGTTCTAAATGCTAGTGGCGATACCGTTAGAACTAGAACTTCAAATATTAAGAAAGGAGAAATCAATACCATATCTTGGAATTTAGATAGAAGAAACCCTTACCCAGTTGAATTCTCTGGTGGTGGAAACCGTTTCGGTGGCGGAACTCAGAACCGTGAGCAATCTGCTGGATCGGCCCTGCCAGGTACTTACAAAATAGTGTTAGAATTTGGCGATCAACAGGTTTCTAAAATGGTAAAAGTACACCTCGATCCAAGAATGGAAATCAGCATGTCTGAGCTACAAGCCAATAAAGCCTTTGAAGATCAAGTACTGAAAATGTCTCAGTCTTTTGCTGAAATCACAAACAAGGTTAGATCTGCGAACGAAATCATTGAGAAAGTAGAAGCGCAAATGAAAAACGTTGATGCTGATAAAGTAAAGGATTTGAAAAAAGCTGTTGAAGCAGTAAAAGAGAGTTTCTTACCAGTTAGAAAACTTACTATTGGTGTACCTGGAGAAAGAGGGCAAGCCGTAGTAAGAGAGCGTTTTACAACTGCAAATAACTATATTCAGGAAGCCAGAAGATACAACAACTCTCGTATGGGAGCACCTGGTGAAACAGAAAGAAATGCAGTAAGAAAAGCAGAACAAATGATAAAGCTAACAGAAGAGAAAACGAATGAGTTTTTCAATACTGCATGGCCTAAATTTAAAGCCGCTTACGACAAAGCCGATTTGAGTTTCTTCAAAGATTTTGAATAGAAAGTAGAAAATTAGCTACCAAAAAGGTCACTTAGAGATACTAAGTGGCCTTTTTATCTTTGTAGCAAAATCAATTTACCCTACCAACTTCATATTTGGGTTCGTTATTTTGATCTAGCCCAATTGTATAAGTGTAAGTTGCCCCTATTTCCATTGCAGGCCACTGAAAGAGTCCATTGTTTGGCCTAAAGATAGTTACCTCATTATCATATTCAAACACAATCGAGTCGGCTACAAAAGTGTTATAAAATAAAAACAGGCCTGAGGTTTTTCCAGAATCAATCTTTCCATAATTGTGTACAATCCCTCCTAAATAGATGGTCACCCCTTCTAGTGGTAAAGTTGTTTCGTTTTTCACATTTAAATATGCCGTGGTCGGATCATCTTCACAGGAATAAAAAAATGTTGTAATCAATCCAATCGCTAATATTATTTTTTTCATACTTCAATTTATTAACACTAACCTAGACAACGTCAAACATTTATGGGTTGGAAACCATTCTAAAAAGATCATCAGAGCCATTGGCAATTATTTTTCATCTCCCTTAAGAACATTAGCTTCAGAAATGGTTTATAGCATATGAAATCATCTTCCGATTTTAGTATTAAGAAGAAAGTATGGGTAACGTTCATTATCATTATTCTGGTGATTGGAGGTGGAATTTATTGGAGTTATGAAAGCTATCAAAAGCTCAGTCATTCCATTAACCTACTTTCTCAACCTGATGAGAAAACCCCTCTTATTCAGAAAACCATTCAGGGCATTACTAAAGCTGAAAACTATATTCAGTATTATATCTTATCCAATGACGATAACGCCTATACAGCGTATCAGAATGAA
The DNA here is from genome assembly GCF_001267955.1 of Roseivirga seohaensis subsp. aquiponti. Classification (NCBI taxonomy): domain Bacteria; kingdom Pseudomonadati; phylum Bacteroidota; class Cytophagia; order Cytophagales; family Roseivirgaceae; genus Roseivirga; species Roseivirga seohaensis. The sequence goes on from NZ_JSVA01000006.1 coordinate 184,661, forward strand.
ATAAAACAAACACAACTCAGTATTGATGAGCTAAAAAAGAGAATGACTCAAGATAGTCTTCAGATACAAAGAATAGATTCACTGGAAATACTTTTTCTTCAAAAACTCAATTATCTAAGCGACTTCTTACTTACCAAAAAAAATAGGCAAACCAAGAATTTCAGCAATGAGGCCCTTGAAAAAATCACAGAATCTACTGAAGACAGCGCAAGTACTGAATCAAAAGTGCTCGCCAAAATTAAAACCACAGAAGAAACAAAGCCTACGATTAAGCATGATTTGGTAGAAACTGAATACAAAGAACCAGGTTTATGGGAAGGTGTCAAGCGTCTGTTTGGAGCCAAAAACATTCGAGTGGATACTATTACTACAGTTCAAAATGATACACTTCGCACAACAGAAGTAGTTATCGACACGCTCACCTTGGTGAATTATAACCGCGACAGCATGCTGCTTAAAGTGAAAGAAATCCTTCAGCAAGTAGCAAATCAAGAGTTCAGAAGTCAATACAACCTTTCTTCTAAGGAATTAAATCTACTGCGGCAAGATATGCGCCTACGCGCTGAAATAGATGAAATAATTCAGCAGTTACAGAATTATGAGCAACAACTTGCCGCAAAAAAACGACAAGAGAGTTATCAGATTTCTCGTGATTCTACCTTTGCTGTACTCATTATTGGCATTCTAGGAATCGGTCTTGGAGGGTTTTTCTTAGTTGCAATTGGCAAAGATTTAACTAACTCTTACTACTTAAGTAAAAGGTTAGAATTAGAAAAGAACAAAGCAAACCGATTGGCCAAAGTGAAAGAAGAATTTTTGGCCAATATGAGCCACGAAATAAGAAATCCGCTAAACAGTATACTTGGTTTTTCAGACCTTATAAAGAACACCAAACTGAATGAAACCCAACGAAAATATTCCAATGCACTTTCGGAAAGTACAGAATATTTAATGACGCTTGTGAATGATATTCTCGACTTTTCGAAACTAGACTCAGGAAAGGTAAGCCTACAGAAAAAGCTATTTTATATTCCAGATTTGGTTAATCAAATGGAAGATATTTATGCCTTGCAATGCCAAGAAAAGGAATTGAATTTTCTGGTTTCGTATAATCCTGAATTACAACACATTGATTTGATTGGAGATGAATTTAGGATAAAGCAAATATTGATTAATCTGCTGTCTAATGCTGTAAAGTTCACCCATCGAGGCCAAGTGGCCTTACAGGTTTCTGCTCAAAAAAAGCATGATAAATATGACTTAACCATAAGAGTTAAGGACAGCGGAAAAGGAATAGCTCCTGACAAGCTTAAAGGTATTTTCAATTCTTTCGAGCAAGAAGATGTCTCTGTGACCAAACAATATGGTGGCACAGGTTTAGGCTTGGCCATTGTAAAAAAATTAGTGGAAGCAATGAAAGGCAAAATAAGTGTTGAAAGCCACCCAGATCAGGAAACTACTTTCACTCTTAAACTAAAATTACCGTACCAAAAACATATTGTAGAGGCACAGAAACTGAACCCAGAAAACTTAACAACAGATATAGCCAATATACATGTAGTAGTGATTGAAGACGACCATTGGAATGCCACTTTGCTCAAAACCATACTTCAGCCTAAAGTGAATAAATTAACTGTTTTTGAATCTGGAACAGAAGCTTTAGACTTTATTCGAGAGGAACATCAATCCATACAACTTATTCTCACCGACATTAATATGCCTCAATTGAGCGGTATAGAAATACTAAAAGAAGTGGGTAAAATTAATAATGAACTACCTATAGTTGCTGTAACAGCCCATTCTCTGCCCCAACAATTGAAAGAGTTTAAAAGCATGGGTTTTTCGGCTGTGCTTACAAAGCCTTATCAAGAACTAGCCATTGACCAAATACTGAAAGATATGCTTCATCATTCTAACAGTGCAAATAGTAATGCGCAAAACAATGTAGATTCCGTAACGACAAAATTTAATTTCGACCGTATTAAACAGTTTTCAGGCGATGACGAGGAATTGTTGGCTGATTTGGTGAGAGAGTTAATCCGAAGTAATGATAAAAACGTATCTGACTTCAATCAATTTCTTGAATCTAAAAATCTAGTGCTTCTGGCCAATACGGCTCATAAAATGGTGCAAACTTATGACAGCATAAACCATACGCCAATTTCCGAAACACTAAAAAGCATTGAAGTTTATCATCAGCTAGGAAAGCACGAAAAAATGCTTGAAACAACACACGAATTGCTTCCTACGCTTATTCAGATGAACAAGAAATTGTTAGCGCTTAAATCTCAATGTTATACTTAGCTATTTTGTTATAAAGCGTTGATCTATCGATATTTAACAGTTCTGCGGCTTTAGATTTATTATACTTTGTTTCTAGTAGCACCTTCTCGATCGTTTCCTTCTCTTGAAGTTCTTGCATAGCTTTCAAATTGTGTAATAAACCTCGGCTTTCTGGTTTGGTGGCTATCGGTTTTTCGTGTTCTTTTTCTTCCAAAACCTCATTTTCATTCATTAAAGTATTTGGAATTTGAGCCAATTCTATCAGATCGGTTTGACACAATAGCACCGCTCGTCTCACAATATTTCTTAATTCCCTTAAGTTACCAGGCCAACTATACTGTTGAAAAACCTGAATTACTGCCGAAGAAAAACCACTCACCGTCTTTTCTAACTCACTATTGGCTTGGTCTAAAAAAAAGTTCAAGTATTCATCTAAATCGCCCAAACGCTTTCTAAGTGGCATTAGCTTTAGTTCAAACTCATTTAACCTATGAAAAAGATCAAGTCTAAATTGCTGTTCATCAATGGCTTGTTGCATTTTTTCATTCGTTGCCGAAATTAATCTAACATCCACAGAAATATCCGTTTCACTCCCCACCCGTTTAATTTTTCGCTCTTGCAGCGCCCTTAGCAACTGTACCTGAACATCATAAGGTAAATTTCCTACCTCATCTAAAAACAAAGTTCCACCTTCAGCCAGCTCAAACTGTCCTTTTTTATCTTTAAGTGCCCCAGTAAAAGCCCCTTTTACATGCCCAAACAATTCACTTGCCGCAAGCTCTTTTGAAAGTGCTCCACAGTCTACTGCTATAAAAGTTTTATCAGCCCTTTTACTGCTTTCATGAATCATTTTTGCAGCATACTCCTTCCCTGTACCACTTTCACCCAAAAGCAAAACGCTCATTTGGGTTGGTGCCACAAGCTTTATATGTTCCCAAAGTTGCTTAGAAGCCGCTGACTGGCCAATGATGTATTTTTTGTCCGATGACGTTATATTTCTCTTCTTCTCAGGTTTTGCTATGGCCACTTTCTTTTCCTTCTGATTCAAAGCAGCCTGAATAGTAATTAACAGTTCGTCTGGATTTACTGGCTTAGTAACAAACTCAAAAGCCCCAAGCTGAATTGACTTTACTGCCGTACGAATATCAGAGTAATTAGTCATTAGAATAATGGCCATTTCTGGACTTTTACTTTTAATGAGTTCAATCAACTCAAGTCCATCTAAATCAGGTAGTTTGAAGTCAGTTAATACTAAATCAGGCATTTCATTGCCCATACTTTCCATGGCTGATTTTGAGGTATAAACTGAATTTACCAAAAAGCCATGCCGCCCTAAAAAAGCGGACAGCATTTTGTTGAACGAAGGGTCATCATCAACTACAAGAATTCTTTTCTGCATTGGGCGAAATAAAAAATGTGTGTTTTGTACCAACGCATAGCTTTGCGCTATGCATATATGTATTCAAACTATACTTCATGATAAATCTTATAAAGGGCAAAAATGTTTAAATGAATTGATCAATGGCTTAAAATTCCTATTTATGAAATCGTAAAGCATTTATCATTTTGCTAGCTTTGAATTATGTCTAAAAACAGTCTCTACCTCCGTTTTGTCCGTCAAATTCTGCCATCTCCATTTTCTATTGCTGTTATTCTAACCCTGGTCACCTTTATTCTGGCTTTAGTTTTTACTGAACGACCAGAAAATTCGGGCTCTACTTACAGTATGGTCATTTTAGGCTATTGGGAAATAGGCTTCTGGGAACTGCTAGAATTCACCATGCAAATGGCCTTAATTCTTATTTTGGGACATGCATTAGCACTCACCCCTTTTGTTAATAATATCATCGACCGCTTTACCATTTATTGTAATACATCGGCCAAGGCAGCATTTACCATTAGCTTACTCACCATTTTAGTAAGCATGATCAATTGGGGATTGTGTTTGGTTTTTGGGGCTATTTTCGCTCGAAAAGTAGCAGAAAGGGCAAAAGCTCATGGGTGGAAGATGAATTACCCATTGCTTGGTGCTGCTGGTTATAGTGGTATGATGTGCTTTCACGGAGGCTTTTCAGGTTCGGCCCCTTTGGCCGTAGCCAGTAGAGATCACTTCCTCATTCAAGAAATTGGACAAATAGGGATTGGGCAAACGCTGCTGTCTACCCCTAACATTATCACTTTTGTCCTACTCCTTATTATCGTTCCTTCAGTATTCTATCTGTTAGGAAAAAGAGGCCACGATACAGAAATTAATATGGTGTTTAAAAAAGAAACACATCATGTTGGGGGAAAAAGTCAAGGCGCAGAAAGAATTGATAATTCTAAAATTGCAGCCATTGTCTTAGGTGGAATCATCTGTTTTATTGCCTTGCGTAAAATATGGGTCAGTCCTTCTCTGGTTGGCTTGTCATTTATCGACCTAAACTATATCAACTTCTTCTTTTTCGGTTTAGCAGTTTTGCTTCACGGTTCCTTTGCGAAATTTCTCTCTGCGATTGAAGAAGCCATTGGAGGGTCGGCTGGAATCATCATCCAATTTCCGCTTTATGCTGGTATTATGGGTATTATGACCTATTCTGGACTTGGCGCCTTATTCTCTCAAGGCTTTATGGAAATATCAAATGCCACTACATTGCCGATTTTCACCTTCTTCAGCGCAGCCATTGTAAATATATTTGTTCCTAGCGGAGGTGGCCAATGGGTGGTGCAAGGGCCAATAGTAACCGAAGCTGCTCAAAATCTTGGCTCTTCTATTCCTAAAACCATTATGGCACTTTCTTATGGCGATCAACTGACCAATATGCTTCAGCCTTTTTGGGCCTTGCCACTATTGGGCATTACCAAACTAAAAGCAAAGGATATTCTCCCCTATTCTTTCTTAATCATGCTCGTAGGAATGGGCATCTTTCTGATTTCACTGTTGCTCTTTTAGACTTTGATAGAAAAACTTGAAAAATACAGCTTGGTAAGGCTTTTTAGTCTGCTTTGTTAATTTTATTATTTACGAAAAGTGATAACTTTGTCAACCCTTGACGAGTTATATTTTATTTACCCAAGAACCCTAAAATTCCATTATGGCATTTGACATAGACATGATTAAAGCTGTTTACGCGAAGTTCCCTTCACGTATTGCAGCGGCTAGAAAAGCGGTAGGGAAACCCCTAACCCTATCTGAAAAAATTCTTTATTCACACCTTTGGGACGGAGACGCCAACACGGCATTCGAAAGAGGTAAGTCATATGTAGACTTTGCTCCTGACCGCGTAGCCATGCAAGACGCTACGGCTCAAATGGCGCTTCTTCAGTTTATGCAAGCAGGAAAGCCCACTGCGGCAGTTCCTTCTACCGTTCATTGCGATCACCTTATCCTTGCCAAAGAAGGCGCTAAAGATGATTTAAGAAATTCATTGACTGCATCTGGTGAAGTTTTCAACTTCTTAGAGTCAGTTTCTAACAAATACGGTATCGGTTTCTGGAAACCAGGTGCTGGTATTATTCACCAAGTGGTATTAGAAAATTATGCATTCCCTGGCGGAATGATGATTGGTACCGATTCGCACACAGTAAACGCTGGCGGATTAGGTATGGTAGCCATTGGTGTGGGCGGAGCTGATGCTGTAGATGTAATGGCAGGCATGCCTTGGGAACTTAAATTCCCTAAACTAATTGGTGTTCATCTTACCGGAAAATTAAATGGCTGGACAGCCCCTAAAGATGTAATCTTGAAAGTAGCAGGTATTCTAACTGTAAAAGGTGGAACTGGTGCAATTGTAGAATACTTCGGGCCAGGTGCTAAATCAATGTCGGCTACGGGTAAAGGAACCATCTGTAATATGGGTGCTGAAATTGGTGCTACTACTTCTACTTTTGGTTATGACGAATCTATGGATCGTTACCTAAGAGCAACGGATAGAGCAGATGTAGCCGATTTAGCCAACGAAATTAAAGAACACCTTACTGGTGATGACGAAGTTTATGCTAATCCACAACAATACTTCGATCAAGTAATCGAAATTAACTTGGACGAGCTTGAGCCGTACATCAACGGACCATTTACGCCAGATAGAGCTACTCCAGTTTCTAAAATGAAAGAGGAAGCTGAGAAAAACGGCTGGCCAATGGACGTAGAATGGGGATTGATTGGCTCTTGTACCAACTCTTCATACGAAGATTTATCAAGAGCTTCTTCTATTGCTCAACAAGCCATAGATAAGAACTTAAAAACGAAATCGGAATTCGGAATTAACCCAGGCTCGGAGCAAGTACGCTACACTGCGGAAAGAGATGGCCTTTTAGGTATTTTCGAAGACTTAAACGCCACTATCTTTACCAACGCTTGTGGGCCATGTATTGGTCAGTGGGAAAGATCAGGTAATAATACGAGAGTAAACACTATCGTTCACTCATTTAACCGTAACTTCTCTAAAAGAGCAGACGGTAACCCTAATACCCACGCCTTTGTAACCTCTCCAGAAATGGTAGCAGCCATTGCTATTTCTGGTAACTTAGGTTTTAACCCATTAACTGATACCCTAACAAACGAAAAAGGTGAGCAAGTAAAATTAGACCCGCCAGTAGGTTCTGAGTTACCAGCCAAAGGTTTTGCGGTAGAAGACAATGGTTACCAAGCACCAGCAGAAAATGGCAGCAGCGTAGAAGTAATCGTTAAGCCAGATTCTAAGCGTTTACAATTGCTTGAGCCGTTTGCTCCTTGGGATGGTAAAAATATTACAGGCGCTAAGCTTTTGATCAAAGCATTTGGTAAGTGTACTACTGACCACATCTCTATGGCAGGTCCATGGTTAAGATTCAGAGGTCACTTGGATAACATTTCTGACAACTGTTTGATTGGTGCAGTAAATGCATACAACCAATCAACCAATTCAGTAAAAAATCAATTGACAGGCGAATATGGTCCAGTACCAGCTACAGCTCGTCAATATAAAGCGGCAGGTGTTCCTTCTATCGTGGTGGGTGACCATAACTATGGCGAAGGATCTTCTCGTGAGCATGCAGCCATGGAACCAAGACATTTGGGCGTGAAAGCAGTATTGGTAAAATCATTTGCTAGAATTCACGAAACCAACTTGAAAAAACAAGGAATGCTAGGTTTGACATTTGCGAACGAAGCAGACTACGACAAAGTACAAGAAGATGACACCATCAACTTCTTAGACTTAGTTGACTTCGCTCCTGGCAAGCCATTGATGATTGAGTTTGTACATGCAGACGGCAGCAAAGACGTTATTGCAGCTAACCACACATACAACGAAGCTCAAATTGGTTGGTTTAAAGCGGGTTCTGCCCTTAACTTGATTAAAGAAGAAAGCAAAAAAGGCTAGTATTTAGTAGCTAGTACTTAGTATTTAGAAATATTGAAAAGCCTGATTCGTGAGAGTCAGGCTTTTTTCGTGTTGGTTAAATCAGAAGTTTTAGGGAACTTACTTATGTAAGGAATCTCAAATACATTTACGATGAATAAACTTTTTACTTTATTAGCATTCTTGCTGTCAGCCTCTTGTAATGGGCAAGATTATTCAATTACTGATTCTCTAACTCAAAAGATTGAAACAGGAACAGCTAAATTTCTTCTTATAGAATGCTACTGTAACAATGGAATTCAGATCGAAAAAACAGAAAATCAATTAATTACGATTGATGTCAAAGGTAATTTATCAAGTGAGGGCTATCACGGAAAACAAACTATTCCCACCAAAATTGATAAAGAAACATTATTGTTTAAAGTTGAAGAAAACAGTGATACCCTAAGAATTATCAGTAAAGAATGGACAGTTATTCATCACGCATACTTGATTGAAAAATTAAAAATAAGTATCCCACACGAAATGAAATACGAGATTAGAAAGGTCCTTGTGTAAGCTCCCCCAAAACTAGTAC